>DASPRK010000039.1:0-55645 GCA_035624495.1 Methylomirabilis sp. (SeqCode) | reverse complement strand
AGACGCCCAGCAATACTGGGAAAAGCATCAATCCTTCAAGGCGACGGAAACACCCGGGCGGGAGAAGTACTACTGCCTGTCGATGTTCCCGTATCCCTCCGGCAAGCTGCACATGGGGCACGTCCGCAACTACACCATCGGCGACGTGCTGACGCGGTACATGCGCATGAACGGCCGCAATGTCCTGCAGCCCATGGGTTGGGACGCCTTCGGATTGCCGGCCGAAAACGCGGCGATGGCCAACGGCGTGCCGCCGGCCAGGTGGACCTACGACAACATCGCGTACATGAAAAGGCAGCTCATGTCGCTCGGCTTCGCTATCGACTGGGACCGCGAGCTCGCCACCTGCAAGCCCGAATATTACAAATGGAACCAGTGGTTGTTCCTGCGCATGCTGGAGAAGGGCATCGCTTATAAAAAGACCGGTGTCGTCAATTGGGATCCGGTGGACCAGACGGTGCTCGCGAACGAACAGGTGATCGACGGGCGCGGCTGGCGCACCGGGGCGCTGGTCGAGAGGCGCGAGATCCCGATGTACTACCTCGAAATCACGCGCTATGCTGCAGAGCTGCTGGCCGATCTCGATCAGCTCAGCGAGTGGCCGGAGCGCGTGCGCGCGATGCAGGCCAACTGGATCGGCAAGAGCGTGGGCGTGCGCTTTGCTTTTCCGTACAAGCTCGATGGCCGGGCGGAAAAACTCTGGGTGTTCACCACGCGCGCCGACACGATCATGGGCGTGACCTTCTGCGCCGTGGCGGCCGAGCACCCGCTCGCGGCCCACGCCGCGAAGAACAACCTGAAGCTCGCGGCCTTCGTCGAGGAGTGCAAGCGCGGCACGGTGATGGAGGCTGATCTCGCGACCATCGAGAAGAAAGGCATGCCGACCGGGATCACGGTGACGCACCCGCTGACCGGCGAGCAAATTCCGGTCTGGGTCGGCAATTACGTGTTGATGGGTTACGGCGAGGGCGCGGTGATGGCGGTGCCGGCGCATGACGAGCGCGATTTTCATTTCGCCAGACAATACGGTCTGGCGATCAAGCAGGTCATTACCAACGGTATTGAGATGAAGCGAAAATCCAGGTCCGATTTCTTCGGGTCGGATTATGCCTACTACGATTTCAGCGAAAGTAATTGGAAGGATTGGTACGCCGATAAGGAAAATGGACTTTGCATCAATTCTGGTAAATATGACGGGTTGACATATAGTGAGGCGGTCGATGCCATTGCCGCCGATCTTAAAGCCAAAAGCCTCGGCGACAAGCAGGTCATGTGGCGCCTGCGCGACTGGGGCATCTCGCGCCAGCGCTACTGGGGCTGCCCGATACCTATTATTCATTGCGACCGTTGTGGCGACGTGCCGGTGCCGGACAAAGACCTGCCGGTGGTGCTGCCCGAGGACTGCGTGCCCGACGGCACCGGCAACCCCCTCAACAAGCGCGCGGATTTCGTGAACTGCGCCTGCCCCAAGTGCGGCCAGCCCGCGCGGCGCGAGACCGACACCATGGACACCTTCGTCGATTCGTCCTGGTATTACGCGCGCTACTGCGCGCCAGACAACGCCAAAGCGATGGTGGATGAGCGCGTGAAATACTGGATGCCGGTGGATCAGTACATCGGCGGCATCGAGCATGCCATCCTGCATCTGCTGTACTCGCGCTTCTGGTGGAAGGTGATGCGTGACACCGGCCTGGTGCACGGCGACGAACCGTTCATGCGGTTGCTGACCCAGGGCATGGTGCTGAACGAGATTTTCTTTCGCAAGCCGGCGAGCGGGCGAATCGTTTATTACAACCCCGCCGACGTCGACCTGAAGTTCGACGTCGATCGCAATCGCATCGGTGCGGTCCTCAAGAGCGATGGCCTGCCGGTGGAAAGCGGCGGCATCGGCACCATGTCGAAATCCAAGAACAACGGCGTCGATCCGCAGTCGCTCATCGACCAGTATGGCGCTGATACGGCGCGGCTGTTCATGATGTTTGCCGCGCCCCCGGAGATGACGCTCGAGTGGTCCGACGAAGGCGTGGCGGGCGCGCATCGTTTCCTGAAGCGGCTGTGGCGCCTGGTGGCGGAACACGTGAGCGCGGGGCTGCCGGCCAGGACCGATATCGCCAAACTCCCGGAGCCGCTCAAGGACCTGCGGCGCTTGGCGCACCAGACGCTGGCCAAGGTCACCGACGATATCGGCCGCCGCCGCACTTTCAATACCGCGATTGCGGCGGTGATGGAGCTCGTCAACGCGATCGGTCGTATTGACGATACTTCCGAGGGAGCGAAATCCGTACGCCAGGAAGCACTGGAGTTCATCACGATCATGCTTTCGCCGATCGCGCCGCATATCAGTCACGCCTCATGGCATGCGCTCGGTCATCGCGAGGCCGTGATCGACGCTCGTTGGCCGGAGCCGGACGCCGCCGCGCTCAAGCAGGACAAGCTCGAGATCGTGGTGCAGGTGAACGGCAAGCTGCGCGGCCGCGTGTCGGTGCCGGTGCAGGCGCTCGAGGAACAGGTGCGGGAAATCGCGCTGGCGGACGAAGCCGTCGCCCGTCACGTCAGCGGCAAGGCGGTGAAGAAGGTGATTGTCGTGCCGGGCAAGCTCGTGAATATTGTGGTGGCATAAAGGTGGCAAGCGGCAAGTTACAAGAAGCAAGTGATAGGGTCTGGAGAGTTTTTCTTTTGCTGCTTGCTGCGTGCCACTTGCTGCTGGTTTCATGTGGTTTTCACCTGCGCGGCGCCGGTGAATACCGGCTGGCGCCGGCACTGGCTACGTTGCGGGTGACGGTGCAAGGCAGTACGCAGCAATATGACCCGCTGCGGGTGGCGATGACTAACGCCCTGCGTACCCAGGCCGGCGTCGACGTGGTCGACGCCGCGGAAGCGCCGGTTTTGTTGCTTTTCGCCGAAAAATTCGACAGACAGCTGCTGTCGGTGGACTCGACCGGCAAGGCGGAGGAATACCTGTTGCGGTACGCGGTGAGTTTCCGCGTGACCGACAAGGACAGCAAAATCCTGTCCGAACCTCAAACGGTGAGAGTCCAGCGCTATTTCGCTTTTGACCGGTTGAACGTGCTGGCCAATGAACGGGAAGAAAGCGAACTGCGGCGCGACATGCAGAACGACGCGGTGCAACAGATATTGCGGCGGCTTGCGGCCGTGGAGTTGACGGTAAAACATGCAGATCAGCGCTGATCAGCTGTCGAATCATCTCAAGCGCGACCTCGCGCCGATTTACTTCGTCTACGGCGAGGAGCTGCTGCTGGTCGAGGAAAGCTGCCGCGCCATTCGCGAGGCGGCGCATTCGGCGGGCTATTCGGAACGTCAGATCATGACGGTCGAAAGCGGTTTCGACTGGAACGGGCTGTTCGCCTCCCTGCAATCGTTGTCGCTCTTCTCCGAACGGCGCATCATCGAGCTGCGCATGCCGACCGGGAAGCCGGGGGAGACGGGTGCTAAAATTCTGACCGATATCGCCGCACGACCGCCGGCCGACGTGGTGTTCATGGTCACCAGTGGAAAGTTGGACAAGACGGTACGCGAAGCCAAGTGGGCGAAGGCGCTGGAAGGCGCGGGCGTGGTGGTATCGATTTACCCGCTTGACGCAGCGCATTGGCCGGCGTGGATACGGGGCCGCTTGCAGGCGAAGGGCTTGAAGCCGGGACCCGGCGTGGTGGAACTGCTGGCGCATCTGATGGAAGGCAATCTTCTGGCTTGTGCCCAGGAAATCGACAAACTCGGGATGCTGCTGGGCAGCGGTGAAATAGGGCTGGATGACATCGAGGGAAATCTCAGCGACAATGCCCGTTTCAGCGTGTTTGCCCTGGCCGACGCCAGCCTGCGAGGCGAGGCGGCGGCGGTGGACCGCATTCTCGTCAGCCTGCGAGGCGAAGGCGTGGAGCCGGTCCTGATTCTGTGGGCGCTGGCGCGCGAGGTCCGGGAGCTGGCGCAGATGGCGCGCCTGGTCGCGGCCGGGCAGCCGGCGGCGCGCGTGATGGAAACACGCCGGGTATGGGCCAAACGCAAGCCGCTGGTGAGCGCCGCGCTCAAGCGCCTGTCGCTGGACGCCAGTCAGGGCCTGTTGCAGCGCGCCGCCCGCGTCGATCGCATTCTGAAGGGTCGCAGCGCCGGTGACATCTGGCAGGAATTGCAGTGTCTCGCCTTGGGCTTGTGTGGATTGCACCTCGGTACGTGCAGACAAGTCGTCATGACGACGGGTAGGGAAGTATGAAAACGGCATCGCGACAAACCACGGGTGCGGATATCAAGCGCTACATGCGGGACGTCGGACAGCGCGCCCGCGTCGCCGCGCGCGCCGTTTCGCGCGCCGAAACGGCGGCGAAGGACGCGGCGCTGCTGGCCATGGCCGCCGAAATCGAAAAACAGTCCACGGCGCTCATGGCCGCCAACAAGAAGGATCTCGACGCCGGCAGGAACGCCGGGCTCGATTCCGCCTCGCTCGACCGGCTCGAACTGAACGCGGCCCGCATCCAGGCCATGGCCGACGGCCTGCGTCAGATCGCGGCGTTGCCCGATCCGGTCGGCGAAATCTCCGATCTGAATTATCGCCCCTCCGGCATCCAGGTCGGGCGCATGCGCGTGCCGCTCGGCGTGATCGGCATCATCTATGAATCGCGTCCGAACGTCACCGCCGATGCCGCCGGACTCTGTCTCAAATCCGGCAATGCCACGATCCTGCGCGGCGGCAGCGAGGCGATTCACTCGAACCAGGCCGTCGCGGCCTGCATCCAGACCGGACTCAGGCAGGCCGGCTTGCCCGCGGACGCGGTGCAGGTGGTGGAAACCACCGACCGCGCCGCCGTCGGCGAATTGATCACGATGAAGGAATGCGTGGACGTCATCGTGCCCCGCGGCGGAAAGTCGTTGATCGAGCGCATCAGCGCCGAGGCGACGATTCCCGTCATCAAGCATCTGCACGGCGTGTGCCACGTGTATATCGACGACAAGGCCGATTTGGACAAGGCCGTGAAGGTCGCGTTCAACGCCAAGACCCAGCGCTACGGCACCTGCAACACGATGGAGACGCTCCTGGTCGCGCGCGGCATGGCCGACAAGGTGCTCCCGGTTTTGGGGAAGATGTATCACGAGAAGGGCGTGGAGCTGCGCGGCTGCGAAGTGACGCGCAAGATCCTGCCCGGCATCAAAGCCGCGACCGAGGAGGACTGGCACACGGAGTATCTCGCGCCGATTCTCTCGATCCGGGTAATCGAAAACGTGTCCGAGGCGATCGATCACATCGCCAGGTACGGTTCGGCCCACACCGATTCCATCGTGACCGAGGATATCACCCGCGCGCGCCGTTTTCTGCGCGAGGTCGATTCGAGTTCGGTGATGGTCAATGCCTCGACGCGTTTCGCCGACGGCTTCGAGTACGGGCTCGGCGCCGAGATCGGCATCTCCACCGACAAGCTGCACGCCCGTGGCCCGGTGGGGCTCGAGGGACTCACGTCGGTGAAGTTCATCGTGCTCGGGGATGGCCATATCCGGAAATAATCATGCAATTCGATTCGACGTTTCAGGGCCAGCCGAAACCGGGGCTCGCCGTCTGAAACATTGTTAAGTGAAAGCCCTCGGCATTCTTGGCGGCACGTTCGATCCCATTCATTACGGTCACCTGCGCCCGGCACAGGAAGCGTTGCGCGCGCTCGACCTGGGCGAAATCCGCGTCATTCCCGCGGCCGCGCCGCCGCATCGCCGCGCGCCGGTGGCGAGTGCCGCGCAGCGCCTGCGCATGGCGCAACTCGCGGCGGCGGATTTGCCCGGGTTCGTCGTGGATGACCGCGAACTCAGGCGCGGAGGGCTCTCCTATACCGTGCTGACGCTGGAATCGTTTCGCCAGGAGTTCGGAGACCGGTCGCTGTGCCTGCTGGTGGGCATGGACGCCTTCGCGGGAATCGAGACCTGGCACCAGTGGAGCCGGTTGCCGGAACTGGCGCATCTGGTGGTGATGACGCGGCCCGGATGGACGTTTCCGGCCGCCGCGGCCCTGCCCCCCTGGGCGCGTGACCGCGTCGCGCATGATGCGCGCGAGCTGATACGAACCGCCGCCGGCAGGGTCTATTTTCAATCGGTCACCCCGCAGGACATCTCCGCCACACGCATCCGCGAAGCGATCACGCGCGGCCAGCCGGTGGAAGGTTTGTTGCCGCCCGCGGTGCTCGATTACATTCGTCAAAATCGACTTTACACGAATCGGGGAAATTGATGCCAAAAGCCGACAAAGCCAGAAAGGTCCAGCGGTGGGCTAACGACGCGCTGGCGGAAGCCAAGGCGCGCGATATCGCCGTGCTCGACGTGCGCAAGGTGAGTGATTTCACCGACTACATGGTGATCGCCACCGGCACCTCGAACCGGCACGTGCAGTCCACGGCCGATAAGGTGGTGGAGAGCTTACGCGAACATGGCGTACGGCCGGTTGGCAGTGAAGGCCAGAAAATCGGTGACTGGGTGCTGATAGATTTCGGCGACGTGGTGGTGCACGTAATGCGAGAGCAGACGCGCGACTTCTACAATCTCGAGAAACTCTGGTCGGATGCGAGGCCGGTCAAGCCCAGCGAAGCCGGGCGCGCCAGCCCACGGAAGAAAAAATCGAAGCCGCGGCTGAATGCAGGATGAGGAACGAAACGCTAACAACCCGGCTGTAAAGACATTTAGATCCGCTTGCATCCCGGTTCATCGGGGCTTCAGAGGCCATATGCAGATTCATGTCATCGCTATCGGGGAGCGCATGCCCGCCTGGGTCGAAGCGGGCTACCGGGAATACGCCAAGCGCCTGCCGCGCGAGTGCCGCCTAATTCTGCACGAGGTGCCCGCCGGCCGGCGCACCAAGGGCGCCGATTTGCGCCGCCTGATCGAACAGGAAGGTCAGCGGCAGCTGGCCGCGGTTCCCGCTGGCGCACGTGTGATGGTTCTGGACCGCAGCGGGAAACAAATGGATACCGAGGCGCTCGCCGCGGAAATGAAACGGCGCATGACGGGCGGAGAAAATCTCGCGCTGCTGATCGGCGGACCCGAAGGGCTCTCGCCGGCCTGCCTCGAGCGCGCTGACGAGCACTGGGCATTGTCTAAACTTACCCTGGCGCACCCGTTGGTGCGCGTGGTGCTGGCGGAGCAACTTTATCGCGCGTGGAGCATCATTAATAATCTGCCATATCATCGCTAGGGTGTAGTCGTATCGCCTCCGGCGAGCCGTTATGCAGCCCGGATGAAGCGCAGCGGAGTCCGGGAAGATCGCATTGGTCGAATCGCCTGCGGCGATGATGAAAAGCTACGTGCGGTTCCCGCACCGCGGGCGGGTTTCTTTGGACTCGGACCGTCCTTGGTCCTCGCTCTTCGGGCCGCCTGCGGCGGTCCAAATTCGATCCCGTCGAATTTGTCTTTGCTCGTGCAAAGACAATTTTGCCGGCAACAAAATTGGGCGCGCATAGCGCGCCCGCCGGGCTCGCGCCACGGATGGCGCGCGCTCCTGCGCTCCGCGGCTTTGGGGCCTGGCGCGGGTCCTACGAGACTTCCTGTCTCGTGGACCCGTCGCGCGCTTCCCTGCGCGCGCCCCATTCGGGGCGCACGCCCAAAGCCTGGCGGTGCTCGAGTGCGCCATACAGAGTTAGGAAAACACCCCTACGCTCAAAGCTGAGTTGGGTTTTCCCTCCTCGTGTCGCGAGCCGAGCACCGAGCGAGGCCGGGAGTATTCGCGAGCCTTGTGATCGAGCCCGAGGCGCGTACTTTGCGCCCAGCGAGTTAGGCGAGCACCCGGCCGCAGCGAGGCGCGCACGGTACCGCGCGATGTATGCGCGGCGAAGCGACCCGGGCGGCCTTTTCTTTGGTGTCTTTCTTTTGGCCGTGCAAAAGAAAGTCACTTAGGGCGCAGGGGCGGAGCCACCCGCACATAGTTTTTTAGATCGCGCGTAGCGCGCTACTAAAAACCATAGCCAAACGATTACACGTATAATGGTCCGGAAGCGATACAGAAAAGAAACTGCAACCCATGCTTTACCTCGCCTCCGCCTCTCCCCGTCGCCGCGAACTGTTGCGCCAGCTCGGTCTCGAATTCAAGGCGATGCCGTCGAACATTCTCGAGGAGCGCCGGGTCGGGGAATCGCCCGCGGAATACGTGACACGGGTGGCGCGCGAAAAGGCGCGGTTTGTGGCCAGTCTGGTGAAGGCGCGCGAGTTGCCGGGGCATCCGGTGCTGGGCGCGGACACCGAGGTGGTTTTGGAAGGCGAGATTATCGGCAAGCCGCGCGACCGCGAACATGGCTTGGCGATGCTGCGCCGCTTGGCCGGGCGCACGCACGAGGTGCTGTCCGCCGTCTGTCTGATCGATCGGGGCCGAGAGCATGCGGCTATGAGCATCAGCCGCGTCAGTTTTGCGCCGTTGACCGAAGCGGAGATCGCGCGATACTGGGAGTCCGGCGAGCCGGTCGACAAGGCCGGTGCGTATGCCATCCAGGGAATGGCCGCGGCTTTTATTGCGCGCCTGGAAGGCAGCTATTCCGGCGTCATGGGATTGCCGCTTCACGAGCTGGCCATCCTGCTCAAAGAAATCGGAACGAGAGACGTATGAGCGAAGAGATCCTTATAAACGTGACACCGCAAGAGACGCGCGTGGCGGTCGTCGAAAACGGTGTGCTGCAGGAGGTGTACATCGAGCGTGCCCGCAGCCGCGGCATCGTTGGCAACATCTACAAGGGAAAAGTGGTGCGGATTCTCCCGGGCATGCAGGCGGCGTTCGTGGACATCGGACTCGATCGCACTGCGTTCTTGCATGCCTCCGACATCCGTACAACCTCGACACCGGAAAACGGATCGGCGACGCCGCCGCCAATCCATGAATTGCTGAGCGACGGCCAGGAAATAGTCGTGCAAGTGGTCAAGGACCCGATTGGCACCAAGGGAGCGCGACTGACCATGCAGATCACCTTGCCGGCGCGTTACCTGGTATATCTGCCTGACAGCAAACACATCGGCATCTCACAGAAGATCGGTGACGAAACCACTCGTGAGCGGCTGCGGGCGCTGATGAAATCCGCCATGGGCGAAGGCGCGGAGGAAGGCGGGTTTATCCTGCGTACGCTGGCCGAATCCGCCTCCGAGGACGAAATTGAAACTGACATCCGTTACCTGCGGCGCGTGTGGGCCGCCTCGCAGGAGCGCATCCGTACTGCGCCGGTGCCCGGCCTGATCCATGAGGACCTGCCGCTGGCGCTGCGCGCGATGCGCGACCTGGTGCGCGACAACGTCGAGAAAATCCGCATCGACTCGCGCGAGGTGTACACCAAGGCGATCGACTTCGGGATTGAATTCATCCCCGAGGTGGCTGACCGCATCGAGCATTATCCCGGCGAGCGTCCGATCTTTGACCTGTATTCCGTCGAGGACGAGATCCAGAAGGCGCTCGACCGCAAGGTGATACTCAAGTCCGGCGGCTACCTGATTCTCGACCAGACCGAAGCTATGACCACCATCGACGTCAACACCGGCGCCTATGTCGGCCGGCGCAACCTGGAGGAGACCCTGTTCAAGACGAATCTCGAAGCGGCGCAGGCGATCGCGCGGCAATTACGGTTGCGCAACCTGGGGGGCATGATTATCGTCGATTTCATCGACATGGCCGAGGCTGAGCACAAGCGTCAGGTATTGCGCGCGCTGGAACGGGCGTTGTCGCGTGATCGCACCAAGGTATACATGACGGAAATGTCGCCCTTGGGGCTCGTGGAACTGACGCGCAAGCGCACCCGCGAAAGCCTGGAGCACGTCCTTTGCCAGCCTTGCCCGGTCTGTCAGGGGCGGGGCATGGTGAAAACGCCGCAAACGGTATGTTACGAAATTTTCCGCGAGATTCTGCGCGAGGTGCGCCAGTACGGGGCGGATGAATACCTGGTGCTGGCGTCCCAGCCGGTCATCGATCTCCTGTTGGACGAGGAGGCCGGCAGCCTGATGAAACTGCAGGAGTTCATCGGCAAGCCCATACAGCTCAAGGTCGAACCGCTCTACACCCAGCAGCAATACGACGTGGTCCTGGTTTGAAGACCGCGTGAATTTCCACGGAAAGAAACTTTTTTCTTCGTTCCAGATCGAAAGTAACTGGCGTCACGGTGTTATGCTGCCATTTTCTGCTTTTTGTCCGAATGCGGCAGAATAGCAGCATCAATATCCGTTACGTTCGCGCAGAGGTCCCGCCGACGGCATGAAAAAACGTCTCCGCCGCTACGCCGTTCATGTCGGCCGCTTTACGCTGCGCGTCAGCCGCTGGAGCCTGTACGTCTCCGCCGTGGTTCTGGCGCTGCTCGCTGTTCTTTTTACCGTCACTAGCTTTCTCCTGCCGCGGCTGGCGCAGCAGAAGTCGGACCTCGAGGAATACCTGAGTCGCCGCTCCGGGCACCAGGTGCGCATCGAGTCGTTGCACGCCTACTGGGACGGCTTGCACCCCGGTGCGCTCGCCAGCGGACTCGAGGTGTACAGCGACAACGAGGTGCAGCCCTCGATCCGCCTGCACGAAGTGCGCATCAGTCTCGCGCTCACGCCGCTGCTGTTGGGAAAATTCGAGATCAACAGCCTTGTCGTCGTGAAGCCGAGTCTGGCGGTCGAGCGGTTGGAAGACGGGCGATTTCGCGTTTCCGGTTTCGACCCGATGCGTGCGGCGGAGAGCGGTGGCGGCGAGAAATTCATCGCTTGGTTGTTCCAGCAGGGCCGGCTTGTGATCGAAAACGGCGAACTGCAATGGTTCGACCGTCGCGATACCACGGCCACCAAGGCCATGCACCTTTCGCGCGTGAACCTCAGCCTGCAGAACAACGGCGATCGCCACCGACTTGACTTCAGCGCCGAATTTCCGCCCGAAGTGTGCCGCGACTGTTCGGTCACGCTCGACGTCAAGGGAAATCCGTTCGCTTCTCCCGACTGGGACGGCGACATTTATTTGCGTGCGTCCCAGGTCGACGTCACCACTTTGCCCTTGGTCGCGCGCGAGAAACTCCCGCCCGATTTCCGCGGGCGGTTCGCGGCGCAAATCTGGTCCGATTGGGAGCAGGGTCGCCCAGTGTCGGTCAATGGCCATGTGCAGGCGGCGGGACTCCAGTTACCTCTGCCGGGATGGAAATTGCCGGTCGCCATCCGCTTGGCGAGCGGAGACCTGAGCTGGCAAACCCGGGGAGACGGTTGGCGCCTCGACGTCGCCAATCCGGTGATCGGACTGACCGGCAAGACCTGGGTCGCCGGCCACGTGCGCGTCGTACATCAACCGGATGAAAGCCGGATTCAAGTCAAGCATCTGGATCTCGGTGAAATCTCGGCCTTTGCCGCGCGCACCTATACCGATCGGCCCGCCGACGTGGCGCCGGCGGTGGCCAAGTCGCATCCGTTACTCGACTACTGGCTGGCGGGGAAACCCGGGGGCACGATCGATAATTTCAAGCTCCGCATCCTGGGCGACTGGGCGGCGCCCGAGGATTTCTTCCTGGACGCGGACATCGCGGCCGGGACGGTGCTTCCATACGAAAAATACCCCGGGATCCAGGGGCTCAACGGCCATTTGTCACTGTCACGTCTGCGCGGCAGCCTGCAACTCGATTCCACCAACGTCTCCGTATCATTCCCGCAGATATTCGGCGCGCCGTTGGCCGCGAAACGCGCGAGCGGTGGCATCCGCTGGGAGAAGTTCGCCGATTACTGGCTGGTGAACGGCGATGACCTGCAGGTGATCGGCGACGACGGTCGCGGCACCGGCAAACTGAGCGTGCGGGTCCCGCTCGATCCATCGATCTCGCCGTACCTGAAGCTGCGCGTGGATTTCAAGGACGGTAACGGCGCCAACGCGGCGCGCTACTATCCGGTTCGGCGCCTCTCGCCGGCCACCCTGGCATGGATGAAAAGCTCCTTCGTTGCCGGAAAAATCACACAGGGTTACCTGCTCTATGACGGGCCGGTTCGAGATTTTCCGTTTCGTAACGGCACCGGCAAGTTCGAGTTGCACGGTCATGTCAGCGATGCGGTGTATCGTTTCCTCCCCGGCTGGGAACCGGTCCGAAAAGGCGAAGTGGATGTCGCCGTCAACAACACCGATTTCGTGATCACCGGTGACGGTAAGATCGGCAAGCTCAGCGCAAACCAGATCGTGGTCCAGTCGCACACTTCGGGCGAGGGCGAGGATGTGGTTCGCGTCACCGGAAGAGTCGCGGGCGCGCTTGGCGAAACCCTCGACTTGCTGCGCGACGTCAAACCGGGGTCGGGCACGGCGTCCTGGTTCACCTACGTTCCGTCCGGTCTGACGGGAACGGGCGACGGCGTCCTGAGCCTGGATCTGACCATTTCGCTGGCGCAGCCGCATTCCGTCCAGGTCAACGGGGAATATCGTTTCTTGAAAAACAACTTGCTGTTTCCCGGCACCGGTGTTGCCGCCGAGGGCATCGAAGGCTTCGTGAATTTCACCCGGGATGGAGTTCGCGACGGCCGTCTGCACGCGCGGGTCCTCGGCGGCGATACGGTGTTGTCGGCTTCGCAGGACCGGGACCGGTTGCTGATCCGTGGTGACGGCGCCATTACCGCGCCTGGACTGGCGCCGATCGTCGGCCCTCGGATTGCGCCGGTGCTAAGTGGGGCCGCCCGTTGGAACGCCACGTGGCACGCGGACAAAGTTGTCGGCATTCTTAGCGCCGAAGTCGACCTGCATGGACTGAAAGTGGCGCTGCCGCCGCCGCTTGACCGGCCCGAGGGTTTGGCCGATGAGAAACTGATCGTGCGCACTGAAGCGGCTGCCCGCGACGGCTTTCGCGTCTTGCTCAATGTCGGCAGCCGCGCCAGCGGCCAGCTGGCATTTTCGCGTGCCGACGACGGGTGGCATTTCGCCGGCGGCCGGGTCGGTTTCGGAGAAGCGCGCGTCGCGACGTCCGTGGAACGTGGCCTGCAGGTGAGCGCGCGGGTGGAGCGGCTGGACCTCGATCAATGGTTTCCGCTGCTCGGCGGCGGTCCATCCGGCACACCGGATTTCCTTACGCGCGTGAGCGCCGAAGTGAAGTCATTCGAGATGTTCGACCGCCAGTTCGGCAGCCTCGCGCTCGATTTCACCCATGATCGCGACCTCTGGAGCGGTACGCTCAATGGCGCTTCCGTTGCCGGTAACGCCAGATTCTCGGGGCGGGGCCGGACGGCGAATATTGACTTGGACCTGGCGCGCCTGGTCTTGCCGCGGAAACAGCGCGACCGCGCCGGCGAGCCGGTCGATCCGCGCCGTCTTCCGACCGTGACATTGCGTAGCAAAAACTTCGTGTTTCAGGACAAACCGATGGGAGAGCTGGATTTCATGGCGGTGCCCGGCGAAGACGGCTGGGCTATTCAGCGCTTCAACATGACGCGACCTGAGATGAAAATGAGCGTCATTGGCAGCTGGCGCCTGGTCAATAACCAGCAAATGAGCGATTTCAATCTCGAATTCAACAGCACCGATCTTGGCAAAACCATGGAAGCCTTTGGCGTGCCGGATCAGGTCGCCGGGGGTGACGTTAACATCAAGTCGCACTTGAGCTGGCCCGGCGCACCGGCCGACCCCCGGCTCGCCGTACTGAGCGGCAAGGTCGAAGTGTCGGCGAAGAAGGGCCGCTTCCTGCAGGTCAAGCAGGGTGCCGGACGGCTGTTCGGCCTGCTCGATCTTAGCGCTATCGGACGCTACCTCAGGCTTGATTTCAGCCCGGTGTTCGGCAAGGGATTTATCTATGACCAGATTCACGGCAACGTGAACGTCGAGCAAGGCAATGCCTATACCCGCAATTTTTCCCTCGAGGGGCCGGCGATGCAGATAGACCTCAGCGGACGAGTCGGATTGGCCGCGGAGGATTATGACATGAGCATCGAATTACAGCCCAAGATCAGCGACGCGGTCACGATTGCGACGTGGGGCGTGTGGGGACCGCAGGTTGCGGCGGCGGTGCTGGCGGTGCAAAAGATCTTCAAGAAGCAAATCGCTGAAGGTACCCGCATCACCTATATGGTCAAAGGCCCGTGGCAAAATCCGGTGATCACCAAGCTGGTCAAAAGCAGGACGTTGAAGGCAACGGTCGTGCCGGTGCCGGCGGATGAATGATACGGCTCTTCGGTGATATCCTAATAAACATGCGCCGTAATTTTCTATTGTTTTCCCTGCTGCGTTCCTCTCCGATCAGCGCCATCGAATCCGTCCACGCTGCGCTGCCATGGTGCGCGCGTGGCGCCGGCACGCGGATATGACCCGGGTGGCGGCGGTGCAGATGACGTCGGGGCCGGCGGTGCCGGCGAATCTTGACGAGGCCGGGCGGAGAATTCATGCCGCCGCCAATGCCGGCGCCCGGCTCATCGTGTTGCCGGAGAATTTCGCGCTCATGCCGCTGACGGACGCCGACCGGCTGGCGGCGGCGGAAACGGACGATCGCGGTCCGATCCAGGATTTTCTCGCCGCGCAGGCGCGCACCCATCGTGTATGGCTGGTGGGTGGGACCATTCCATTGGCCGCACGGGAGCGAGACAAGGTTCGCGCCGCCTGCCTGGTGTACGATGATCGCGGCGAGCGTGTCGCGCGTTACGACAAGATTCATCTGTTCGACGTGTGTCTCGACAACGGAGAAGAGTATCGCGAGTCGCGCAATTTTGAACCCGGCGACGAAAGCGTGGTACTGGACAGCCCGGCCGGCAAACTCGGACTGGCGGTGTGCTACGATCTGCGCTTTCCCGAACTCTTCCGGCAACTTTTGGATCGAGGCGCGGAACTCTTCGCGGTGCCGTCGGCCTTCACGGCGCATACCGGAAGCGCGCACTGGGAAGTGCTGCTGCGCGCCCGCGCCATCGAAAATCTCGCTTTCGTCGTGGCCGCGGCCCAGGACGGTTGTCACGCCAACGGACGCGAAACCTACGGCGACAGCATGATCGTCAGTCCCTGGGGCGAGATCATGGCGCGACTGACGCATGGCGCCGGCCACGTCGTCGCTGACTGCGATCCGGCGCGCCTGCAGGGCGCCCGCGCGAGCCTGCCGAGCATCCGGCACCGGAGACTGCAATGTGCAGGACGCACAAGTGTCGCGGGAGGCAGGGATGCCGGGAGCGACCACGCATGAGCGACAAAATGCTGACATTGGCGCGTCAATCGCTGCTCGAACCGGCCGGCATCGGCGATCCGGAGTTGGCGCGCCTGATCGGGAGCCTTCTGGCCGGTCGCGTGGATTATGGCGACCTCTATTTCCAGTACAGCCGCCACGAAGCCTGGTCGCTGGAAGAGGGCAAGGTAAAATCCGGCAGTCACAACATCGAGCAGGGCGTCGGCGTACGCGCCGTGGCCGGGGAAAAAACCGGATTCGCCTATTCCGATGATATCGTGCTGCCGGCGCTGCTAGACGCCGCAGCCGCGGCGCGCACGATTGCGCAACAGGGCGCGGAGGGGCGCGCCCCGGCCGTGTTCCGCGGCGAATCGGGCCTGCAGCTCTATCGACCGGTCGATCCGCTGGCGAGCCTAGCGGACGACGCCAAGGTGAAGCTGCTCGAACGCGTCGAGGCCGAGGCGCGTGCCCGCGACCCGCGCGTGAAACAGGTGATGGCGAGCCTCGCCGGCGTGCACGAGGTAGTGCTGGTGGTGCGCTCGGATGGCGTGATCGCCGGTGACGTGCGGCCGCTGGTGCGGCTCAACGTCAGTGTGATCGTGGAGGCTGATGGTCGGCGCGAGCAGGGCAGCCACGGCGGCGGCGGGCGTTTCACCTACGATTATTTCCTGCAGGAAGATCGCGCGCTCGAGTACGCGCGCGAGGCGGTGCGCCAGGCGCTGGTCAATCTCGAGGCGGTGGATGCGCCCGCCGGCACCATGCCGGTGGTGCTGGGTCCCGGCTGGCCCGGCATCCTGCTGCACGAGGCCATCGGTCACGGGCTGGAGGGCGACTTCAACCGCAAGGGCACGTCCGCGTTCGCCGGACGCCTCGGCGAGCGCGTCGCCTCCGATCAATGCACCGTAGTCGATGATGGCACGCTGCCGAATCGGCGCGGTTCACTGAATGTCGACGACGAGGGCACGCCGACCCAGAAGACGGTGTTGATCGAAAACGGAATTCTCAATGGCTATATGCAGGATACACTCAATGCGCGCCTGATGGGGGTCGCGCCGACCGGCAACGGCCGGCGCGAATCGTATGCACACCTGCCGATGCCCCGCATGACCAACACTTACATGCTGGCCGGCAATCACGATCCGGGCGAAATCATCGCCTCGGTGGACAAGGGACTGTATGCCGTCAACTTCGGCGGTGGGCAAGTCGACATCACCTCGGGCAAGTTCGTGTTCTCCGCCTCCGAGGCCTATCTGATCGAGAACGGCAAGATCACGCGGCCGGTCAAGGGCGCGACCCTGATCGGCAACGGGCCGGATGTGCTGACGCGCGTGTCCATGGTCGGCCGCGACCTGCAGCTCGACCCCGGCGTCGGCACCTGCGGCAAGGAAGGCCAGAGCGTGCCGGTCGGCGTCGGTCAGCCCACGCTGAAGATCGACGGACTGACCGTCGGAGGGACCCGCAGTTGAGCGCGACGATGGTGAGCACGACCTCCGTGTCAGACGCCCCGACGCGCTCGCAGTTGACGGCCGCGGTGGAGTTTTCCCTGGCCGAGGCAAAAAAGTCGGGCGCTACCGCGGCTGAGGCCGGCGCCAACATCAGCCAGGGGTTGTCGGTGACGGTGCGCCTGGGCGAGGTCGAGACCGTCGAGCACACCCGAGACAAGGGCCTCGGCCTCACGGTCTATTTCGGACAACGCACCGGTTCGGCCAGCACCACCGACATGCGCCTCGAGGCCTTGCGTGACACGGTGCGCGCCGCCTGCGCCATCGCCAGATATACGGCCGAGGACGATTGCGCTGGTCTCGCCGATCCCGGACGGCTGGCGAAATATTTTCCCGATCTCGATCTTTATCATCGGTGGCATCCGGACATGCCGCAAGCCATCGAACTGGCGCGCACCGCGGAATCCAATGCTCGCGAGGCCGATCCCCGCATCACGAACTCCGAAGGTGCCTCGCTTTCGACCCACGAAGGGCTCGAAATCTACGGTAACAGTCACGGATTCCTCGGCAGCCAGGCGAGCACGCGCCACAGTCTTTCCCTGAGCGTCATCGCCCAGGACCAGGGCGGTATGCAACGGGATTACTGGTACACGGTGGCGCGCGACCCGCGACAACTCGAATCGCCGGCGGGCGTCGGGCGCGAGGCCGCGCGGCGCACCTTGCGCCGCTTGGGCGGCCGCCAGCTTTCCACGCGCGAGTGTCCGGTAATTTTCGAGGCGCCGATCGCCTCGAGCCTGTTATCGCATTTCGTCAACGCGGTCCGCGGTTCGAGCCTGTACCGGCAGGCTTCGTTCCTGCTGGACAGTCTTGGCAAGCCGGTGTTCGCCGGTTACGTGCGTATCCACGAACAACCGCATCTCGCCGGCGCTCTCGGGAGCGCTGCCTTCGACGGCGAAGGCGTCGCGACCCAGGCGCGCGACCTCGTGCGCGGCGGGGTGTTGCAGGGCTACGTGCTCGATTCGTATTCCGCGCGCAAGCTCAAGATGGCCACGACCGGCAACGCCGGCGGCGTGCACAACCTGACGATCGATCCCGGCCCGGAGTCCCTCGACCTCGGGAAGCTGCTCAAACGCATGCACACCGGCCTGCTGGTGACGGAGTTGATCGGTTTCGGCGTCAATATCGTCACTGGCGACTATTCGCGCGGCGCCGCCGGGTTCTGGGTGGAAAACGGCGAGATCCGGTATCCGGTGGAGGAGATCACCATCGCCGGCAATCTGCGCGAAATGTACCGGCAACTGCTCGCCGTGGGCAACGACGTGGACACCCGCGGCAACCTGCGCAGCGGCTCGATCCTGATCGAGAACATGACCGTCGCCGGGAATTGATATTTGATAACGTCTGAATCGCCAGGGATGCCAAGAAAGTCAAAACCAAAAATCCTGTTATTCTTGTATCGTCTTCAACCTGGCGTCCCTGGCGGTAAAAATTGCTGGAAATCATCTACCCAGACGGCGTGCGGCCGTCAAAACCGGGACGCGCTCACGGGAGAGCGTCACCATGGCGAAATCGCGCCGACAAAAAGCCGGATCATCTGAACCGCGTGCTGGCCGCGCTCGAAGCCGCTGATATCGCCAAAATAAGCGAAACCCTTTCCGACCTGCATTCGGCGGACATCGCCTCGTAGGTCATACGCCTGTTCGGGCAAACCATAAATTAAGGTGGTGGCGCTCGCGGTGTCGATGCCGATTGTGGCGAGCATGGGCGGCCACGCAGGGACCCAGGCCCGGACATTGATCGTGCGGGGCCGTCGCTGGGCACGATCTCGGAAGGCAACGCGCGGCGGGTGCTGTTGCGCGAACTCATGATCGGCGCGGTCAACGGGCTGATCTGGGCGCTGGTGGTCGCCTTAAATGGTTTCACCGGTGGCTGCTTGGCATGCTTATCGGGCCGGCCATGATCATCAATATCGCCTTTGCCCCTTTGTCCGGCGTTACGATTCCCCTTCTGGTGCGCCGGCTCGGCGCGGACCCGGCCCTGGCGAGCGGCGTGATCCGGACCACGGTCACCGACGGCGTCGGTTTTTTGCCTTCCTCGGGCTCGCGACCCTGTTCCGTGTCTGATACCCGCGCGTGACGCATTGCCGCCGTACATGGCCTTAAATCCGCCATTTGTCCGCCGACTTTGACTCGGCGCCGGCGTGTGCCATATTTTTCATAGAGACAAAGGAGTCGAGGAAATGCTGCCAAATTCCATCCAGCTCATCAGCCAGGCGATCAAGGACCGGCGCTGCATCGCCATTCGTTATCACGACCAACGCCAGATTCGGGTCGTCGAGCCGCACGCCATTTACACGGACGAGCGCGGCGAACTGGTTCTCGATGGATATCAGACGCGCGGGTTTTCCGCTTCCGGCCGGCCGGCGCCGTTCTGGCGGCCGTTCCGCATGAAGAAGATCACGGCGGTGTCGGTGTTGAAAGAAGCGTTCCAGCCGCGGCTCGCGGAGGGATTCAGCGCCAACCGCCTGAAGTACCGCAGCGGCCTAGTGGCGATCGTGCAGGACACCCAGCCGGCCTTCGGGTACGTCTATCCCGCCCAGACCACGGAAATCGGTCCACATCTGCCCGACGGACTGCGCCGCTGAGGCGCAGAGTTTTTTCACTGACGGTCGGTTCAGCGCTGGTTGAGCTTCTCCACCAGCGTGTGCACTTCGTGCGTGTCACGTACCTTGAGTAATCGTTGTGCGAAGCGATTCAATTTCCCGGCGTGGCCGTCGCGCACGATCTTTTTGACCTCGAGCAAGGTCGCCGGGTGCATGCTGAATTCGGTCAGCCCCAGGCCCAGCAGCAGGTTAGTATAACGCGGATCACCTGCCATTTCGCCGCACATCGCTACCGATATGCGCGCCTTTTTCCCGGCCTGAATGGTGAGATCGATGAGGCGCAGGACCGACGGGTGCAGGGGATCGTAAAGATAATTGACAGCGTCATCCACGCGATCAATGGCGAGCGTGTACTGGATCAGATCGTTGGTACCGATCGAGAAAAAATCGAGATACGGCGCGAACAGGTCTGCCGATATGGCGGCTGCGGGTACCTCGATCATGCCGCCGATGGGAATCCTCGGATTGAACTTCTGGCGTTCGCGCTTGAGCTCGCGCTTCGTTTCCTCGATGAGGTCGAGCACGCGGAAAAGTTCGTCCTGGCTCGAGAGCATCGGGATCATCATCCGCACCTTCCCGTACACCGCGGCCCGCAGGATCGCCCGCAGCTGCGGGCGGAACAGCGAGGTATCGTGCAGGCACAGGCGCACGGCGCGCAGGCCGAGCGCCGGATTGACCGATATCGCTGTCGCGCCCGTGCGCCCGCCGTCGACCTGTTTGTCGGCCCCCAGATCGAGGGTGCGGATCGTCACCGGTTTTCCGGGCATCGATTTGATGACTTTGACGTAAGCCCGGAACTGTTCCTCTTCGGCCGGCGGCTGCGGCCGGTTCATGAACAGGAATTCGGTGCGATACAGGCCGATTCCCTCGGCCCCGGCCTGGGCGGCGGCACGCACGTCCGCGGGCAGCTCGATGTTGGCCAGAAGTGAGATGCGGCGCCCGTCACGCGTGATCGCGCCGCTGGTTCGCAGGCGATTCAGCTCCCGGCGCAACTGCAGGATGTCTTTGGTGCGCTGGCGGTATTCGGCGACGATGTGCCGGTCGGGCGCGATGATGAGCATGCCCCGCTTGCCGTCGACGATCAGTTCCTCGCCCGGGCGAACGTAGCGAGTGGCGCTGTGCGCTGAGACTATCGCCGGGATGCCGAGGCTGCGCGCCAGGATCGCGGTGTGCGAAATCGGCCCACCCAGGCTGGTAACGAAGGCGCGGACGCGATTGTGCTTCAGCATCACGGTATCCGCGGGTGTCAGGTCGTCGGCGACCACGATCTCGCCGGCGGCGATTTTTTCGTGTTCGTCGTAGTTCTGCTGCATCAGGTTGCGCAGGATCCGCTGCACCACCTGATTGACGTCGACTTTCTTGTTGCGCAGGTACTGGTCGTCCATCTGTTCGAACATGGCGCACAGCACGTCGCTTTGCATCTTGACCGCCCATTCGGCGTTGCATTGCTGGCCGCGGATGGTGTCGACCGGGGCCATCGAGATCATCTTGTCATCGAGCATCAGCAGGTGCGCGTCGAGAAAACTGGTCGCCTCGGGCGGCGCGTTGGCCGGGATATGCTCGCGGATGGTCATCAGCTGGCGCCGCGAGACCTCGACTGCGCGCTGAAAACGCGCTACCTCTTCCTCGATGTAGTCCTTGGGGATCGCGTATTCCGGAATCTCCGGCAGTTCCCGCTGCAGGACGAAGGCCTTTCCTATGGCGATGCCATCGCTGACTCCGGTCCCGTACAATGCCAGCATGATTACCTCATTACCAACGAGCGAAGCGAGAAGGGCGTTACCTTGCGACAGGACAAACGATAGTGGGGCTTCATTTACTCGCCCTCTCCGAAGCGATTGCCCACGAGTTCGGTGAGCGCCTCAATGGCGTTTTTCTCGTCCGGGCCCTCGGCGCAAAGCTCGAGTTCCGCGCCCTTTGCGGCGGCCAACATCATGATGCCCATGATGCTTTTGGCGTTGACTTGCTGGCCGTTTCGCTTGAGCGTGATCTCGGCGCTGAATTCCGAAGCCAGACTGACGAGCTTGGCGGAGGCGCGCGCGTGCAGGCCGAGCTTGTTGATGATGACGATCTTCTGGCACTGCATCAGTGTACCTCCCGGATTTTCGACGGATCTCCGGCGCAGACAATGCCGCCGCAGCCGCCGCTCAACGCCTTGTCGATGAGATCGTCCATCTGGAGATGGCGGTAGTTGAGCACCCGCAACAACATCGGCAGATTCACGCCCGCCACCAGCTCGATGCGACCGCGCGCGAGCAGGCGGCAGGCGACGTTGGTGTGGGTGGCGCCGTACACATCGGCCAGAATCAGCGCGCCGTCGCCCTGGTCGGCTCGCTGCAGCGCCTGACGTATCAGCGTTTCCATCTGCTCGGGCGTTGCCTGGTAATCGAGGTTGATCGAAGCCAGTTGCGGCGGGCGCGAACCGAGGGTGTGCTCGACCGCGGCGATCAGGCCTCCGCCCAGTTTTTTTTCCGCCAGGATCAGTAGGCCGATCATTTCAGCTCCCGATGGCGCACCTGCGTTTTCACGCCCTTGTCGGAAAAATGCTGCGCCAACCGCTGCACCAGGTAGACGGAGCGGTGCTGGCCGCCGGTGCACCCCAGGGCGATCGTAAGATAGGTGCGGTCCTCGCGCTCGAATCGCGGAAGCCATTTTTCCAAGAACCCGCGGATATCGTCGAACATCGCTTCGACCTCATCGTACAACCGCAGAAAACGCACCACGGGTTCGTCGAGGCCGGTGTATTGTCGCAGCTCCGGCTGCCAGTACGGATTGGGCAGGCAACGCACGTCGAACACGTAGTCGGCATCTAGCGGGGTTCCGTGCTTGTAGCCGAAGGACTCGAACAGCAGAGTGAGCCCGGCGGTTTCCTCGCCGCGCGCAAAATTGCGTACCTGCATGCGCAGCTCATGTGGCGTGGTGCGCGTAGTGTCGATGCGCAGGGCGGCGGCGAAAGACAGCGGTTCGAGCAGCTGTTTTTCGAGGCGGATCGCTTCCACGAGCGGAGTCTGGTGATCCAGCATCGGATGCTTGCGCCGGGTTTCCTTGTAGCGCTTGATCAGGATCGACTCTTCGGCCTCGAGGAAGATGATTCGGTAATGAATGCCGCGGTCGCGCAGATCGTCGAGGCTCTTCGGCAAATCGGCGAGAAAGGCGCGGTTGCGCACGTCCAGGCCGATGGCCGCGTTGGCAATGGCGTTATCGCGCTTGTCTGAGAGCAGCACGGCGAAATGGGCGAGGAGCGCCGCCGGCAGATTATCGATGCAGTAGAAGCCGATGTCTTCCAGGGCCTGGAGCGCGATGGTCTTGCCGGATCCGGACAGGCCGCTGACGATGAAAAAACTCATTTAGTCCACTTTGTTGCGCGCCTTGCGCCGCGCCTCCACCGGCAGCGTGCCGCGCGGTGCCGGCTTGCCGGCAGCCGCGGCGTTGTTCATGTGTTCCTGGTGGCGCTTCATGAAGTCCTCAAGCGGATCGAAGCCCCACATGCGCAGAATGTAGGCGCGTGTGGCGGCTTCCACCAGCACCGCCAGGTTGCGGCCGGGGCCGACGAACAACGCCACCTCGGGGACCTCCACGCCGAGGATGGTGCGCGTCATCTGTTGCGCCTGGAGACGGTCGATCTTGCTCATCGTCTGCCGCAGGATGGCTTCCAGGCGTACGATGAGGTGCAGCTTTTTCTTGTGCCGTACCGCGGTCTCGCCGAACATCAGGCGTACGTCCAGGATGCCGAGGCCGCGCACCTCGAGGTAATCCGACAGCAGCGTGGGGCATTGTCCCACCAGCACGTCCGGGCCGACGCGAACGAACTCGACCGCATCGTCGGCGATCAGGCGGTGATTGCGCGAGAGCAACTCGAGCGCGAGCTCGCTCTTGCCGATGCCGGACTCGCCGGTGATCAGCACGCCCATGCCCATGACTTCCATGTATACGCCGTGCACGGTAACGCGCGGCGCCAGCGCCCGCGTCAGATAGTACTGCAGGTGATCGATCACCAGCGGGCTCGGCAGGGACGACGAGAAAAGCGCGAGTCCGGTCTGGTTGGCGGTCGCAATCAGGTCGGCGTCGACTTTTCGGTCGTTCGCGACGACCACGGCCGATGTCTTGTCGCAGGTGAAAAGATCGTGCAGCGCCTGCGCGCGTTCTTTTTTACCAAGCTTGGTGAGATAGGCGACTTCCGACTCGCCGAGCACTTGGATACGGTTCGGATGGACGAAATTGAGGTGACCCACGAGCGCCATTCCCGGAAACCGCGCAGTCGTGGGCTCGAGGAGGCGGTTTCTGCCGGTCTCGCCAGCGACCCATACGAGCTTGAGCGGACCGGCCTCGGCCACGAAAAGGTCGTTGGTGGTGACGACCGGCGTCGTCATTGGGTCAGCGATCGGCCCGGCTCTCAGCGCGGGCGAAGCACTGACAGATTTCTTCCGTCGTTTGCGCCGCAAGCAGCTCTTGCCTCGTTTCGGAATTTCGGAATATCCCCGCTAGCCGGGACAGGATCCGCAGGTGCTCTTGCACCGCGTGTTCCGGCACCAGCAGGGCAAAAGCCATTGTAACAGGTTTACCGTCGATGGCGTGGTAGTCCATGGCCTGCGCCACGGTGACGAAGGCGCCGATGAACCGGCCCAGCCGGGGGACGCGTCCATGAGGTACGGCTACGCCTTGGCCGATGCCGGTGCCGCCCAAATGTTCGCGCTCGAGAAGCGCAGCGACGATGGTTTCCCGCGACAGATCCGGTTCGGCGCAATGCAGCAGCGCGCCGAGCGCCTCGAAGAGCGCGTCCTTGCCGGAGACGCATAGTCCGCGCGCGACACGCGACGGTGCCAGCAGTTCGGGAATGACAAGGCCTTCAGCCACAACGAAAGGCGCCCGGGCGGGCGAGAGTTACTCGGCGTCGAGTTTCTTGATCGAACCTTCGCCGCGGTGATGGCTGGACCTCTTTTCCTTGTGCTTCAGTACCTGTCGGTCCAGCTTGTCGGCCAGCAAGTCGATCGCGGCGTACATATCGGCGCCCTGAGCGTCGGCGTGAAGGGTGGCGCCGCGCGCATGGATCGTCGCCTCGGCGCGGTGCTGGTTCTTCTGCACGTGCAGGACGACGTTGGTATTGGTGACGTGATCGAAATGTTTTTGGATGCGGCCGATTTTCTCCGAGGCGTAACTGCGCAGGGGTTCGGTGATTTCCACCTGGTGGCCGCTGACCGTGATTTTCATGATCGTTCTCCGGAATGAAATTAAACAAGCGATTTTCGTTGACTCGAGGGCGGTATGTTCATGGACTCGCGATATTTCGCCACCGTGCGGCGCGCCACGTTGATGCCCTGTTCCGCGAGGATCTCGGCAATCTTGCTGTCACTGATGGGCCGGGTGGGTAACTCGGCCTCGACCAGCTTCTTGATGATTGAACGGATCGCGGTAGCCGAACAGGTCCCGCCGTCCGCGGTGGATACGTGGCTCGAGAAGAAATATTTCAGCTCGAAAATCCCGCGCGGGGTGAGCATGTACTTGTTCGTGGTGACGCGAGAGATGGTCGATTCATGCATGGTGACGGCCTCGGCGACGTCGTGCAACACCAGCGGCTTCATGGCCTCGGCGCCGTGGTCGAAAAAGGCGCGCTGACGATCCACGATCGTGCGCGCCACCTTGAGCAAGGTCTCGTTGCGGGAATTGAGGCTCTTGATGAACCAGCGCGCCTGCTGGAGTTGATCCTGCAGATAACGATTGTCGGCGCTCGAGTCGCCGCGGTGGATCATCTTTTCGTACTGGCGGTTGATGCGCAGCCGGGGCGAGACGTCTGCATTGAGTTCGGCGCGCCACACGCCGCGGACCTTCTTGACGATTATATCCGGCACGATATACCCGGCTTGTGTCGCGGTTACGGAATTGCCCGGCCGGGGATTGAGGCTCTGGATCAGCTGGATGGCTTGCTGCAGTTCTTCAGGCGGCAGTCTCAGGTTGCGCCGCAACTGCGTGTAGTCGCGGCTGGCGAGCAGCGCGAGGTTCTGCGGCGTAGCAATGTTCATGCCGGCTTTCAGGCCGGGGGTATCGGGGGGCAGCGCTTTCATCTGTAACTGCAGGCATTCTCCCACGTCGCGCGCACCCACGCCGATGGGATCGAAGTTCTGGATCTGATGCAGCACCGCCTCGATCTCGTCGATCTCGACCGAGAGGTTCTTGGAGAGCGCCTGCTGGATTTCCTCGAGCTTGCACGACAGGTAGCCGTCTTCGTTGATGGCGTCGATCAGCGCCATGGCGATCTGCTTGTCGTCATCGGAAAACGGCGTCATCTGCATCTGCCACGACAGGTGATCGTGGAGGGACTGTGGCGGGCTGTTGCGTGCGTCGATGTCGGGATAATCGTCGTCAGAGGCGGTACGGCTCCCCGTGGGCGCCGTCATGGATTCGAAATTCTCGGTCCAATCGTTGTCGGCGTCTTCGTTTGATTCGACGTCGGTTACCGATGTTTCAGACTCATCGTCGGAGGAGGCTTCCGTGCGGTCGAGGCTATCGGTGTTCGCGTTATCCGTCTCGCTCTTGACCTCTGGGATTTCCTCTTCCTTTTCGTTTTCCTCGAGCAACGGGTTGCTTTCGAGCGCTTCCTGGATCTCCTGCTGCAATTCGATGGAGGAAAGCTGCAGCAGACGGATCGCCTGCTGCAGCTGGGGAGTGATGGTTAAGTGTTGACCCAGTTTAAGGTCAAGTGACTGCTTCATAATGCGGACATTTCTTGTGTGATGAGCCGAGCCGCTCCGCCCCTCGAACGAATCCGTGACGTCTACCCTGAAAGTATAGTTTAATTTACCAACCGGGGCAGATTCCGCTCATCGTTCGGGCGGTGCAAATTCACTATACTATAAAGCGGTCGCGTGAGCAGTATCAGAGGTGGAAGTCTTCGCCCAGATAAACCTTCTTGACAGCATCATTATATAGGATATCGCGTGGCGTCCCCGAGGTCAGCACCTGACCGTCGCTCAGGATGTATGCGCGGTCGCATATCTTCAGAGTTTCCCGCACGTTGTGATCGGTGATCAGCACGCCGATCCCGCGTTTTTGCAAATGCTTGATCAGCTGTTGTATCTCCAGAACCGAGATCGGGTCCACGCCGGCGAAGGGTTCATCGAGCAGAATGAATCGCGGCGTGGTCGCCAGCGCGCGCGCGATTTCCACGCGTCGCCGCTCGCCACCGGAAAGACTGATCCCCAGTGTATCACGCCGCTCGATGACGTTCAGGTCGTGTAGCAACTCTTCCAGGATGCGCGCACGGTCGGTTTCGCCGAGATCGCTCCGCGTCTCGAGGATCGCCAAGATGTTCTGCTCCACGGTCAAGTTGCGGAACACCGACGGTTCCTGCGGCAGATAGCCGAGACCGCGGCGGGCGCGCTGATGCATCGGCATGTCGCTGATATCGGCCTGGTCCAGATGAATGCTTCCGCTGTCCATCGGCACCAGGCCCACGATCATGTAGAAGCAGGTGGTCTTGCCGGCACCGTTGGGACCGAGCAGGCCGACGATCTCGCCGCTGCGGACCTCGAGCGAGACGTCCTTGACGACCAGCCGGCCCTTGTATTTTTTGGTGAGGTGCTCGGCGGCCAGCATGCTTCCGGTCGCCACGACCGCGCGTTTGCTTTTGGCGCGTCTGCTCGGTTTCGCGGTTTCGGCCATGGAGCGCCTAGGGGTTGGGCGCCGAATCGGCGTTGTGCTTGGCGGGTTGAATCACCGCGTGAATCCGGCCGTCGCCTTTTTCATCGCCGGACGCCTTGAGGGTCTTGTCGTTCAGATCGTATTGCAGCACGTCGCCGGTGAATACGTCCGTGTTCCGATGCACGGTCACGTCGCCGGTCATTTCGATCTGTCCGCTGGCGACGCGGTAATCGATCCGGTCCGCTTCCGCCTGAATTTCATCGGTCTGCTTATCCCCGCGTTGACGCAGTTTCGCCGGCTTGCCGGTGGCGCGGATGAAATCCGTGCGCTTGTTGCGGGTGCGGATTTCGATGCGGTCCGCCCGGATCGAGAGTGCGCCCTGTTCGACCAGCACGTCGCCGCTATAGATCGCCACGCCGGTTTTTTCGTTGGTTTCAACCGAGTGCGCATGGACGCGGATCGGCTCATCCGTGTCTTGGCGGAGCGCGTGGACGGGGCCGATTGCAAGCCACGCCAGCAGCGGCGGGATCAGCAGCACCAACCGGATACGATGGGTAGGAGTAGTCATGCGCGCTATCTGTCGAGCAGGAATTTCATGCGGTCGGCGTGGATTTCCCCGCCCGCGGTTTTCGGGTCTCGTCCCTGCGCCGATACGACGTTTCCGGTCATGAGTATCTCGCGGCCGTCCTTCGGCATCTGTCCGCGGTCGGCGCGTGTCTGCAGCGGGGCCTGGCCCTCGCGGTACTGGATCAGATAGGGTTGGGTGAGATCGGAACTGCCGTCATCGCCGTAGTGGACGAGCAGTGTCGCCGAGAGCGTGTAGCGCCGGTGTCCCTGCTCGTTCATGACCGTGGTGGTGAAATCCTGAATGGTGTAATCCGGGTCGTGGCGCGCGGCGCCGTCGAAGACCTTCGCCGGTGGACCGATCGCTCGCGTCAGCCACCAGGAGCCGGCGGCAATCGCGAGCAGCGCCGCGGCGATGGCGAAGCGTCTGGCGTCGAGCGTCATCCCGGGGCCGGATTGCCGTGGCCGGCGGTGGCCAGGTATTTCTGCATTTCCGTCTGGTACGTACCTTGTGCGTACAGGATCATCTCGCAGGCCTCGCGCGCCGCGCCGTATCCGCCGATGCTCGGCGTGACCCAGTGCGCGTACTGCTTCGCGAGCGGATGGGCGTTCTGCACCGCGATCGCCAGGCCTACCTCCAGCATGATCGGCAGATCGACCACGTCGTCGCCGACGTAGGCGGTCTGATCCGGCTGCAACCCCAGTTCGCCGATCAATTTCCGGAACACCGGAAGTTTTTCCTTGCAACCCTGGTGGACGTATTTGATATCGAGGTCGCGCACGCGGTGTTTTACCACCTCCGAGGTGCGGCCGGTGATGATGCCGGTGGCAACGCCATTGCGTTGCAGCATTTTGATGCCGTGACCGTCGCGCGAATTGAACGCCTTGTATTCCTGGCCGTCATCGCCGATGACGAGACGCGCATCGGTGAGCACGCCGTCCACGTCGAATAACAGCAGCTTCACCTTGGCCGCGAGCGCGAGGATCGCGGGTTCCACCTGAAATGCCGGCGCAAGAACCTGGTTCATGTCTATCTTTAAATCACCCCGGCACGGAAAAGATCGTGCATATTGAGCGCGCCGAGCACCCGGTTGTCATCATCCACGACGAACAATCCGTTGATCTTCAGCGAGCGCATCAGTTGCACCGTTTCCGCCGCGAGGCGGTCGGCGCGCGTGGTTTTCGGATTCCGGGTCATTACCTCGGCGATCGCGGCGGTATAGACGTCGATGCCACGATTGAGCACGCGGCGCAGATCGCCGTCAGTGAAGATGCCGACCAGTCGCCCTTCGCGGTCGACCACGCCGGTCATGCCCAGTCCCTTGCCGGTCATTTCGAGCAGCGTCTCGCGCAGGCTGGAGTCTTCGGAGACCTTGGGAATCGCGGCGCCGGTGTGCATAACATCGCTCACGTACAGCAGCAGGCGCCGTCCCAGGCTACCGGCCGGATGCGCGCGCGCAAAATCCTCGGGCGTGAAGCCCCGGCTCTTGAGCAGCGCCACCGCCAGGGCGTCGCCCACGGCGAGCGCCGCCGTCGTGCTGGCGGTGGGTGCCAGGTTGTGCGGACAGGCCTCTTTCTCGACGCCAGCGTACAGCACGGCGTCGGACTGTCGCGCCAGGCTCGATTCCCGTTTGCCCGTCAGCCCGATCAGTTTCACGCCCATGCGCTTGATGATCGGCAGGAGCGTCAGAATCTCCTCGGTCTCGCCGGAATTGGAAATGGCCAGCACCACGTCCGGCGGCGTAATCATGCCGAGATCGCCGTGCGAGGCTTCGCCCGGGTGCACGAAGAACGCCGGCGTGCCGGTGCTCGCGAGGGTAGCGGCGATCTTGCCGCCGATGTGGCCGCTCTTGCCCATGCCGATGACGATGACACGTCCGCGGCAGGCGAGTATCAACCGGCAGGCCTCGGCGAACTGTCCGTCGATGCGCCGGGCCAGCGTCTGCAGCGCTTCGGCCTCGAGCTCGATCACGTCACGTCCAAGCTGCTCGAATGGAGTGGATGTCGTCATGCGTTTCGCGAATTGAAGCGGCTTAAGGTAATCTTTCATTGAGTATATCGAAACGGCCGCGATTATCCCATGGAGCCGATCGGCTTTCACAGCATTCTCATCCTGCTCGGCGTGGCGGTGGTACTGGTCGCGCTGTTCCGTTACCTGCACTTGCCGCAGATCCTGGCGTACCTGTGCGCCGGCATCTTCGTCGGTCCCTACGGTATGGGCTGGATTCCCGATGTCGCGGGTACGCGGACGCTGGCCGAGTTCGGACTGGTGTTCCTTATGTTCACCGTAGGTCTGGAGTTCTCGCTGCCCAAGCTGATGGCAATGAAGGGTGTGGTGTTCGGTCTGGGCGGAGCGCAGGTGCTGATCAGTTGTCTGGTTTTCGGGATGGTTGCATGGCTGCTCGGCGTTCCGGCCCAGGGCGCCATCGTCATCGGCGGCATGCTGGCGATGTCCTCGACCGCGATCGTGATGAAACTGCTCACTGAGCAACTGGAGCAGAACTCGCGCCACGGACGTCACGCCATCAGTGTGTTGCTGTTCCAGGACCTCGCGGTGGTGCCTTTCCTGATCATGATTCCGGCGTTCGCCGGCGACAGCAGTTCGGTCTGGTCCACCCTGGGCAGCGTATTCGTGAAGAGCATGCTGGTGCTGGTCGGCATCATCCTGCTCGGTCGCTGGATGCTGCGGCCGCTGTTTCACGAGGTCGCGGCCGCGCGTCTGCGCGAGTACTTCATGTTTTCCGTGCTGCTGCTCACGCTCGCGGCGGCGTGGATCACAGAGATGGCCGGACTGTCGCTCGCGCTCGGCGCATTTCTCGCCGGCATGATGCTGGGCGAGACCGAATACCGCCATCAGGTGGAAGGCGACATCCTGCCGTTCCGCGACATTCTGCTCGGGTTGTTTTTCGTCACGGTCGGCATGATGCTGAACGTGGGCGCGGTGCGCGAGCTGTGGCCGTGGATCCTGGCGTGCGTGACCGCTATCCTCGTCTTCAAGACCGTGCTGGTGCTCGGTCTCGGCAGGCTGTTCGGGCTCGAAACGGGTGTGGCGTTCCGCACTGGCCTGGTGCTGTCGCAGGTCGGCGAATTCGCCTTCGCGCTTCTGCTGCAGGCCAATCAGTACCGACTCCTGAGCGAACAAGCCGCGCAGGTGACGCTGGCCTCGGTCATTCTCAGCATGATGATCGCGCCGCTGGTGGTGCGGCACAACGGTCGCCTCGCCAAGCGGCTCGTGCCCGGTTACACCCGCGCGCGCGCGAGCAACCTCGACATCATCCGCGCCGAGGCGGGCGGCGCCGGCAGGCACGTGATCGTGTGCGGTTACGGCCGCAGCGGCCAGAACCTGGCGTGGATGCTGGAGCAGGAGGGAGTGCCGCACCTGGCGCTCGACCTCGATCCGGTGCGCGTGCGCGACGCCCGCGACGCCGGCAAATCGGTGGTCTACGGCGACGTCACGCGCCGCGACGTGCTCGAGGCCGCCGGCCTGCACCGCGCGACCGCGCTCGCGATCAGCTTCTACAACGTCCCGAGTGCGCTAAAGATCCTGGAGATCACACGCCACGTGCGACCGGACATGCCGGTGATCGTGCGCACCATGGACGACGCTGACCTTGAACGGCTGCGCGCCGCGGGCGCGACCGAGGTGGTGCCGGAGAGCCTCGAGGGCAGCCTCATGATGGGTTCGCACCTGCTGTTGCTGCTCGGCGTGCCGGTTTCGCGTATCGTACGCCATGTGCGCGACGTGCGCGCCGACCGTTACCGCATGCTGCGCGGCTTTTTCCACGGCGAGGACATGTTCGACGGCATGGAGACGCACGCCTACCAGGAGCGGCTGCATTCCGTGACGCTGCCGCCGCGGGCTCACGCCGTCGGCCGGCTGCTGGCGGACCTGCACCTGGAAGAGGCGGGCGTCAGCGTGAGCGCGGTGCGCCGTGGCGGTATCCGCGGCCCCGAGCCGGCGCCGGAAACCAAGCTGTCCGCGGGCGACGTGCTGGTGCTCTACGGCACCCCCGAGGCGCTCGAGGAAGCGGAGAAAATTCTGCTGGAAGGATAAAAGGATAATAAAGGTTAGTGAAATACAAGGATCATTTCTCGGGCCACGCCGACGATTACGCCCGCCACCGTCCGAATTACCCCCCGGCACTGTTCGAATTTCTCGCACAGGCGGTGCCCATGCGCGAGCTGGCCTGGGACGCCGGCACCGGCAACGGCCAAGCGGCCCTGGGCCTCACCCCGTATTTCGACCGCATCATCGCCACCGACCCGAGCGTGGAGCAGATCCGCCACGCACGGCCGCATAAAAAGATCAATTATTTCGTGGCGCCGGCGGAGCGAACCAATATCCCGTCGCGTATGGTCGACCTGATCACGGTGGCTCAGGCGTTGCACTGGTTCGATCTCGAGCGGTTTTTCGCAGAAGTCCGGCGGGTCCTCAAGCCCGACGGGCTGCTCGCCGTGTGGTGCTACGGATTGAGCCGCATCAACCCGCCGGTGGACAGGATCGTACATCATTATTATACGAACGTTGTCGGACCCTACTGGCCGCCCGAGCGCCACTACATCGACGAGAAGTACCAGACTGTGCCGTTTCCAATGGTGGAGCTGCCGGCACCCGAGTTCTTTATGAAGGAGAAATGGGACCTGAACGATTTCATCGGTTATCTCCGCACCTGGTCGGCCACGCGCGAGTTCCAGCGCAAGAACGAAGAGGATCCGCTGCTGATCGTCAACCGGGCGCTGGCCAAGGCCTGGGGCGCAGTCGAGGCGCAGCACACGGTGCGCTGGCCGCTTTATCTGCGGCTCGGTAGAGTGACGGCCCCGATTGCCATACACAAATGAACGGAAACGGTCGATGCCGAAAAAGATACTCGTAATTCTGGGTCAGCCGCAACGGCGCAGCTACGGCGGGGCGCTGGCGCAAGCGTACATCGAAGGCGCGCGTGAAGCCGGCGCGGAGGTGAAGGAATTGTATCTGGGCGAACTGCAATTCGACGCCTGCGCCAACGCGAGTCAGCCGCCCGCCGGACTCGAGCCGGACCTGCGGCGGGCGCAGGAGACGATCCGCTGGGCCGAGCACCTGGTGTTCGTGTACCCGATCTGGTGGGGCACGATCCCGGCGCTGCTCAAGGGCTTCATCGAGCGCGCGTTCACTGAGGGCTTCGCCGTGAAGTTCCGCGACGACTCGCCGTGGTGGGACCGGCTGCTCAAGGGGCGCAGCGCGCGGCTGATCGTGACCATGAACACGCCGTCGTTCATTTACCGCTGGATGTTCGGCCGCCCCGGCCACAATACCATGAAGAAAACCATCCTCGAATTCTGCGGCGTGAAACCGGTGCGCATCACCGAAATCGGACCGGTCAGGAACTCCACGGACGCGAAGCGCCAGAAATGGTTGGGGCGGGTGCGAGAAATCGGAAAACAGCTGGCCTAAACTGAGGGCACGCATGCATTCCCATCATCCATCCACTCCCCACGACCATGCCCATACGACCCATGGCGGCACGCTGCGCTGGGCCCTGCTCCTGACATTGAGTTTTGCATTTGTTGAAGCGTTGGGCGGCTGGTGGTCCGGATCGCTCGCGCTGTTGGGCGACGCCGGCCACATGTTGTCGGACGCCGTAGCGCTCGGGCTGGCAGGACTGGCGGCGTGGATCAGTCGCCGCCCGCCGTCGGCGCGCCACTCCTACGGCCTGATGCGCGCCGAGGTGATCGCGGCGCTGCTGAACGGACTGCTGATGCTGGCGGTGGTGCTCGGCATCGTGGTCGAGGCGATCCGGCGCCTCCAGCAGCCGCAGCCGGTTTCCGGACTCGCCGTGATCGGCATCGCCTCGGTCGGGCTGGTGATCAACGTGATCGTGGCGCTGGTGTTGAGCCGCGGCGAGCACGACATGAACACGCGCGCGGCTCTGCTGCACGTCATCGGCGACCTCCTGGGCTCGGTCGCCGCGCTCATCGCCGGCGCCGTGATTTTTTTCACCGGGTGGACTCCGATCGATCCGATCCTGTCGCTCGCGATCTGCGCGCTGATCCTGTACTCGACGCTGCGACTCCTGCGCGACGCGCTGCATGTCCTGATGGAAGGCGTGCCGGGCCATCTGGACCTCAATAGCGTCGGCAACCGTCTGGCCCGGGTGCCGGGCGTGGTGTCGGTTCATGACCTGCACATCTGGATGCTGTCCTCGGGCATGCCGGCGCTGTCGGCGCATGTCGTGCTGGAGCGCATGACGGATTGGACGGATATCCTGGAGCAGATGCGCGATTTGTTGCGCGAGCATTACCGCATCGAACACGTCACCCTGCAGCCGGAAATCGCAGCCCAGGCCCATAAGGTGCATATTCATCCGGTTCGTCCGAGAAAATCAGAGCATTAGCGGTGTAGAGTGGCAGGTTGGAGTGAGCGCAGCGAACTCCAACCTACAAAAATTTTGTTTGCTCCTTGCCGCAGCGTTGGCAGCGCAGCAACGTGGCGAGTTTTCCCTGTTTGACGTCGAATTTCTTCTCGGTCACCACCTTCCACTTGTGACTCGCCACATCCCTGTGGCTCGCCCTTCGGGCGCGCTATGGCGCGCCCAATTCCGCTCCCGGCGGAATTGTGGAAACCGCTTTTGCATAAGGTTTTGCCCTCGGCCTTTTCCTTCAGCGAGGGTTTCTTGAATTTGACGATTTCGCCCACGTCGGCTGCTCCGGTTCAGTCGGCGAAGTGCGGGATGATTTTATCGCCGACGAGCCGCAGGCACTCGCGCACGACTTCGCTGGAGGTGCCGCCGGCGCTGACCGCGAGCAGCAGGCGATCGACGCCGGCGGCACGGTAGGTTTGCAGTTGGCGCCGGCAATGTTCCGGGTCGCCGACCACGACCATGCCGGCCGTTTCCAGCGCCGTCAGGCTCAGGACTTTCTGCGCCAGGAATTTCAGCGCGCCGATGCGCCGGTAGTATTCGTAACCGGCGTGCAACCGCTCCAGCACCGGCGCCGTCTGTTTGAGCAAGGCGTCGTAGAACCAGAGCAAGTGAGTCTTCGCAACGGCGCGCGCTCGCGCGCTATCTTCCAGGCAAAGCAGCCCGATCGTCATGCCCACGCGCGGTTTCATATCTACGTTGCCCTGATATTTTTCCCAGGCGGTATGGTACTGCTCGATGTCGGCCTTGGCCATGAACCACGGCTTGAACGGCCCGACCAGCACGCCCACGCCGAGCCTGGCGGCCAACTCGAAACTTTCCGGGCTCACCGCCGCCATCCACAGCGGCGGCTGCGGCCGCTGCACCACCTTCGGCAGGACTTCGGCGTTTTCAATCGTGAAATGCCGGCCGCTGAAATTCACCGGTTGCCCGCTGAAGCTCTGGCGAATGATGGCGAGCGCTTCTTCCGCGCGTTCGCGGCTTTGTTCCATCGGCACGCCGAAGGCGGCGAATTCGCGTGGCGAGAACCCGCGCCCGAAGCCGAACTCGACGCGTCCGCCGGAGAGCACATCGAGTGTCGCCAGACGCTCGGCGAGGTGCAGCGGATGGTGACAGGGCAGCAACGCCACCGCCTGGCCCAGACGCAGACGGCGGGTTCGCTGCGAGGCGGCGGCCAATACGAGATCCGGCGCACTGGAATGCGAATACTCACGCATGAAATGGTGTTCGACGAACCAGGCCGCGCCGAAGCCGCGGGCTTCGGCGACGTCCAGTTCCTTAAGGGTTTCTTGGAACACCTGCGACTCGGTGCGCCCGGCCGAATCCGGCACCGCCATTTCATAGAAGAGGTCGAGCTTCATTCGCGAAGAATACCGCAGCCCTTATCCCGCGTCTGGCGGCGACCCGCGTCGCCGCGGTTGCCTCGTGTCAGCGGCCCGGCCCCGATCGCCGCGCAACACTCACAAATTGCATTGTCATTGCACGATGTGAAAAGAGGCCGTTGTTCCCTTTTACGGCGATTCTGCTAACCTAGCCTGCACTATTCAGGACTGGCCATACCCCAGCAGAAGGGATGTGTGCGTGGAAATGAATTTGCGATCCGACGGCAGGACAGCAGAACCGGCAGCGGCACGCAACGCGCCAGGACCGGTTATTGAATTTTTGCTCCGGCACGCGCTGTTCGATCGCATGGCGCCGGCCCGCCTCGAATCTCTCGCGCAACATCTCACGCCCGGTTTTTACGTCAACGGCCCAATCACCGCCGATTCCACGCGCGCCGCGGCGGACCGTTTCCACATCATCGAGCCGGGACGCATACGCGGCGAAAAGATCATCAGGAAGGACTGGCGAACGTTCCGGCGGATACCTCCGCGTGGCGGCACCAGGATGTCCCACTCATCGGACGACGGCGCTTTGGAGGTTGGTCACCGGCGTTCGTGTCGGTCGCTCGGCGATCGCGGTTTCAAATAGCGAGTATCGTGACCGCGGCGGAAATCCCTTTCATCTGAACCGGAGGAAAATGTAACAGGAGATCGCGCGGTCCGCGTATGACGATTCATACCGACAAAAGCGCCGGCATCCGGGTTCATCGCCGGCGCCGTTTGTCGTCAATCTGAACAAAAGCATATAAAAGGAGAAAACATGTCTGCGACGCAAACAACAGCCACCATTGGGGGTCTCACCGGCGAGGAGCGAAAAGTCATTTTTGCTTCGTCGCTCGGTACGGTATTCGAGTGGTACGACTTTTATCTGTACGGCTCGCTTGCCGCGATCATCAGCAAGCAATTCTTCTCCGCCGTGAACCCGACCGCGGCGTTCATCTTCGCACTGCTCGCCTTCGCCGCAGGTTTCGCGGTCCGGCCGTTCGGCGCCATCATATTCGGGCGCCTCGGCGACCTGATCGGGCGCAAGTACACCTTTCTGATCACGATCATGATCATGGGCGTGTCCACCGCCCTGGTCGGCGTGCTGCCGAGCTATGCCTCGATCGGCGTGGCCGCCCCAGTGATCCTGATCGGCCTGCGCCTGCTGCAGGGTCTGGCGCTCGGTGGCGAGTACGGCGGTGCCGCGACGTACGTCTGCGAACACGCACCCAAGGGCAAGCGCGGCTTTTTCACCAGCTGGATCCAGACCACGGCAACGCTCGGCCTGTTTCTGTCGTTGCTGGTGATCCTGGCCTGCCGCAACATCATGGGCCCGACGTTCGACGACTGGGGCTGGCGCGTGCCATTCCTGCTTTCGATCATACTGCTGGCCATCTCGGTGTACATCCGGTTGCAGCTTGCCGAATCGCCCATATTCCAGAAAATGAAGCAGGAGGGAAAGGGTTCGCGCGCACCGCTCACCGAGTCGTTCCTGCGCTGGGGCAATCTGAAGAACGTGATCCTGATCCTGCTCGGCGGTACCGCCGGCCAGGCGGTGGTGTGGTACACCGGCCAGTTCTACGCGCTGTTCTTCCTCCTCGCGACGCTCAAGGTGGATCCGCAGGCGGCCAACCTGCTGATCGCCGGTTCGCTCGCGCTCGCCACGCCGTTCTTCATCGTTTTCGGATCGCTGTCCGACAGGATCGGACGCAAGCCGATCATCATGATCGGATGCCTGCTGGCGGCGGTGACGTACTTCCCGATCTTCAAAGGCCTCACCCATTTCGCCAATCCGGCCCTCGAGGCCGCGCACGCGAAGGCGCCCGTGGTCGTTATCGCCGACCCGGCCACTTGCTCGTTCCAGTTCAATCCGGTCGGCACGGCGAAATTCACCTCTTCCTGCGACATCATCAAGTCGTTCCTGGCGAGCAACAGCGTGCAGTACAGCAACGAAACGGCGCCCGCGGGAACCGTCGCCTCCGTCAAGGTAGGTGACCAGCTGATTCCGTCCTTCGAGGGTGGCGCTCTGCCGAAGGAGGAGTTCACGTCCAAGCTGGGCGAGTTCAACAAGGCCCTGGGCGGAGCCATCAAGGGGGCCGGCTATCCGGCCAAGGCCGACATGAGTCAGGTCAATTACGTGATGGTGCTGGTGCTCCTCACCATTCTGGTCATCTACGTGACCATGGTGTACGGGCCGATCGCCGCCTGGCTGGTCGAGATGTTCCCGGCGCGAATCCGCTACACCTCGATGTCGTTGCCGTACCACATCGGCAACGGCTGGTTCGGCGGGTTCCTTCCGACCACCGCCTTCGCCATGGTCGCGGCGACCGGCGACATCTATTACGGGCTCTGGTATCCGATCGTGGTCGCCGTGATGACCCTGGTGATCGGCACCCTGTTCCTGCCGGAAACCAAGGATCGCGAGATCCATCACGCGGCCTAGTTACCAGACGTAAAATCCCAGCCCCCTTGAGCGGCACGCTCAAGGGGGCATTCTTCCTGGAGTACCTTTCTGATTGCGTCGTCTCAGCCACGCGCCGTCGCCTCGTGTGCCGATGCAATTTATCGTATCGCAGACGCGCATGGCGTATTGACGGCGACGGCGCGGGATGCGTAACGTTGAGCGCACGCACGGTCGACTGTGCCTGAATTTTCTCGTGTCGGAAGTGGCGGATGAAACTGGCCTTGTTTGCGGATATTCACAGCAACCTCGAGGCGCTTCAGGCCTGTCTCGCCCATGCGCGATCGCAGGGCGCGGAGCGGTTCGCCTTTCTCGGCGATCTGGTCGGTTACGGCGCCGATCCGGCGGCCGTGCTCGACCTCATCCAGACATGCGCCGCCGAAGGCGCCGTGGTAGTGCTGGGCAATCACGATGCCGCGGCGCTCGGTAATCTCTCGGAGACGATCAACGATCACGCGCGCATGGCCATCGAGTGGACCCGCACCCAACTGTCGCCCCGGCACGTGGAGTTTCTTTCCGGCTTGCCGCTGATCGTGCACGAAGCAAACATGACCTTCGTTCACGCCAGCGCCGCGGCTCCCGACAAGTGGATCTACGTGTCCGATCCGCTCCGCGCCGCCTACAGCCTCGAGGCGACGCAGGCCTCCTATGTGTTGTCCGGCCACGTGCACGAGCAGACGCTTTATTACACGGGCGCCGGCGGACGCCCGATATCTTTTGTTCCGACCCCCGGCGTTCCGATCCCCGTGGGCCGCCACCGGCGCTGGCTCGTGATCGCCGGTTCTGCCGGCCAACCGCGCGACGGCAATCCGGCGGCCTGCTACGCGATGCTGGACAATGCGCATGCGACATTGACGTACCATCGTGTCCCTTACCGGCACATTGTCGCGGCCGACAAGGTCCGGGCCGCGGGGCTGCCCGAACGGCTGGCGCTGCGCCTGGAGCACGGTGACTGAATGGTTGCGCTGCCGAACCCCGGAGACGAGCTGGACGGCTTCCGCATCGAGGAACGGCTGTATGTCGGCGGCATGGCGGTGATTTACCGCGTCAGCAGCTCCGCGGCGGAGTTCCCGCTGGTCATGAAAATCCCGCGGCTCGGTTTCGGCGAGCCGGGCACGAGCGTTATCGGCTACGAAACCGAGGAGATGGTGCTGCGGTCCCTCAGTGGACCGCACGTGCCCAGGCTCGTCGCCCGCGGCGACATTGAACGCCACCCGTATCTGGTGATGGAGTACATTTCCGGTCGCCACCTGAGCGACTGGCTTGACCACGGTCCGGTCGGCGCGGAGGAGGTCGCGCGGCTCGGCGTGGCCCTGGCGACGGCGGTGCATGCGCTGCATCGCCAGGACGTCATTCATCTCGACCTGACGCCGGGAAACGTGCTGTTCCGGCCCACGGGCGAGGCGGTGCTGGTGGATTTCGGCCTCGCCCGCCATGGCCACTACCCGGACCTGATGGCCGAGGAGTTCGTGCGTCCGGCCGGCACGGCCGCCTACATTTCGCCCGAGCAGCTGTTCGGTGTGCGCTGCGATCCGCGCAGCGACGTATTCGCCATCGGCGTGATCCTCTATGAACTGGCCACGGGACAGCTGCCGTACGGTTCGCCGCGCGGCGCGAAGGCGCTGCGGCGCCGGCTGTACCGCGACCCGACGCCGCCGCGCGCGATCGTGCCGGCGATTCCGCAATGGCTGCAGGAAATCATACTGCGTTGCCTCGAGGTCGACGCCCGCGCGCGCTATTCCTCGGCGGCGCAGGTGGCGTTCGACCTGAGCCATCCCGATCAGGTGAACATCGGTGAACGCGGCCGTCGTTTGCGGCGCGACGGTCGGTGGAAGGTGTTCCGCCGCTGGTGGCGCGCGGCCGGTTACGAGCCGGCGCCGTGCCCGGAGGTGTCGAGCCAGCTGAGCAGCGCCCCGATCGTGCTCGTCGCCGTTGCGGTCGAGTACACCGACGAGCTCCTGGCGCAGGCCATGCGCGATGCCGTGCGTCGCACGCTCGCGAGCGAACGCGACAGCCGGGTGGTGCTGGCGACCGTCATCAGCCCGGTGTCCTTCAGCGGTGAGCGGACCGAAGAAGACACCGCCGCCAACCGGCGCATCAGCGGCCGCGTGCAGTTGCGGCACTGGGCCCAGCCGCTGCGATTACCCTCTGACCGGGTTTTCTGCCACGTTCTGGAGTCTTCCGATCCGGCCGACGCCCTGGTGGAGTATGCGCGCCTGAATCACGTCGACCAGATTATTATCGGCGCATCCTATCCGGGCCTGCCGCTGTTTGGCATGCCGGGGGCCACGTCGGACCGGGTTGTTTCCGCGGCGCCGTGCAGCGTACTGGTCGTGCGGCCGACGGAGAAAGGCTAAGTCGTGGCAGGGGTTCCATGCGCGTTATACGGTATCTCTCCGGCGTGTTGCCGGGGACGAACAAGGCAGGGCAGGTGGCTGACTTGAGCCGCCGCGGGAGTCGGTACAGAATCGCCTACAAACAAGTTTCGATAGGAGGATGAACCATGTCGGAAGAGAAAATCTATAACGTCCACGCCAATGCCGCCAAGCGCGCGTGGATCGACGACGCCCAATACAAGGAGATGTACGAACGCTCGGTGAAGGATCCCGACGGCTTCTGGGCCGAACAGGCCAGGGTGTTCGTGACCTGGTCCAAACCCTGGACCAAGGTCTCGGACTGGAGCTTCGACGCCAGTGATCTCCACATCCGCTGGTTTGAGGGTGCGAAGCTAAATGCCAGCGCCAATTGTCTCGACCGCCACCTCGATAAACGGGGCGACCAGATCGCGATACTGTGGGAGAGCGACGACCCCAAGGTCGACAAAAAAATCACCTATCGGCAGTTGCACACCGAGGTCTGCAAGCTCGCCAATGTCCTCAAGAGCCGCGGCGTCAAGAAGGGCGACCGCGTGTGCATCTACATGCCCATGATTCCGGAGGCGGCCGTGGCCATGCTCGCATGCGCGCGCATCGGCGCGGTGCACTCGGTGGTGTTCGGCGGTTTCTCGCCGGAGTCGCTCAAGGACCGCATCCTCGACTCCGATTGCCGCGTGGTGATCACCGCCGACGAGGGCGTGCGCGGCAACAAGAAGATCCCGCTCAAAAAGAACACCGACGAGGCGCTCACGCATTGCCCGGCCGTGCACACCGTGCTGGTGGTTAAACGCACCGGCGGTGATGTCGCCTGGAAGAATGGGCGCGACGTCTGGTATCACGAACTGATGGCTAAGAGCCCGGCGGAATGCGCGCCGGAGGAGATGGACGCCGAGGACCCGCTCTTCATTCTTTATACTTCGGGCTCCACCGGCAAGCCCAAGGGCGTGTTGCACACCACTGGCGGTTATGTGTTGTTCACGGCCATGACCCACAAGTACATCTTCGATTACCACGACGGCGACATCTTCTGGTGCACCGCCGACGTCGGCTGGGTGACCGGGCATTCGTATATCGTCTACGGCCCGCTGGCCAATGGCGCAATCACGCTCATGTTCGAGGGCGTGCCGAACTACCCGACCGCCTCGCGCTTCTGGGAAGTGGTGGACAAGCACAAGGTCAACATTTTCTACACCGCGCCGACCGCGATTCGCGCGCTGATGCGCGAGGGCGAGGCGCCGGTGAAGAAGACTTCGCGCAAATCCTTGCGCCTGTTGGGCACCGTCGGCGAGCCGATCAATCCCGAGGCCTGGGAATGGTATTACCACACCGTGGGCGATGCGCGCGTGCCGATCGTCGACACCTGGTGGCAAACCGAGACCGGCGGGATCCTGATCACGCCGCTGCCGGGCGCGACCCGGCTCAAACCCGGTTCGGCCACGCGCCCGTTCTTCGGCGTGGTGCCGGCGATCGTGGACAGCCACGGCAAGCAGCTCGAGGGCGAGTGCAGTGGCAACCTCGTGATCCTGCGCCCGTGGCCGGGAATGATGCGCACGGTGTACGGCGACCATCAGCGCTTCGTCGATACCTACTTCAAAACTTATCCCGGCAAGTATTTTACCGGCGACGGCGCGCGCCGCGACAAGGACGGCTACTACTGGATCACGGGGCGCGTGGACGACGTGCTCAACGTTTCCGGCCACCGGCTTGGCACCGCCGAGGTCGAAAGCGCACTGGTGCTGCACCACGCGGTCGCCGAGGCGGCCGTGGTCGGATTCCCGCATGATATCAAGGGGCAGGGCATTTACTGCTATGTCACCCTGAAGATCGGGGTGAATCCGACCGATCAGCTGCGCGAGGAACTGTTTCAGCAAGTGCGCAAGGAGATCGGCGCGATCGCCACGCCCGACGTGATTCAGTGGGCGCCGGGCCTGCCCAAGACGCGGTCGGGCAAGATCATGCGTCGCATTCTGCGCAAGATCGCGGCCAACGACTTGTCCAACCTGGGTGACACCACGACCCTGGCCGATCCGTCGGTGGTCGACGACCTGCTCAAGAACCGCGCCGTGAAGTGACGCTTGGCGGCGGTGGCAACGGCGGCACGATGCGTTAGAATGAGCGCCCTTCGCGTGAGCACACAACGCACCATAATTAAATAGGGAAGCAGCTTGAATCAGCCCCGCAGCGGCGCGCAGGACGGCGACAACCTGGTGGATATCCGGGACGTGCGCCTCTCCCTGGGTGGCCGGCAGATACTGAAGGGAATCACGTTTTCCATTCCGCGCGGCAAGGTCACGGCCATCATGGGCGGCAGCGGCAGCGGCAAGACCACGCTGCTGAATCTCTTCGGTGGGCGTCTCAAACCCGACGCCGGCCAGGTGATCGTCGACGGCCAGTCGGTACCGGATCTCAAGACGAAGGAGCTTTATGAGTTGCGCAAGCGCATGGCGCTGCTGTTTCAAACCGGCGCGCTCTTTACCGATCTGAGCGTTTTTGAAAACGTCGCCTTCCCCATCCGCGAACACACCAGGCTGTCCGAACCCATCCTGCGCAAAGTGGTCCTGATGAAGCTCGAGACCGTGGGGCTGCGCGGGGCACGCCAACTCATGCCCTCGGAGCTCTCGGGCGGCATGGCGCGGCGCGTGGCGCTGGCGCGCGCCATCGTCATGGAACCGATGATGATCATGTATGATGAGCCGTTCACCGGTCTCGACCCGATCTCCAAGGGCGTGATCGCCAAACTGATCCGCGAACTGAATCAGAGCCTCGGCATCACCTCGATCGTGGTTTCGCACGACGTGCCGGAGACCTGTTCCATCTCCGATTATGCATACCTCGTCGGCGACGGTCGCATCATCGGCCAAGGAACGCCGGCGGAGGTTCAGCAATCCAAATCGGAATACGTGCGCCAGTTCATGGATGGATTGCCGGAAGGTCCGGTCCCGTATCAGTATCCGGCGGGGGATTACGTCCAGGACCTGTTGCAGGGCACCGCATGAACACCCTGCGCGCACTGGGGGGCATTGTCATCAACAGCGTCGAGCGCCTCGGCCGCGCCTCGCTGTTCCTCTACGAAGTGCTGCTCGGTTCGTGGGAGCTGATCCGTCGTTTCTATCTCGTGGTTCAGCAGGTGTACGCCGTCGGCGTGCTCACGCTTCTCATCATCCTGGTCTCGGGCCTGTTCGTCGGCATGGTGCTCGGGTTGCAGGGCTATAACACCCTGGTCAAGTTCGGCTCGGCCAATTCGCTCGGATTGCTGGTCGCGCTGTCGCTGGTGCGCGAGCTCGGTCCGGTGGTGACGGCGCTGCTGTTCGCCGGCCGCGCCGGGTCGGCGCTGACCGCCGAGATCGGCCTGATGAAGGCGACCGAACAGATCGCCGGCATGGAAATGATGGCGGTTAATCCGATCACGCGCATCATCGCACCGCGCTTTCTCGGCGGAGTCATCGCGATGCCGCTGTTGGCGGCGCTGTTCTCCGCGATCGGCGTGCTCGGCGGGCACCTGGTCGGCGTCGGCCTGCTCGGGGTGGACGCCGGAGCGTTCTGGTCGCAGATGCAGAACGGCGTGGATTTTCGCGACGACATCCTGAACGGCGTCGTCAAGAGCGTGGTTTTCGGCGTGGTATGCACCTGGATCGCGGTATTCGAGGGCTATGACGCGGTGCCGACGTCCGAAGGGGTAGCGAGCGCCACCAATCGCACGGTGGTATATTCTTCGCTCGCGGTCCTGGGACTGGATTTCATCCTGACCGCATTGACCCTGGGAGAGGTCTGAGATGGTAGGCAGAAAGACGATGGAATTATGGGTCGGCCTGTTCGTGGCGGCCGGCATCCTCGCGCTGGCCATGCTCGCCTTCAAAGTCGGCAACCTTACCTCGGCCGACGTAATCAACGGCTACCGCGTGACGGCGCGCTTCGACAACGTCGGCGGCCTCAAGATCAAGGCGGCGGTCACCATGGCCGGCGTGCGCATCGGGCGCGTGACCGGGATCAGCTTCGACGACAAGACGTATCAGGCGCTGGTTACCATGGACATAGACGGGCGGTTCAAGAATATTCCCAAGGACAGCAGCGCCAATATCCTCACCTCCGGCCTGCTGGGCGACCAGTATATCGGCATTGAACCCGGCGGCGAGGAAACCTATCTAAAGGACGGAGACTCCATCATCCGCACGCAGTCGGCGCTGGTGCTGGAGCAGCTGATCGGGCAGGTGCTGTTCAACAAGTCCGCTCAAAGCGCACCGTCGAAATGACGCATTGCCAAGGAATGTCCATGAAGCGAATCGTTTACACCATCCTGTTTCTGGTCCTGACGATACCTGTGTACGCGGCCGATCCGCCGCCGGACCAGGTCGCGCACGATGTCACCGATAAAATCATCCCGCTGCTCAAGGCGAACAAGACCGAGTACAACCGGGACCACAAGAAACTTTATGCCATGGTGGACGAACAGGTGCTCCCGCATTTCGATTTCTATGCGATGTCGCGCACCGTGCTGGGTCGTTTTTGGCGCGAGGCCAGCGCCGATCAGCGCCAACGCTTCGCGCAGGAATTCCGCGATTTGCTCGTGCGAACTTACGCCACGGCGCTGCTCAAGTACAACAATGAAACCATTGTCTACCTGCCGTTCCGGATGGATCCGGACAGCCGGATTGCGATGGTGCGTTCCGAGGTCCGGCGCACCGACGGCGGCCCGCCGATCGCCATCAACTACAGTTTTTACCATACCGACAACGGCTGGAAGGTCTACGATCTGTCGGTCGAGGGCGCGAGCCTGGTGACGACCTATCAATCCGCCTACGCCGACCGCGTGCGCAAGGACGGACTTGATGCGCTCATCGCGAGCCTGGCGCAGGACAACAAAGCGGCGGCCGCAGATGGCAAGAACGCGTCGGACGGCACCAAGGCGAGCGGCCCGAAGTGACGGCGAACGGTTTTGCGGCGCGTGACAACGGCGTGTTCGCGCTGTCCGGGCGGGTGACTTTCCAGACGGTGCCGCAATTCATGGCGCGCACCGACGACTGGCTGCAAAGCGGCACCAAGACCGTCACCATCGACATGCAGGGCGTGACGCTGGCCGACAGTGCCGGCGTGGCGCTGATGCTGGAATGGCTGCAGCGCGCGCGCGCCGCCGGCCGCGAGCTGGTCTTCACCAATCTCCCGGAACAGGTGCGGCAGCTCATCCACGTCAGCGGCCTGCAGCAGGTCTTCCGGCTGCGCTGAACCACGTTCATCCCCGTGAGCGCCGCGATCGAGATCGCCGGACTGCATAAACGCTATTCCCGGGTGCACGCCCTCAAGGGTCTTGTCTTCAGCGTCGAGCGCGGGGAATTCTTCGGACTCCTCGGCCCGAACGGCGCCGGCAAGTCCACTCTCATCAACATCGTCGCCGGGCTCACCCGCTTCAACGAGGGCCGCGTGACCGTGCTCGGCCATGACGTGGTCACCCATTACCGCCGCGCGCGCCGCGTGATCGGCGTGGTTCCGCAGGAGCTCACCTACGATCCGTTCTTCAGCGTGCGCGAGGTGCTGCGCATCCAGTCGGGCTATTTCGGTCTCGGCCGGGAAAACGAGGCCTGGATCGAGGAACTGCTGGACGCCCTGATGCTGACGGACAAGGCCGGCGCCAACATGCGCGCGCTTTCGGGCGGCATGAAGCGGCGCGTCATGATCGCCCAGGCCCTGGTGCACAAGCCCGAGGTGGTGGTGCTGGACGAGCCCACCGCCGGCGTGGATGTGGAGCTGCGCAAGCAGCTGTGGATTTTCATCCGGCGCCTCCACCGCGAGGGGCACACCATCGTGCTGACCACGCATTACCTGGAGGAAGCCCAGGCGCTGTGCGAGCGCATCGCCATCCTCAACCGCGGCGAGCTGGCGGCGCTCGATTCAAAGCGCGCGTTGCTGGCGCGCGGCATCGGGCGCATGCGCCGGCTGTGCCTGACGACGGCGGAGCCGATGCGCGCCGTGCCGGAGGCGCTGGCGCCCAAGTTGCGCCGGCTGGAGGGCAATCAGGTGGAGCTGCAGCTCGACAGGGAAACCGATTCCATCATCGCGGTGGTCGACGCGCTGCGCGCGCACGGCGCCGTGATCACCGATCTCAGCACCGAAAGCGCCGATCTGGAGGACGTGTTCGTGGAGCTCACGCACGGGAATCCGCGATGAATCCGGTGGGCTTCTACACGCTGTTCTACAAGGAGGTGCTGCGTTTCGGCAAGGTGCTGCTGCAGACGCTGATCGCACCCATCATCACCGCGCTGCTGTACCTGCTGGTGTTCGCGCACGTGCTCGCGGGACGCGTCGAGGTGTTCCCCGGCGTGGTCTACACCGCGTTCCTGGTGCCGGGCCTGGTGATGATGTCGGTCATTCAGAACGCCTTCGCCAACAGCTCCTCCAGCCTGATCCAGTCCAAGCTCACGGGCAATCTGGTCTTCATCCTGCTCACGCCGCTGTCGCACCTGGAGCTTTTCCTGGCCTTCGTCCTGGCGGCGGCGTTGCGCGGGATGCTGGTGGGCGCGGGGGTTTATCTCGTTTCCGTGTTCTTCGTCGCGATTCCGGTGCAACACCCGATTTTCATCCTTGCGTTCGTGTTCCTGAGCAGCGCCGTGCTCGGCGCCCTGGGAATGATCGCCGGCATCTGGGCCGAGAAATTCGACCAGCTGGCGGGGTTCCAGAACTTCATCATCCTGCCGCTGTCGTTCCTGTCCGGGGTGTTTTATTCGATTCACTCGCTTCCGGCAATCTGGCAGCACCTGTCCCGGTTCAATCCGTTCTTTTACATGATCGACGGCTTCCGTTACGGCTTCTTCGGGATTTCCGACATCGCCCCGTCGTTCAGCCTGCTGGTCGTCCTCGCGGCCCTGACGGTGCTGACCGCCATGACCCTGCTGATGCTGAAGACCGGCTACAAACTGCGCGACTGAACGCGGGATTGCGTATCTCCAATGGGCATATCTCTTGAAATGAGCGCTGATGTCCGCATAATTGCACGAGGTGTAAAATGATGCAGCCGGAAGACATCAAGCAGATGATCGAGCGGGGATTGCCGGGCGCGCAAGTCGCGGTCATCGGCGACGGTCATCATTTCGAAGCGCAGGTGGTCACCGGCGAGTTCGCCGGCAAGAGCATGATCCAGCGCCATCAGATGGTGTACCGTACGCTCGGCGGCAAGATGGGCAACGAGATCCACGCGCTGTCGCTGCGCACCCTGGCCCCGGGCGAGTGAGCGCCGCGAGGGCCCCGGTTTTCGTCGTCGAATATATCGAGAGGTTTGACATGAGCATACAGGATCGCATTCGCCAGCAGCTGACCAACGACAAGATCGTCCTCTACATGAAGGGGACGCCCCAGTTTCCCCAGTGCGGGTTTTCCGCCAAGGCATCGCAGATGTTGGGCGCCTGCGGGGCCAGATACGCGAGCTACGACGTGCTGTCGGACCCCGAAATCCGCCAGGGCCTCAAGGAGTATTCCAACTGGCCGACCTTTCCGCAGCTGTACGTCAACGGCGAACTGGTCGGGGGCTGTGATATCATGACCGAGCTGTACCAGAAGGGCGAATTGCAGAAGCTGGTCTCCAAGGCCATGAGTTGAGCCTCGGGGTCATCGACCGGACAAAGCCGCCTTCGGGCGGCTTTGTTTTTTCACGACTCTTGAAACCCCGAGGTGCCAGGGAGAAGAATTTTAGAAAGTTTTTCTTTTTGTTCTGGGCGTCTTGGCAGATTGAAATTTCATTGCTATGGACAAACTGATAGTCACGGGCGGTAACCCGCTGCGCGGCGAGATCAAGATCTCGGGCGCGAAGAACGCCGCATTGCCGGTGCTGGTGGCCTCGCTGTTGACCAACGAGACGGTAAGCATCGGTAACGTGCCGCACCTGCAGGACATCACCACGACCATGGAACTCCTCGGCCGCATGGGCGTGCGTCTGGTGGTCGGCGACAAGATGGTGATCGAGGCCGACTCGAGCCAGAACACCTCGGTGCACGCCCCGTACGAATTGGTGAAGACCATGCGCGCCTCGATTCTGGTGCTCGGCCCCCTGCTCGCGCGTTTCGGCGAGGCCGAAGTGTCCCTGCCGGGTGGCTGCGCCATCGGCTCGCGCCCGGTCAACCTGCACATCAAGGGGTTGCAGGCCATGGGCGCGGAGATCAATCTCGAGGGTGGTTATATTCGCGCCAAGGCGAAACGGCTGAAAGGTGCGCGCATCTTCATGGATCTCGTTTCCGTGACGGGGACGGAGAACATCATGATGGCAGCGACGCTCGCGGATGGCGCGACGATCATCGAAAACGCCGCGCGTGAACCCGAAGTGGCGGATCTCGCCAGGTGTCTCAACGCCATGGGCGCGAAGATCACGGGCGCGGGTACGGATGAGATCGCGATCGAGGGCGTCGAGCGATTGCACGGCGCGGCGCATGAGGTCATCCCAGACCGCATCGAAACCGGAACCTACCTCGTCGCCGGCGCCATGACCGGGGGAAACGTGCGGCTGCGCAACGCACGGCCCGACCTGTTGCAATCGGTGCTCGACAAGCTGCGCGAGGCCGGCGCGGTGATCGAAACCGGGCCGAACTGGATCAGCCTCGACATGCAGGGGAAGCGACCGAAGGGCGTGAACATCCGTACCGCGCCGTATCCGGCGTTCCCGACCGACATGCAGGCGCAGTTCATCGCGATGAACGCGGTGGCCGAAGGCAGCGGCACCGTAACGGAGACGATCTTCGAAAACCGTTTCATGCACGTGTACGAATTGCAGCGCATGGGCGCGGACATCGAGATGGAGGGCAACACCGCCATCGTGCGCGGCGTCGAGCGCCTGAAGGGCGCGCCGGTGATGGCGACTGACCTGCGCGCCTCGGCGAGCCTGGCGCTGGCGGCGTTGATGGCGGAGGGCGAAACCGTCGTCGATCGCATTTATCACATCGACCGCGGCTACGAATGCATCGAAGAGAAACTCGCGCAACTGGGCGCGCGCATCCGGCGCGTGCCCGGCACGCTCGCCGGCCGGCCGGCGCAGAAGCAGACGGCGTGAGCCATGACCACCCCGCTCAATATCGCTCTGTCCAAGGGGCGGATCCTGGAAGAGGGTTTGCCGCTGCTTGAGCGCGCCGGCATACGGCCCGCGGAAAACCCGCTCAAGAGCCGCAAGCTCATTCTCGACACCAACCTCCCTGACGTGAAGGTCACGATCATCCGCGCGGCGGACGTGCCTACCTACGTGCGCTTCGGCGCCGCCGATCTCGGCATCGCCGGCCGAGACGTGCTGATGGAGTACGACGGCGACGGCCTGTACGAGCTGCTCGATCTCCGGATTGCCCGCTGCCGCATGATGGTGGCCGAACCCGCCAGCCTCGCCTCGCGCGACGACCCGCAGAACTGGACGCGCCTGCGTATCGCGACCAAATACGTGAAAACCACGCAGCGGCACTTTGCCGCCAAGGGCATCCAGACCGACATCATCAAGCTCTACGGCTCCATGGAGCTGGCGCCGCTTGTGGGCCTGTCCGACCGCATCGTCGATCTGGTGGACACCGGCAACACGCTCAAGGCCAACGGTCTGGTTGAGGTCGAGCACATCGCCGATATCAGCGCCTGGCTGGTGGCCAACAAGGCGTCTATGAAAATGAAGCACCAGGCGGTGAAACAGCTGCTCGACCGGCTGGAGCGGGCGGTCGCCTGAAGCGCTCATGACCTCACTCGCTCTGCGCCTCCTGTCCACCCGCGCCGCCGGTTTCGCGGTCGAGTTCGAGCGCCTGCTCGACCGCGCCCAGTCGCTCGATCCGAAGATCGAGGCGACGGTGCGTGACATCGTCGCGGACGTGCGCGGGCGCGGCGACGCCGCGCTCCTCGAGTACACGCGCCGTTTCGACCGGCGCGACGTCATGAACGCGAGCGAACTTGAAATACCGCGCACGCGCCTGCGCGAAGTGGCGCGCGCGCTCAGCAAGGAACACTACGAAGCGCTCGCCAACGCCGCCGAGCGCGTGCGTGCCTACCACGAGCGCCAGCGCGTCGAGTCCTGGAGCTACACCGAACCCGACGGCACGGTGCTGGGGCAGCGGGTCTCGGCGCTCGAGCGCGTCGGCTTGTACGTGCCCGGCGGCAAGGCCGCGTATCCCTCGTCGGTGATCATGAACGCGATCCCGGCCAAGGTCGCGGACGTGCACGAGCTGATCATGGTGGTGCCGGCGCCGGACGGCGTGCTCAACGACATGGTGCTGGCGGCGGCCTACCTCGCTGGCGTCGACCGGGTGTTCACCGTCGGCGGCGCGCAGGCGGTGGCGGCGCTCGCCTACGGAACGCCGACGATTCCCAAGGTCGACAAGATCGTCGGCCCGGGCAACATCTACGTCGCGACCGCCAAGCGCCTGGTCTACGGAGTCGTTGACATCGACATGATCGCCGGACCGTCCGAAATCGTGGTGCTGTGCGACGGCAAAACCGATCCCGACTGGGTGGCGATGGATCTGTTCTCGCAGGCCGAGCACGACGAGGACGCGCAGGCGATTCTCATCAGCCTCGACGAAGGCTTCACGCAGCGCGTGCGTGCGGCGATCGAAGGATTATTGCCCGGGATGGAACGGCGCGACATCATCCGCGCTTCGCTGGAGAACCGCGGCGCGCTCATCACGGCGGCCGGTGTCGACGAGGCCGTCGCTCTGGTGAACCGCATCGCACCGGAGCATCTCGAGCTTTCGATGGAGGACGCCGCGGCGGTGGCCAAGCGCGTGCATCACGCCGGCGCGATTTTCCTCGGCCGTTACACCGCGGAGGCGCTCGGCGACTACTGCGCCGGTCCGAACCACGTATTGCCGACCTCCGGCACCGCGCGGTTTTCCTCGCCGCTCGGCGTGTACGATTTCCAGAAGCGCACCAGCCTGATCCAGTGCTCGGCCGACGGCGCCTCACGGCTCGGGGAAACCGCCTCGGTGCTGGCGCGCGGCGAGGGCCTGACCGCGCACGCGCGCTCGGCGGAGTACCGGATAAAAAAATAATCTTTCAAACCGCCAAGACGCCAGAAGTGCGCCAGGGATGGCGCGTTTACGGAGCCGAGGATGCAAGACCGCCAAGTATTCGAAACGAAAAAAGCGATTTTCTTGGCGTCCCTGGCGTCTTGGCGGTGAGGCTCTTTTCAGATGAGCAATTCAATCAAAGAGAAAGTCGAGAAATGGATCCGGCCGGAGATCCGGGCGCTCGAGGCGTATCACGTTCCCGACGCCGCGGGGCTGGTCAAGCTCGATGCCATGGAGAATCCCTACGCCTGGCCCGAGGATGTGAAGCAGGCCTGGCTCGCGACGCTGCGCGACGTGGCGATCAACCGCTATCCGGACCCGGACGCGCGCCGGCTGCGGGAGCGCCTGCGCGCGGCGCTCGGCGTGCCCGCGGGCATGGAGCTCATCCTCGGCAATGGCTCGGACGAGTTGATACAGATGATCCTCATGGCAGTCTCGAAACCGAATGGCCCGGTACTTGCTCCGATGCCGACCTTTGTGATGTACGAAATGATCGCCACTTTCGTCGGCATGCCGTTCGCCGGCGTGCCGCTGGCGGAGGACTTTTCGCTCGATATGCCGGCCATGCTCGAGGCGATCGAGGCGCGTCGTCCGGCCGTGATTTTTCTCGCCTATCCCAATAATCCGACGGGCAATTTATTCTCGCGCGCGGACGTCGAGCGCATTCTGGAAAAAGCGCCGGGCCTGGTGGTGCTCGACGAGGCCTATCACGCGTTCGCCGGCGAATCGTTCATGGACCGCCTCGGCCAGCACGACAACCTGCTGGTGATGCGGACTCTGTCGAAACAGGGGTTGGCGGGGCTGCGCCTGGGTCTGCTCGCCGGTTCCGCGGCGTGGCTCGCGGAATTCAACAAAGTCCGGCTGCCCTACAACATCGGCAGCCTGACGCAGGCAAGCGCCGAATTCGCGCTGGCACACCTTGCGTTGCTGGACGAACAGGCGGCGCGCCTGCGACAGGATCGGGAAAAACTGTTCCAGGCGCTTGCCGGCGTGCGCGGCGTGCGCGCCTGGCCGAGCCGGACGAATTTCATCCTGTTTCGCGTCGAGAACCGAGACGCCGGCGAGGTTTTCGCGGGCCTGCGATCGCGCGGGGTGCTGATCAAGAACCTCGATTCCGCCGGCGGCGCGCTCGCCGGATGCCTGCGCGTCACCGTCGGCACGCCGGAGGAAAACGCCGCGTTCCTGCGGGCGCTTGAGGCGGTCCTGTGATTCGTCTATGGTTTCGACTGTGAAACGCTCAAAACCGAAAGCCGCCCGCGCCAAACCCACCGCCGGCCGGCGCGCCGAGGTCAGCCGCAACACCAAGGAAACCCAGATCACCATCGCCGTCAACCTGGATGGCCGCGGCGCCGCGCGTATGGACATTGGCTTGCCGTTTCTGGAGCACATGCTGGAACAGGTTGCGCGTCACGGCTTGATCGACATGACGGTCGAGGCCAGGGGCGACCTCCACATCGACGCGCACCACACGGTCGAGGACGTCGGCATCACGCTCGGTCAGGCGCTGGCCAAGGCCGTGGGCGACAAGAAGGGCATCCGCCGTTACGGTCATGCTTACGTGCCGCTCGACGAGGCGTTATCGCGCGTGGTCATCGATTTCTCCGGGCGCCCGGGACTCGAGTATCACGTCGATTTTCCGCGCGCCCGCGTGGGCGAATTCGACGTCGACCTGCTGCACGAATTCTTCCAGGGCTTTACCAACCACGCCCTGGTGACGCTGCACGTGGATTGTCTGCGCGGCAAGAACGCGCACCACAACGCCGAGACCGTGTTCAAGGCGTTCGGCCGCGCGCTGCGCATGGCGCTCGAGATCGACCCGCGCGCCGCCGATACGATTCCTTCGACGAAAGGTAGTTTATAATTTTAAAGCGCCAGGAGCGCCAGGGACGCCAGGTAAAGCGAACGAAAATTTTATTCGGGTTTTCCTGGCGTCGTGACGGTTCGCAATCTTAAGATTACATGAATACGGTCGCGGTGATTGATTACGGGATGGGGAATCTGCGCTCGGTGTGCAAGGCGATCGAGCACGTGGCGCCCAAGTCGCGCGTGCATCTGACGGCCTCGGCCGGCGATATCCGCGCGGCTTCCCGCGTGGTGTTTCCGGGGCAGGGCGCGATCGGCGGCTGCATGACGGCGCTGGAACGCAACAAGCTGCGCGAATCGCTGCTGGAAGCCATGAAGACCAAGCCGTTCCTCGGCATCTGCCTGGGATTGCAGGCGCTTTATGATTTCAGCGAGGAGGGCGGCGGCACTCCGTGCCTGAGCCTGCTCGCCGGCGCCGTCAAACGTTTCCCCGCGGAAAAAATGACCGATCCCGCGACCGGGCTCTCCCTCAAGGTGCCGCACATGGGCTGGAACCAGGTGCACCAGACCGGTGCGCACCCGCTGTGGAACGGGATCCCTCAGGACACGCGCTTTTATTTCGTGCACAGCTACTACGCCGATTCGGCCGACGCCGTCGATATCGCCGGGGAAACCGAGTACGGCCTGCGGTTTACCTCGGCTGCGGCGCATGCGAATATTTTCGCGGTCCAGTTTCATCCGGAGAAAAGCCAGCGCGGCGGACTGCGCCTGCTGGAAAATTTCATGTCCTGGAACGGAACCCACTGAACGCCAGAACCTCGTTTAACATCACATTCATTATCATCTCGACCGGGATTCATCCGAACGTATGCCGCTGCTGATCATTCCAGCCATCGATATCAAGGACGGCAAGTGCGTACGCCTGCGCCAGGGACGCATGGACGACGTGACCGTCTTCTCCGACAAGCCGCTCGACGTCGCGCAGCGCTGGGTCAAGGCCGGCGCGCGCCGCCTGCACCTGGTCGATCTGAACGGCGCGCGCGCGGGCAAGCCGGTCAACGCCGAAGTGATCCGCGAGATCGTCGCGGCCTTTCCGGAAGTCCCGGTGCAGGTCGGCGGCGGCATCCGCGACGAGGACACCATCCAGGCCTACATCGACATGGGCGCGCGCTACGTGATTCTCGGAACCAAGGCGGTGAACGCGCCGCACTTCGTGAGCGACGTGTGCGCCGAGTTTCCCGGGCACATCATCGTCGGGCTGGACGCCCGGGATGGCAAGGTTGCGATCGACGGCTGGTCCAAGCTGTCGGGGCACGACGTTATCGACCTCGCCAAGAAATTCCAGGACGAGGGCGTGGACGCGATCGTCTACACCGACATCGGCCGCGACGGTATGATGACCGGCGTCAACGTCGAGGCGACGGTGAAGCTGGCGAACGCCATTTCCATCCCCGTGATCGCCTCCGGCGGCATCACCAACCTGGACGATATCCGCCGCTTGTGCGACGCCGGTGACGCCGGCATCGTCGGCGCCATCACCGGCCGCGCCATCTACGAGGGCACGCTCGACTTCGCCGCGGCGCAGAAGCTGGCGGATGAACTGAGCAAGTAATAATTTCCGCCGCAAAGACGCCAAGGCGCGAAGAAAGTCTTTTCTTTTTTAAATTCGAAAATCTTTGCGTCTTTGCGCCTCAGCGGCAAATGATCATATAGAAATGGGCCTAGCTAAACGCATCATCCCCTGCCTCGACGTGGACAACGGCCGCGTCGTCAAGGGCGTCAGGTTCGTCGAAATCCGCGACGCCGGCGATCCGGTCGAGATCGCGCGCCGCTACGACGAGCAGGGCGCGGACGAGATCATCTTCCTCGACATCACCGCCAGTTCCGACAACCGTGAAACCATGGTGCACGTGGTCGAGTCGATGGCATCCGAAGTGTTCATTCCGCTGACCGTCGGCGGCGGCATCCGCAAGGTCGAGGACGTGCGGCGCATGCTGAATGCCGGCGCCGACAAGGTTGGAATCAACACCGCGGCGGTGGCGCGCCCGGAATTCGTGAAAGAGGCCTCGGATCATTTCGGTTCGCAGTGCATCGTGGTGGCGATCGACGCCAAGCGGGTCGGCCCGGACAAGTGGGAGGTGTTCACGCACGGCGGGCGAACAGCGACCGGTCTCGACGCCGTGGCGTGGGCGAAAAAAATGACCGAGTACGGCGCCGGCGAGATTCTGCTGACCAGCATGGATCGCGACGGCACGCGGGACGGTTTCGATTTGCCGCTCACGCGTACCGTGTGCGACGCCGTGAGCATTCCGGTAATCGCCTCGGGCGGGGTCGGCAATCTCGACCACCTGGTGGACGGCATCCTCGCCGGCCACGCCGACGCCGTGCTCGCGGCCAGCATCTTTCACTTCGGCGAATACACCGTGGACCAGGCCAAGCAGCGCCTGGCCGCGGCCGGGATTGAAGTCAGGCTGTAATTCCCCTTTTCCGCCGCCGGGGATCGGCGCGCCCATTCCTGATATCATTTCGCCATGAGCGGATCCTGGCTTGATGCGGTAAAGTGGGGCGCCGATGGGCTCGTGCCCGCGATCGCGCAGGAGGCCGGCACCGGCAAGGTGCTGACGCTCGCGTGGATGAACCGCGAGGCGCTGGCGGCGACCGCGAAAGAGGGGCGGGCGGTGTACTGGTCGCGTTCGCGCCGGAAACTCTGGCGCAAGGGCGAGGAATCGGGGCACGTGCAGCGGGTCCGGGACATCCGCCTCGACTGCGACAACGACGCGGTGCTGCTGCTGGTGGAACAGCAGGGCGGCATCGCCTGTCATACCGGACGCGAGCGTTGTTTTTATCAGCAGCTGCAGGACGAGCGC
>DASPRK010000061.1:0-9644 GCA_035624495.1 Methylomirabilis sp. (SeqCode) | reverse complement strand
AAGGCATTCGAGCCGATCTGGTCCAACGATCTCGATGCCGTGTTTTCCGACGTGGCGCGTTATTACGACCGCGCCAATATTTTCGCCAGCCTCGGCCTGTTGAACCGGCTGCGGGACCGTTTCATTTCCACCATCGATATTCACCCCGGTCATAAGGTGCTGGACGTGTGCGCCGGCACCAATGTGATCGGCATCAATTTATTAAAGAGGCAACCGGCGCTCGATGTCTACGCGGTCGACCGGAGCGTGGCGATGCAGAAGGTTGGTCGACACCGCGCCCAGCGCCATGGATTCCAGATTAAGGACTCCATATGCGATGTGCATCAGCTCCCATTTCCGGACAATTATTTCGACGTCGTGACGCTGCAATGGGCGACGCGGCACTTGCGCGTCATCGAGGTGTTCTCGGAGATCAGCCGCGTCCTCAAGCCCGGCGGTCATTTCCACCACTGCGACATGCTGCGGCCGGCCAACCGGCTGGTGGAGGAGATGTACTACCTGTACCTGAAAATTCTCATGGGCATTATTCCCCGGCTGTTCCGCAGCGGCCCGGCTTCCTTGAAATGCCGGAACTATTTCATCCAGGCCATTCGCATGTTCTATTCGACGGACGAACTGTCCACCCTGCTCGCCGAACTGGGTTTCTCGCAGATCACCGGCCATTCGGTGCTGGGTGGAACGGTGGGGATTCACAAAGCGCGCAAGCCGCTCTCGACCGCGGCCTAGCGCGGTATCGCGTCAACCTTCCTTGAGCACGTACACCGCGCCGCAGTAGGGGCAGCGTTCCTGGCCGGTTTCCTCGATCGGCAGGTACACCCGCGGATGGGAATTCCAGAGTGACATGCCCGGCATGGGGCAGGACAGCGGCAAATCGGCGCGCGTGACCTCGTAGCGGTTCTGCGCGTTGGCCGGGATTTCCTTTATTTGCTGCGTCTGTGTGTCGGTCATGAACAATTTTCCCCTCACCCTGACCCTCTCCCGAAGGCAGAGAGAAAATCCTCAAACCGGCGTGAGCCACTCGAGGTGCTGGTGGCTGCGACCGTGCACGACGTCGAAATACAGCGCCTGCAGCTTCTCGGTGACCGGGCCGCGCGTGCCGCGCCCGATCGTGCGACCGTCCAATTCGCGCACCGGCGTCACTTCAGCGGCGGTGCCGGTGAAGAACGCCTCATCGGCGATGTACACCTCGTCGCGCGTGATGCGTTTCTCGACCACCTTGATGCCGAGCTCGCTGGCCAGCTGCACGATGGTGGCGCGCGTGATGCCGTCGAGCGCCGAGGTCAGATCGGGTGTGCACATCACGCCGTCGCGCACGATAAAGATGTTCTCGCCGCTGCCCTCGGAAACGTAGCCCTCGGTATCGAGCAGCAATGCCTCGTCGCAGCCGGCGGTCTGCGCCTCACGCAACGCCAACATCGAGTTCATATACTGGCCGTTGGCCTTGGCGCGGCACATGGTGATGTTCACGTGATGGCGGTTGATCGAGGCGGTGCGCACCTTGATGCCGTTCTTCTGCCCGTCCTCGCCGAGGTAGGCGCCCCAGGACCAGGCGGCCACGATCACGTGCACCTTGAGGTTGTCGGCGCGCAGGCCCATGCCTTCGCTCCCGTAGAAGCACATCGGGCGGATGTAAGCGCTCTCGAGCTTGTTCTCGCGCACCGCGGCGCGCGTGGCCTCGTTGATGGCGTTCTTGTCATAGGGAATTTTCATTCCCAGGATATGCGCCGAGCGGAACAGGCGGTCGGTGTGCGCCTGCAGGCGGAAGATCGCCGGACCCTTGGTGCTCTTGTACGCGCGTACGCCCTCGAACACGCCCAGGCCGTAATGCAGCGTGTGAGTCAGCACATGGGTTGTGGCCTCGCGCCATGGCACGAGCTCGCCATCGTACCAGATGAAGCCGTCACGATCCGCCATCGACATTTTCGCTCTACTCCTCGTCAGACTTGAAACGTTGCATCCCAGATGCGCCGCACCCTTGCCGGCCAATCACCGAGTTCCGCGGCATCGGCAGTCGAGCCGCGCTCCATCAGCTTCAGTCGGTGCTCCACGGAGAGATAGCGACGGTAAGCCTCTGTCAGCAGCTGCGCCTGCCCGGAATCCAGCAGACCTTCCGTGCTCAGGGCTTCCAGGATATGGATATTGTCCGTGTGGCGGGTCAGCCCGGGATGTTCGTGCGCCCACCGCAGGACCCAGTATTGCACCATAAATTCGATATCGACGATACCACCCGGGTCGTGTTTGACGTCCGCCCGCCCCGGCTCGCCAGGCGCCTGGGCGGCGGCCATCTTGGCGCGCATCTCGCGCACCTCGGCCTTGAGCCGGGCCGGGTCGCGCGGCCGGCACAGGATTTCCTGCCGTGCCTGGGCGAACGAACGTGCGAGCTCGGGGCTGCCCGCGACCGGCCGCGCCCGCACCAGCGCCTGATGCTCCCAGGTCCAGGCGTGATCGCGCTGATAATCGAGGAACGCGGCCAGGCTCGTCACGAGCGGGCCGCTCTTGCCGCTTGGCCGCAGGCGCATGTCGACCTCGTACAGAATGCCGCCGGGGGTGCGCGTGGTCAGCACGTGGATCAGGCGTTGACCGAGGCGCGCGAAATACGCTTCATTCGCCAGCACCCGCGGGCCGGCGGTGGCGCCGTCATCGCAGCCCTCGTAAAGAAAAATCATGTCGAGGTCCGAGCCGTAACCGAGCTCAAAACTGCCGAGCTTGCCGTAACCGATCACGGCGAAGCCGGGCGGCGCGTGCCGCCCCGGACAGTGCGGCGCGCCGTGCTTTTCGATCAATGCGCGTTGCGCGAGCTCCAGGCTCTCGCCGATGACGACTTCGGCGACCGCGGCCAGATGCGCGCCGACCTGCTCGGGCGCAAGTCCCGGACCCAAGGCCGCTGCCGCTACCCGCATCACATGCCCGTGACGGAACTCGCGCAGAATCTCCATCTTCAGCTCGGCGTCCTCGGCCGGGATATGCGCCAGGCGGTGGCGCAGCTCATCCGCCAGACGCTCACGCGTCAGCGGTTCATACAGGCTACGCGGGTCGAGAAGCTCATCGAGCAGAATCGGATGCTGCGCGATCCAGTTGGCGATCCACGGGCTGGCGGAAAGCAGCTTCACGAGCTGTGACAGCGCCATCGGGTTTTCGATCAGCAGCGCGAGATACGTCGAGCGCCGGCCGATCGCTTCGAGCAGATGGACCAGGCGCGCCAGCGTCGTGGGCGGATCGGCGCTCAGGCCCGCGGCCGCGAGCAGCAGCGGCACCAGCCGGTCCATGCGCGCGCGGCCTTCGGCGGAGAAACTTTCATACGCGCTGCCGGTACGCAGTCCATCGAGCAGCGTGATCGCCGCGTCCGGGTCGCGGTAGCCCGCCGTGGCCACAATCTGCCGCGCCGCGTCGGGCTCGACCGCCTGGAGCCAGACCGCGTGCAGACTGTCCTTGGCTTCCGCCTCCGGCGTCGCCTCGCCCTGGGGCGCGCTGAAGATCTGCGAAAACAACTCGTGCACCCGGCGCCGCTGACGGTTGAGCGCTGTTTCGAACCTGGCCCAGTCGGCGAAGCCCGAGGCGAAAGCGAGGCGCAGTTTTTCCTTCTCGTCGGTTGGCAGCTCCTGCGTCTGGCGGTCGTCCGCCATCTGCAACCGGTGCTCGGTGTTGCGCAGGAACACATAAGCCGCGGCCAGTTCGTGCTCCGCCTCCGGCGTGATGTGTCCGCCCGCGGCCAGACACGGGAGCACCTTGAGCAGCGCCGGTTCGGCCAACTCCGGCTCGCGCCCGCCGCGGATCAGTTGCAGCGCTTGCGCCAAGAATTCGATCTCGCGAATACCGCCGGGCCCGAGCTTGACGTTTGTCTGCAAACCTTTGCGCGCGACCTCGCGCTCGATCATCGCTTTCATCGAGCGAATGGCATCGAGCGTCCCGTAGTCGAGGTATTTGCGGAACACGAAGGGCTTGAGGCGCGCGAGCAGTTCCTTGCTGGCGATGTGGTCACCGGCGATCACGCGCGCCTTGATCAAGGCGTAGCGCTCCCATTCGCGCCCGTGGGTCTGGTAGTAGTGTTCCATCGCGTCGAACGACAGCGCCAGGGGACCGCTCGCCCCGTTCGGCCGCAGACGCATGTCGACGCGAAACACGAAGCCGTCGGCGGTGTTCTCGTGCAGCGCGCCGATCAGCGACTGGCCGAGACGGATGAAAAATTCATGGTTGCTGAGCACCTGTGCGCCCGCGGTTTCGCCCTCTTCGGGATAGGCGAAGATGAGATCGATGTCGGAGGAAAAATTGAGCTCGCCGCCGCCGAGCTTGCCGAGGCCCAGCACCACGAGCGACTGCGGCTGGCGGCTGTGCGCGCCGCGCGGCGTGCCGTATCTGGCACAGGCCCAGGCGTGCAGCTTGTCGAGCGCCTCGTGCACGCAGGCGTCGGCCAGTTCCGACAACGTGGCCATCACCTCGCTGAGATCGGCGAGCCCCGCGAGATCGCGCCAGGCAATACGCACCATCTCGCGGCGGCGCAGCATGCGCAATCGCGCCTTGAGCGCGGCCTCGTCGGCCACGTTGGCCAGCTCGCGCGCCAAGCGCCGCGTGAGTTCACCGGCGCCGTAAGCGCGCAACAGGTCACCGGTCTCGACCAGCTCGTGCAGCAGCCCCGGATGCTGCACGCAGGCGCGCGCGACGAAATCGCTGGCGGCGAATACCTTGGGCAGCGCCGGCAGCCAGGTTTCCACGCCCGCGTGCGGCAGCGGCGCCAGCTGCTCGCGCAGGCCGTGCCAGTAGTTTTCCACCCCGCCACGCAGCGGGATCGGGATCTTTTCCTGGGCGAGATCGAAGAGGTGTTGAGCGGAATCGGTCATGTCATGACGCCGGTGCGCGGATGCCCGGCCCGGCCATGATACCAAAGCGCCCGCGGATTACCGCGCTTAATGACCCGCCCTTGACCGGAACGACGCCGCGGGCGCAGGATATTTGAGAGGCCGTCGGCGCTTGTCTTCCCCCCATTTCGCCGCCGAGGGTTTTGGATGATTTCCCCTACGCAATCGCCCGGTCGGTGCGAGCGCGCTCAGTCTGTTCCACGCTTTCGCCGCGACGTCCGGGTTCCACGACAGGCCATGCCCATGGCGCAAGGAGGTTCCCATGAACACGCAGGAGGTACTCAAGCTCATTACTGAGAAAGACGTCCAGGTCGTCGACCTCAAGTTCGGCGATTTTCCCGGCACCTGGCAACACTTCACCATTCCGACCAGCCAGGCGACGCCGGAGATCTTCGAGGAGGGTCTCGGCTTCGACGGCTCCAGCATCCGCGGCTGGCAGGCGATTCACGCAAGCGACATGCTGGTAGTGCCCGACCCGGAAACCGCGGTGATCGATCCCTTTGGCAGCAAGACCACACTGTCCATGGTGTGCAGCATCGTCGATCCGATCACGCACGAGAAGTACTCGCGCGACCCGCGCCACATCGCCCAGAAGGCCGAGGAATATCTCAAACGCACCGGCATCGCGGACACCGCCAATATGGGACCCGAAGCCGAGTTCTTCATTTTCGACGGCGTGCGCTACGACCAGAACGCGCACGAGGGTTATTACCACGTCGAGTCCGAGGAGGGCATCTGGAATTCCGGCCGCGGCGACGGCAACGGCCATATCAATCTCGGTTACAAGCCGCGTCACAAGGAAGGCTACTTCCCGGTGCCGCCGACCGACTCGCTGCAGGACATCCGCAACGAAATGATCCTGGAGATGGAACGCGCCGGTATTATCGTGGAGAAGCAGCACCACGAAGTCGCCACCGCCGGCCAGGCCGAGATCGACCTGCTGTTCGACTCGCTCACGCGCATGGCCGACAAGATGATGATGTACAAGTACATCACCAAGAACGTGGCGCTGCGCTACGGCAAGACCGTGACCTTCATGCCCAAGCCCCTGTTCGGCGACAACGGCAGCGGCATGCACACGCACCAGTCGCTGTGGAAGAACGGCAAGCCGCTGTTCGCCGGCAACGAGTACGCCGGCCTCACCGATCTGTGCCTGTGGTACATCGGCGGCATTCTGAAACACGCGGCGGCGCTGTGCGCCTTTGTGGCGCCGACGACCAATTCATACAAGCGCCTGGTGCCGGGGTACGAGGCGCCGGTGAACCTGGCCTACTCCTCGCGTAACCGCTCGGCCGCGGTGCGCATCCCGATGTACACGCCGAGCCCCAAGGCCAAGCGCATCGAGGTGCGTTTCCCCGATCCGTCGTGCAATCCGTATCTCGGATTCGCCGCCATGCTCATGGCCGGGCTTGACGGCATCCAGAACAAGATCGACCCGGGCGAACCGCTCGACAAGAACATCTACGACCTGCCGCCCGAGGAGCTGGCCAAGGTGCCGAGCTGCCCGGCCTCGCTCGAGGCGGCGCTCGATGCGCTCGAGCGCGACCGCGAGTTTCTGATGCACGGGGACGTATTCACCGCCGACGTGGTCGAAACCTGGATCGAGTACAAGCGCAAGCACGAATGCGACGCAGTGCGCATGCGCCCGCATCCCTACGAGTTCATGCTGTATTACGACGCCTAAATGAAGGAATGGCAAATAAGAGGGTGCTCATCGGCCACTTTTGCGGGCCGGTGAGCGGAATTGTTGGTGCGTCCGGATTATTCGCGCGTTGCTGAAACGTCTGCCGCGGTTTTCTCGACCGGCAGCCCGGCCTCGCGCCATTCGGGGAAACCGTCTTCCAGGCGGCGCGCGTGGAATCCTTGCGCACGCAGTTGCGCCACGGCATCGAAGGCGAGCACGCAATGCGGACCGCGACAATAGGCCACGATCTCCTGTTCGCGCGGCAATTCCTTGAGACGCTGTTCTAGATCCTTGAGCGGGATATTGACGGCGCCGGGAACATGACCGGCGGCATACTCTTCCGGCGGACGGACATCGACGACGATCGCCAAACCGTTGCGCACTCGTTCCAGCAGCTCCGACCGCGGCACCGCTTCGAGATCGTCCTTCACGGTGAGATAGGAGCGGACCAGTTGCTCCACTTCGGCGAGCTGCGACTCGGCGAGCTTGCGCATGCTGATGAGCAACCGGATGACTTCGTCGTCGGCGAGGCGGTAATAAACGTACAGCCCCTCCTTGCGCGCAGTCACGAGGCCGCTGTGGCGCATAACGCGCAGGTGCTGCGAAGCGTTCGCGACCGACAGCCCGGTGAGTTTGGCGAGCGCATCGACCGTGCGCTCGCCCTGCGCCAAGTATTCCAGGAGTTCAAGCCGGTGGCCGTGACAGGCCGCCTTGCCGATGCGCGCAATCTGGCTGTAAAGCTGTTTCTTCAGGCTTTGTCTTGACATGCCCAAGCACGTAACTATAGTATTCAATCAATTAATTGAATTGTATTATAGTCATTCATTTTTTCAAACACTTATAACACTTATAACACTTATAACAGTTTAGTTCCCCGGGAGAGAATTTGCTGCAAGCCCTACTGCAAAACGAACTGACAATCCGGCTGGGGGCGTTCTTCGGGGTCCTCGTGGCCGTGGCACTCGCGGAAATTGCCTTCCCGCGCCGGCCGCTCACGGTTTCCAAACCGCGCCGCTGGGCGAGCAACCTCGGCATCGTGTCCCTGAACAGTGCGCTGGTGCGCGTGCTGCTGCCCATAACGGCGGCGGGCTTCGCGGTGCTGGCCGCGAGCCGCGGCTGGGGCGTGTTCAACAATTTTGCTGCCCCGATCTGGTTCGCCGTCCTCGCCTCCGTCGTCATTCTCGATTTCGCGATCTACCTGCAACACGTCATGTTCCACGCCGTGCCAGCTCTGTGGCGGCTGCATCGCATGCACCACGCCGATCTCGACTTCGACGTCACCACCGGCGCGCGCTTCCACCCGATCGAGATCCTGCTGTCCATGTTCATCAAGTTCGCGGTCATCGCGGTCATCGGTGCGCCGGCCGTGGCGGTGATCATCTTCGAGGTGCTGCTCAACGCCACCGCCATGTTCAATCACGGCAATCTGCGCCTGCCTACCGGGCTCGATCGCGTGCTGCGGCTGTTCATCGTCACGCCTGACATGCACCGGGTGCATCACTCGATCGAGGACCATGAGACCAACAGCAATTTCGGTTTCAACCTGTCACTCTGGGATCGCGTCTTCGGCACCTACAAGGCCCAGCCCGACGCCGGGCACGAGGCCATGACCATCGGAATCCGCGACTATCGCGCGCCGAAGATCGCCACGGACTTGCCTGGCATGCTGATCCTGCCGTTCCTCGGGCGCGTCACCGGCTACGCCATCAACCGCCGCAGCTGGGAGCGCAAGCCATGAACCGCCGGGCGCTGAATCGCATCGCGTTATTCGTCGCGCTCGCAGCGGCGATCATTCTTGCTTATGCGTATCGCAATCTGCTGAACGTCACGGCGCTCGAAAGTTGGGTGAAGTCAGCTGGCGCGCTTGGTCCGCTGCTCTACATGGCCGCGTACGCCATTGCTACCGTGTTGTTCCTGCCCGGCTCGGCGATCACTCTCGCCGGCGGTGCACTCTTCGGCCCGGTGTGGGGCACGCTCTACAGTCTCACTGGCGCTACCGTGGGCGCCACCGTGGCGTTCCTGATTGCGCGCTATCTCGCCTCCGACTGGGTGCATCGCAAGGCGGGCGGCTGGACGAAGCAACTTATTGAAGGTGTGGAGCAGGAGGGCTGGCGCTTCATCGCGTTCGTGCGGCTGGTGCCGTTGTTCCCGTTCAACCTGCTCAACTACGCGCTCGGGCTCACGCGCATCGGCCTGCTCGCCTACGTCGTCGGTTCCTATGTGTTCATGTTCCCCGGCGCGCTCGCCTACACCTATCTCGGCTACGCCGGGCGCGAGGCGGTCGCCGGCGGCGAGGGCGTGATCCAGAAAGGATTGCTGGCGCTGACGCTGGTTAGCGTGGTCGTGTTCCTGCCGAGCCTGGTGAAGCGGCTGCGCGGCGCAGCCGCAACGACCACCGGGAAGATTTCCAGCGCGGAGCTCAAGCAACGACTCGACCGGCACGACGACGTTGCCGTACTCGACGTGCGCCCCGCCAAGGATTATACCGGCGAGCTCGGTCACATCCCCGGCTCGCTCAACATCCCGCTCGAGGAACTGCCCAAACGGCTGTCCGAGCTCGAAGTGCATCGCCACACTCCGCTGGCCGTGATCTGCGGCACCAATCGCATGTCTGGTAATGCGATAAGCGTCCTGCGCAACGCCGGATTCGAGCAGGCGTTGCTGGTGGACGATGGCATGACCGGCTGGCAACGGCACGGTTTTACCGTCGAGAAGGAAAATACCCGACAATGACACACCCGGCCTGAGCAGCCGGTCAAGCCAGCATGGACCCGAACGAGTACGAGGCGTGGTATCAAACGGCGCGCGGAACTTGGATCGCCGAGCGCGAATTCGATCTGATGATGCGACTGCTGGCACCGCCGGCCGACAGCACGTTGCTCGACGTCGGTTGCGGCACGGGCCATTTCAGTCGGCGCTTCGCGACCGGCCTGCGGGTTGCCGGAATCGATCCTGATCCGGCGATGCTGGATTTTGCGCGTCGCCTCGGCGGCGGGGTGGATTATCTGCGTGGCTCTGCCACGGCGTTGCCGGTGGCTGACGGCACCTATGATTTTGTCACCGCCGTGACCAGCCTTTGTTTTATCGCCGACGCACCAGGCGCGCTG
>DASPRK010000020.1:0-15465 GCA_035624495.1 Methylomirabilis sp. (SeqCode) | reverse complement strand
CGACGCGATCTTCGGCATCCCGCCGACGGTCGCGATCGAGCAGCGCACCAGCCGCGGCGGGCGCAAGAGCACGGTCGCGACCATGACGGAGATCTACCATTTCCTGCGGCTGCTGTTCGTGAAGCTCGGCACCCAGTACTGCCCCGACTGCGACATCCCGATCGAGGCGCAGACGCCGGAAGCGATCCTGGCGCGCCTGCTGCGCGACTATCGCGGCCGCAAGATCGAAGTGCTGGCGCCGCTGGTCGCGGCGCGCAAGGGTTATTACACCGACCTCGCCAAATGGGCGCTGGCCAAGGGCTTCGAGTTCCTGCGCGTCGACGGGAAGGCGACCTACACGAGCCAGTGGCCACGGCTGGCGCGTTTCAAGGAACACAGCATCGAACTGCCGGTCGGCGACATCACGGTGAGCGCCAAGACGGAAGCCGGGCTGCGCGCGCTGTTGCAGCGCGCGCTCGACCTCGGCAAGGACACGGTCAAGATCGCCGCCGACGGGAACGAGTCCACTTTCTCGACCAAACGCGCCTGCCCCGGCTGCGGCCGCGGCTTTCCCGAACTCGACCCCAGGCTGTTCTCGTACAACTCGAAGCACGGCTGGTGCGAGCGGTGTTACGGCACCGGGCTGCTGATGTCAGGCTTCGATAAAGAGCAGACCGGCGAGGAAATCTGGTGGAACGCTTGGTGGGAGGGCGGCGAGCGCGCCTGTCCCGCCTGCGCCGGCAAGCGCCTCAACCCGACGGCGCTGGCGGTGCGCCTCGAGGACCGCAACATCGCCGATATTGCCGCGCTGCCGGTGGAAGCGGCGGAGAAATTTTTCGCACGGCTGCGGCTCAAGGGGCGCGCCGCCGAGATCGCGCGCGATATCCTGCCGGAGCTGCGGACGCGACTGCAATTTCTCAAGCAGGTCGGATTGAACTACCTCACGCTCGACCGCTCCGCGCCGACGCTTTCGGGCGGCGAGGCGCAGCGCATCCGTCTCGCGTCCCAGCTCGGCTCCAACCTGCGCGGCGTGTGTTACATCCTCGACGAACCCACGATCGGTCTGCACCACCGCGACAACCTGAAACTGCTCGACACACTCGAGAGTCTCGAACGCAAGGGCAACACCGTGGTGGTCGTGGAGCACGACGAGGAAACCATCCGCCGCGCCCGGCACGTGATCGACCTCGGCCCCGGCGCCGGCAAAAACGGCGGGCGCATCGTGGCCGAAGGCGCCGTGGAAGACCTGATGCGCAGCGGGGAATCGGCCACCGGCCGTTGCCTGGCGCAGCCGCTCGCCCATCCGCTGATGCCACGGCGCGGGTTCGCCCCGGGCGATCCGGCGCTCGAAATCGGCGGCGCGTCCATGCACAACCTCAAAAGCCTCGACGTCACGGTTCCGCTTGGCCGGCTGGTGTGCGTCACCGGCGTCTCCGGCAGCGGCAAGAGCACGCTGCTGCGGCACGTGCTGCACGACAACCTCAAGCGCCTGCTCGCGGCGCCAAAAGGAAAAAGGGGTCGGAGTCACACTTCGACTCCGACCCCTTTTTCCGGATGCCGCGAAATCAAGGGCGCCGAGAACGTCCAGCGCGTGCTCGAGGTGGACCAGACCCCGATCGGCAAGACGCCGCGCTCCTGCCCCGCGACCTATGTCGGTTTCTGGGACAACATCCGCCGTCTCTACGCCGAAACCCCGGAGGCGCGGCTGCGCGGCTACGGGCCGAGCCGCTTCTCGTTCAACGTCGGCGGCGGACGCTGCGAGGTCTGCGAAGGTCAGGGTCTCAAGACCGTCGAAATGAGTTTCCTGCCCGACGTCACCGTGGCCTGCGAAGCCTGCGCCGGCGCGCGTTTCAACGCCGAGACACTCATGGTGCGCTACAAGGACAGAACCATCGCCGAGGTGCTGGCGATGAACGTCGACGAGGCCGTCGAATTCTTCGCCGCGCACGAGCGCATACGTCATGCGTTGCGGCTGATGCAGGACATCGGCCTGGGATATATCACGCTCGGCCAGCCGAGCCCGACGCTCTCGGGCGGCGAGGCGCAGCGCATCAAACTGGTCACCGAGCTCGCCAAGGCCCGCCCGGCCGAAACGGTGCTGACGGCGCGCTCACGCGGCAAGGCGCGGCTGCTCACGCGCACGCAGACCCTTTACGTCCTCGATGAACCCACCATCGGTCTGCACATGGCCGACGTCGAGAAGCTCACGCGCGTGCTGCACCGGCTCGTCGGCGCCGGCAACAGCGTGGTCGTCATCGAGCACAATCTGGACGTCATCGCCGAGGCCGACTGGATCATCGACCTCGGGCCCGGGGGCGGTGACGGCGGCGGGCGCATCGTGGCGCAGGGCGCGCCCGAAGCCGTGGCCCGTCGCCGCCACGGTTCTCACACCGCGCGTGCTCTCGCTGAATTCCTCGAAACGCATGGCGTGAACCGTGCCGTGGACGCCGCGCCCGTGACGGCGTGACGGCAGCTCACTCGTGCTGCCGGTTGCCGCGCGTTTTCTGCCAGCGATAAACCCATATCGGCGGAATATTCAGAAACTCCAGCGCCGCCCGAGCCTCGCCGAGGTGCGGCCGGCACAGCGATTCGATGCGACGCCGCACCTGATAGGCGACGAAGCGCCCCCCCGGCGCCAGTACCGACGAAATCGCTTCCGGAATCCGTATCGCCGAATCGCGGTCCATGGTGGAGAACGGAATCCCGGAGATCACCGCGTCGGCTTGCGCCAGTCCGTGCCGGCGCATGATCTCGCGCAGTTCCACGGCGCTGCCGAGGTGGAAAACCAGCCGTGGATCGCAGATGCGCCGGAGGAAGGCGTGAAACTCGGGATTGATTTCGATGCTCAGCAGCCTGGCGTCAGCGCGCATGGCGTGCAGTATCGCGCGCGTGGTGCCGCCGGTGCCGGAACCCAATTCGACCACGGTCGTGGCGGTCTCGAGGTCGGCAAGGTCCACCAGCCGGCGTTCGAGAAAACGCGAGCTCGGAATGACCGATCCCACCTGCTGCGGTCGCTGCAGGAATCCGCGGAGGAAGGCAACGTGTTCGTCTTGTTCGAACCGCATGATTTTTCCGCCAGTGTGGTTTTCCGTCCAGGAACTTGTCGCCACCAACCGCGCTGATAAATCACCGGGCTATATTACTCGGATAACCGATCCGCCGCGAAGTTCGCTGACCGGCGCACTGATGACCGGCGCCGAAAACAGCGGGGCCGGCCGGCAATTCCGGCGTCGTGTCCGGCGCGAATTCCGCCGCGCCGCAGGTGCTATCGCGGCGCGAGTCTGATATATATCCCCTCACAGCTTCCTTGCGCTGGCAAGTCCACCCATTCCCATGAAAGTCCTGGTCCTCGGCAGCGGCGTCGTCGGCGTCACCAGCGCCTGGTATCTCAATCGCGCGGGCCACGAGGTCACGGTCGTCGACCGGCAGCCGGAACCGGGGATGGAGACCAGCCTCGCCAACGGCGGCCAGGTGTCGTGGGGGGCGGGCGGACCGTGGGCCGCGCCCGGCATCCCGCTCACGGCCCTGAAATGGATGCTGCGGCCGCATTCACCGCTGGTGCTGCGGGCGCGTCTCGACCCCGCGCTGTGGACATGGCTGTTCCGGATGCTCGCCAACTGCACGCACGCGCGCTATGCCGTCAATCGCGAGCGCATGCTGCGCCTGTCACGCTACAGTCACGAATGCCTGGCGGCGCTGCGGCGCGAGACCGGTATTCGCTACGATGAGCGCGCCAGCGGCGTGCTCGAGCTGTATCGCACGGCGCGCGAACTGGAACAGGCTTGGCCGGAAGCGGCATTGTTGCAACGCTGGGGCGTGCCCTGCCGGATGCTCGACCGCGCGGCATGCGTCGCGCACGAACCGGCCTTGCGCGCGGCGCAGGAAAAGATCGCCGGCGGCCTGCTCCTGCCCGAGGATGAGTCCGGCGATTGCCTGCAGTTCACCCGCCGGTTGGCGCAACTCGCGGAAAAAAACGGCGTGCGGTTCACGCTCTCGACGAAAATCGAACGCCTGGTCGCGGACGGCAATCGGCTCGCGCGCGTCGACACCGATCAGGGCGAGCTGAGCGCCGACGCCTACGTGCTCGCCTGCGGCAGCTATTCGCCGCTGCTCGCGCGTCCGGTCGGCGTGCGGCTGCCGGTCTATCCGGTCAAAGGGTACTCCGCGACGATCGAGATCGAGGATGCGAACGCCGCGCCCGCGGGCACGCTCACCGATGTCGCCTACAAAATCGTGGTCACGCGCCTGGGCAACACGCTGCGAGGCGCCGGCACCGCGGAACTGGCGGGTTACGATCTTCGACTGCGGCCGGCGCGCTGCGCCACCATCACGCACGTAATCGGCGAACTGTTTCCCGGCGCCGGCGATCTCGCGCAAGCGCGCTACTGGTGCGGGCTGCGACCGATGACGCCGGACAATCCGCCGCTGCTGGGACCCACTCCTTATAAGAACCTTGTCCTCAACACCGGACACGGCACACTCGGATGGACCATGGCCTGCGGCGCCGGCCGAGTCACGACGGATATCGTTTCGGGACGCGAACCGGAAATCGATCTCGAAGGCCTCACGCTCGCACGGTTTTCATGAAACGGCTCGTGCAGTTTTTTGCGCCATGCGACGAAAACCGGTCGCAACCCTGTAAAATCCGGGGGCATCGTTGACACGTTCCGACACCCGGGTATAGCGTGATACCGGACCCGGTTGTCCGCTTTCGGGTCCGTTCCACATGCATGCCTTCATTCATTCGTTGCAGACGAGACAGGAGGAGCCATGGCCAGGAAATTCATCGATTGTCGTGAGTACCCGAGCGAGATGAATTGCACCGTCGCGATCTTCGCCGACAGCGACGAGGAGCTGCTGGAAGCGGCGGTGCAGCACGCCGTCGCGGTTCACGGACACACCGACTCGCCAGAACTGCGCGATCAACTTAGCAAGATCTTCCGGGAAGAGCGACGCCACGCCGCCTGAGTCCCGACGACGGCGTCGCGCGCGGTCGCGGTGCACGCGCCCCCGGGGGGACGCGCGGCGCCGGCTTTCGTGCGCGCCAGGGTGTGCCGAACGGCAAACCGGCGTTCAGTTCGGCGCGCTCGTGGCCTGCTCGATTTCCTGCTTGCGCCGCTCCACGGCCGTGCGGCTGCGCTCGAAGCGCGCCAGGAGCTCGTACACGCACGGCACCACGAACAGGGTCAAGAGCGTCGACACCAGCACGCCGCCGATTACCGCGATCGCCATCGGCGCGCGCAGCTCGGCGCCGGGGCCGATGGCGAGCGCCAGCGGCAGCGCCGCGGCGATGGTGGCGAACGAGGTCATAAGGATCGGTCGCAGCCGGATCGGGCAGGCCTCGAGCAGCGCGTCGCGCACGGTCACGCCGCCGCGGGCGCGCACCTGGTTGGTGAAGTCCACCAGCAGGATCGAGTTCTTCTTGACGATGCCCATCAGCAGGATCAGCCCGATGAAGCTGAAGATGTTGATGGAGTGGCCGAACATGAGCAGCGTCAGCAGCGCCCCAGAGATGCTGAACGGCAGCGCCATCAGCACGGTGAACGGATGGACGAAGCTGTTGAACTGCGAGGCCAGCACCATGTACGCCACGATAATGCCGAGCACCAGCACGAACCACAGGCTCGCGAACGATTCCTGGAACGCCTGCGAACCGCCGACGAAGCGCACCTTGTAGTCCGGCGGCATGACCTCGCGCGCGATCTGGCGCGCCTTGGCCAGCGCCTCCTGCTGCGACTTGCCGGTCCTGACGTTGGCGAAGATTTTGATCGAGCGCTCGCGGTCGTAGCGGTTGATCTGCGCCAGCGCCTTGCCCTCCTTCACCTGCACGACGTCCGTCAGCCGCACCAGCTCGCCGCGGTTGTTGCGCACGTAGAGCTGCTTCACCTGGTCGACGCGGTCCATGTCCTTGTCGCGCAGGCGCAGGCGCACGTCGTAGCGATGGCCCTCGGAGGTGTATTGGCCGGCGACGACGCCGCCGATCATGGCGTTGACCGTCTGCGCGATCGACTCGATGCTCACGCCGCGCGCCGCGGCGCGCGCGCGATCCGGGATGATGCGGACTTCGGGTTTGCCGAGGAGGAAATCGCTGTCGGTGTCGGTCACCAGGCCGGTGGCGTTGAGCTTGTCGATGATGGTCTCGGAATAACCCACCAGCTTGTCCCAGTTTCGCCCCTGGATCGCGAATTCCACCGGAAAGCCGCGCGACGCGGTGAAGCCGCGCTGCGACAGGTCCTGGATCGACACCTTGAAGCCGACATTGCGCAAGGCCGTGCGCGTCACGTCCATCAGTTCCTGTTGACTCAATTCGTGACCGGCCTGCGGGTCGATGCCGCGGCTCCCCTTCGGCTTCATGCTGACGAACATGTTGGCGAGGTTGGATTGCCCGCCGACGCCGAAGCCGCCGATCGCCACGAAGTAGCGCCGTATTTCAGGCCGCGAGGCGAAGAACTTCTCCGCCTCGCGGGTTCTGGCGTCCGTGTATTCGAGCGAGGAATCGACCGGCGTCTGGGCTTGCACGATGAAAATGCCCTGGTCCTGCACCGGCATGAATTCCTTGTTGACGTGCTGGTAGGCGACGAGCGACAGCACGAAGAAAGTCAGCGAAGCCAGGACGATCTTCCATGGGTGTCGCAGCGCCGATTCCAGCAGTTTGCGGTACACCCGGGCGAGTCCCTGGAAGGTCGCGCCGGCCGCGCGGCCGATACGCGTCGTGCGGTTGCCGGCCTGGACGAACTGCGAGGCGCGCATCGGGGTCAGCGTCAGCGCCTCGAGCAGGGACAGCAGCACCGCAGCCGTCATGGTGATGCCGAACTGAAAGAAGAACCGCCCGATCACGCCGCTCATGAACGCCACCGGCAGGAAAATCGCGACTACCGCCAGCGTCGCCGCCAGCGCCGCGAAGGTGATCTGGCGCGAGCCGGTCAGGGCCGCCTGCACGCGGTTCTCGCCCCGCTCCTGGTGGCGCACGATGTTCTCCAGCACCATGATGGCGTCGTCCACCACGATGCCGACCGCGAGACTCAGGCCGAGCAGCGTGAAGGTATTGAGCGTGAAACCGAAGAAATAGAGCACGATGAAGGTGCCGATGATCGAGGTCGGAATCGCCAGGAGCACGTTGAACGTGGCGGTCCAGCTGCCGAGGAACAGCCAGCACACCAGCGAGGTGACCGCCGCCGCCAGCACCAGCATGAACTTGAACTCGTTCACCGAATCCTCGATGAACTGGGTGGTGTCGAAGTTCACGCCGATCTGCATGCCCGGCGGCAACTCCTTGGCAACCTCGGCCATGCGCTCCTTGACGGCGTGCGACACCGCCACCGCGTTCGAGCCGCGCTGCTTGCGGATCCCGATGCCGACGGAGCGCTGGCCGTCGGTGCGCGAGATGCGGCGGATGTCGTCCAGCCCGTCCTCCACCGTCGCCATCTGGTTCAGGAACAGGCGCGTGTACACCGGCTCGTTGCCGCGCCGGTTGACGACGATCTGGCTGAACTCCTCCGGGGTGCGCGCCTCGCCGAGCGTGCGCACGTCGTATTCCTTGGGCCCGGTGACGATTTGCCCGGCGGGCAGCTCGGCGTGCTCGCTCTGGATGGCGTTCAGCACGTCGGAGACCGCCAGCTCGTAGCGGTTGAGCTGGCGCCCCGACACCCACACGCGCAGGTTGGGTTCGACGTATCCGCCCAGCAGGATCTCGCCCACGCCCGACACCGACGAGAACCGGTCCTTGAGCGTGTCCTTGACGTAACGCATCATCTCGCGCAGCGACGCCTGGTCGCTGGTCAGCGACATCCACAGGATCGGCTGGTCTTCGGGATTGGTCTTGCTGATGACCGGCGGGTCGATGTCGTTCGGCAGCAGCCGTTGCGCGGCGGCCACCTTGTTCTGGACTTCCTGCAGCGCGTCGGCGATGTTGCGACCGAGATCGAACTCGACGCTGATCGACGCCGTGCCGTAGCGCGACGTCGAGGACACGCTGCGCACGCCCTCGACCGTCATGACCGCGTCCTCGATCACGTCGACGACGTTGGATTCGATCACCTCCGGCGCAGCGCCGGGGTAATCCACTGTGACGGTGACCACCGGGAAATCCACGTCGGGCAGCTGGCTGATGCCCATGCGCGAGGCTGAGATCAGCCCGAAAAGGATCAGCCCGGCCATCAGCATCCAGGCAAACACCGGGCGGCGGATGGCGATTTCGGGCAGGATCACGGCGCTGCCTCGTCCGGCGGCGAGGGGCGACGCGCGGCGGCAGCCTGCAACGTCAGGTAGTCGAGTTTGGCGGTGTAGCGCGCGAGATCGAGCGACCGCTGATTCTCCTGGAACGCGGTCAACGCCTGCAGCACGTCCAGGTTGGTCACCAGACCCAGACGATAGTCATGCCGCTGGGCGTCGTAATTCTTCTGCGCTGCCTCGGTGGCCTTTTCCATGGCGATGACCTGCAGCTGATCGTACACGACGCTTTGATGGGTGGAGCGGATTTCCTCTTCCGCCTGGCGGCGCGCCAGGCTGAGGTTCAATTCCGCCTGCGTCTGCTGTGACACCGCTTCGCTGACCTTCGATTGCAGCAGACCGCCGGTATAAATCGGCACCGACAGCGCGATCTCGACATCCCACGCGGAATCCTGCAGCGGACCGGTCCGGTTCAGGTAACGGTTGGCGTTCAAGTCGACCGACGGCAGATAGGCGCCGCGGGCCACCGCCACGTTCTCCTGCGCGGCGGTCAAGCGCTGTTGCCCCGCTTTCACTTCCGGGCGCAGCGGCAGCCGTTCCAGATAAACGTCGATGGGTTCCACCGTGGAGGGCGCGTTCTCGGTGTCGCGCAACGGTGTCGACGGGTCAAGTCCGCTGAGAAATGCGAACGCCTCGCGCGTCGTGCTGAGCTGGCCGCGCAACTGTTCCACTTGGGCGCGCAGGGTGCTGATGGTGGCTTGCACGGTCAGCACCTCGCCGACGCGCGAGCGGCCGATGCGGACCCGGGCGTTCAGCTCTTTCTCGCGATCGAGGTTCTGCCCGATTTCGGCGTCGAAGTTGTGCAGGTCCTGCTCGAGCAACAGGATAGTGTAAAAATTTCGCACCACGTCCTTGAAGAGTTGCGTGCGCGCGGCAAGGTAATCCTGACTCTGCGCTCCCATCAGGGCTTTTGTCTGCCGCAGCGCGGCGAATTCGCGGAACCCGCGGAACAGCGGCTGGGTCGCGGATAGCTTGGTCAGCGATTGCCGGTTGGCGAAAGTCGACGTATCGGATTCGCCCGCGGGTATCGGGTCCTGCCGCAGCTGCGAGGCGACGCCGCTGACGGTGGGATAGAGCGCGGCGTTCGCCTGCTTGTAACGTTCCTCGGCTTGGCGGATCAGCTCGACCTGGTTCGCCACCACTTCGCTGCGCTTGAGCGCGGCGGCGAAGTACTCGTCCAGCGTCAGCGGTTCCGCGGCAGCAGCCGGCCTGATCGCTGCCACAGTCGCCGCAAAAAAGCAGACCGCCGACGCCAGCGCCGCCAAAAAATAAGTCTTCACCATCGAGACCTGCATAAACACCGAACGGAAAGGCGGAGTCCAGAGATGGACTCCGCCAGTCCGGGATAGACACACGAATCTCCGGGTTCCGGCCCTTGCGGGCTCGCACCGGGGCTACAAAGAAGAATAGTCAAGGTTGGGTGAAGAGGCGCCGCACGGGAAACATGACGGCTGATTATATCGGGCAATGCGCCGGCACGCGTCATCCGCTATCGCGGCTTTTCAGCACGTGAAACCCGCGCGCGCCACGACGCTATGCTTGCTTAAATTTGAAGAATTCGATTTAACGCGCCGGCGGAGGCGGTGGCGGCGCTGAGTAACGCGGCGCCGGGTACCCTGGAATCAGGTTGCCCTTGGCGTACATGCACTGCTCGTAGGCGATATCATAGCGGCCCTGCAGGGTCATGGTGCTGGCGTTTGCGGCGCTGGCGCCGGCGGCTGAGCCAACGATCAAGCCCGCCCCGGCCATGGACTCGGTTGCGCCCTCGTGTCCGTGATTCATGAGCGCGCCGGATGCCGCGCCCAGCGCCGCTCCGGCCGCCGCGCCGGTCAGCACCTGTTCCTGCGCAACCTTATTCGGATTGACGCCGATTTGCTGTTCCGCGAACTGCCGGCAGATCGCGTTGTCCGCCTGGAACTGATCGAATGGCTTGCCAGGTCCAGGCATGACCGCCACGCTCGGCCCGGTCGGTATAGACGCACATCCGGCCAGCATCACGCTCAACGTCGCGCCTAGAATCGTATTGCGCAGATTCATCGCCACGCTCCCTCACGAATCTATTGACCCGGCGCACCGGACGGCGTCGCCGGCACCATTCGCCAGCCGCGCGGGCACGACTGCACATAGGGGTAGTAGCCCTTGACCGCATCACAGTAATACCAGTATTGCGCTGGCGGCGGGGTCGGTGCCGTTGCCGGCTGAGTCGGCATGACTACGACGGGCGGCGGCGTGTACGGATCGGGATAGGGATAAACCCGCTGCGGGTAGAAGTACCACAAGCCGGCGACGACCCACCACCAGCCCAGGTGGCCGTCATGGTACCCGTGGGTCCAATGACCGCCGCGCCAACGCTGCATATCGTGGTCGCTGAAATGCCGGATGTCGCCGTGCCATTCTCCTCGACTGTCATGCCCACCCTGATCGTGGTGGTCGTCGCGATCGGCGACGGCTGACAGTGACGCGGTCAGGATGGAGAACGCGAGCGCCCAGGTTATCGTCTTGGTCATTTTCATGGTGGGATTCCTCAATATTCACGAAGTCTTCCGTTCCGGTATGAAACTACAACGCCGTGGACGCAGGCCAGTTGACCTCGTCAACGATTCCGCTTGGTAAACTTTTGCAAAGCATTCATTGCCTCACTCCCGCGCCGGTGCGCCGTTGACGATCACCACGTGGTCACCCGCCGCGAGACTGGGAGCGGCATCGAGAGTGAAGAGTTGCTCGGTACCATCGCTCATACGAACCGCCACGTGGTAGCGCGTCACCTTGTGGGAGTTTTTCTCGATTTCGTTGCCGGCCAGGGCGCCGCCGACGACTCCGGCCACGGTCGCGAGCTCCTTGCCCCGGCCTTGACCGACTTGATGACCGAGAATGCCGCCGAGCAGGCCGCCGGCCACGGCGCCGCCGCCGGAAGCGGGGCCTTTTTCCGTGAAGCTTGCAATGGATTCCACAACGCCGCAATTCGTGCATGACGAAGCGGCAGGCGGCGCGGGCGGAGCCGGCGGTGTCGCTTCGGCGCTCGCCACCGGAGCCACGGGAACGCGCGCCTTCGTCGCCAGCCGCTTAGGAATGGGGGCCGGCGCGGTGGGCGGCGCCTCCGGGGCCTGGGCTGCCGCCGCGGCGTCCGGCGGCGCAACCGCCGGGGCACGCGAGACAACCTCGGTCACGATCGCCGCGGCGACCGCGCCCACCGCAAGCGAAGACGCGGCAACGATCGCGATCAGTTTTCTCTTTCCGTCAAGAACTGTCATGGCTCACTCCTCGTTATCAAAGATTCCACTCACATCATTACCTTTGACACGGACGGCGTCGGAGAATTCAGCGATTGCACGTTCGACAAGTCCCGCGCGGCGCCGTCCCTGTCCGAGTAAGACAGGCGACCGCCACGCTGCTTGCGCCATTGGTCCAGCTGCTGGCGCTGGGCATCGGTCAGGACGCCGCGGATTTCCGTGCGGATTTTGGTGCGCAGCACGATCATGTCGGCGATCGCCTTGCCCTGCGCATCCGCCAGCTTGCGCACCTCGCTTTCCTTCGGCGCGCCCTGCTGCGTCAGCGCCCGCAGCTGCTTGTGGTTCTCGATCAGCCGGTCGCGCAGCTCGCGCGTCTGCGGACGCGCCTTGTCGACGATGGCATACATGGCATCGCGCTGCTGCTTGCTCAGGTTGAGCGAGGCCGCCATGTGTTCGATCATCCGGTCGGAGTCCGCATAACCGCCGTGACCTTCAAAATTCATCGCCCGCTCGCCATGCGCTCCGTGCGGGCAGGCTGGCGCGCCGCCCGGTGGCAAGGCATAGGCCAGGCCCGCGCCCACGGCGCCGGTGATGGCCATAACGACCAATAGTGATTTGATTGAGGTTTTCATGACTGTCTCCTTCGGTTCATGTTGATGGAGGAAATAACGTTCCGGTGTGTCGTCCGTGCACACAGACTACGTGACGGCGGCGTAACGATGTGTCCGGGGCGTGTAAAGCTTCGTAAAACATCGCCGGGCCGGCCCGGCCAAGTTTTGTAAATTTACGTAAAGGCGTCGGCCGGCTCCGCGCTCGCGCGTGGGGTACCGGGAACTCGCATCGGGATGCCCGGTCTCCAGACGTAGGCGCGGGGATCTGCCTAATCACCCCGGCACGCAGAACGGAGGACGTCACCCGCTCGGGGACGGCACCGGAACAAATCCTGCGACGAATAAGATAAGATGCGTCGGTCCGCCGCATAACGCCCGGCCGACTATCCAGCTTGAATCGATACAAAATTGTCTCATTCGCTTTTCACCGCAGGAGGATATGTGCGCCGATTGACCGTCAGCCATTGCGTTACGGCGTTTTTGTTCATGGCCTTGCTGTCGGCCTGTAGCGGTGGCAACGGAGGCAGCCAGGCCAGCACCAGCGTCTCGACCAACACCATAACCTTCAGCGTTGGCAGCCCGGATGCGACGACGCCGCCGTCGCAGGCGTTCAGCGCGACCGTCAGCGCCGGAACCATCTTCGTCGCGGTGCAGCACAACGGCACGGCGATCGCCAACGCCAGCTACACGCTCTCCGGCACCACCGTGCAGGTCGTCGTCGATCCTCCGTCACCCGCCAGTCTCGGCGCGGGCAACTTCACCGGCACGGTGACGGTCACCGGATTCAGTTGCGGCAATCCGACCTGCAGCACGCCAGCGCCCGGGAACACGCAGATCGTGAACGTTACGTATCAGATTTCTCCGATTGTGCGATTCGTCGCGCCGTACGTGGCGACCGCGAACACGGCGGGGACGGTGATAATTCGCGGTCAAGGGTTTCAACAATTTCCCGTAACCGGCGTGACGTTCGGCGCCACCGCCGCGACCACGTTCACCGTGGTGAGCGATACCGAGATCGAGGCCAGCTATCCGGCGCTGGCGCCGGGCAGTTATGCGGTGCAGATACAGGCGTCGGGCAACCCGGGGGCCATTACCTCGCAGGCCAATCTGGTGGCGGTCAACGCGCCGGCCTACTCGGCCGCGACAATTGCCTATCCGTCCGGGACGACGCCGCAGGTCAACGAGCTCGCGTACGACGCCCAACGGCAGGCGCTCCTGGTGGCGGACACCGCCGACGGAAAAATTCTGCGCTATGCGTTCAATGGCGGCACCTGGAATTCGACCCCGGTCATCACGGGTCTTTCGGATCTCGCGTTGGCGACGGATGGACAGCATCTTTTGGCCCTTTCGCAAACAAACCTGTATCAGCTCATCCCTGACAATACCCTCGCGTCCGACGTCACCACGCCGGCACCCACGTTCGGCATCGCCGGCACGGTCCTGAAGAATCTCGCCGTGGGCAACGACGGCAACGCGGTCATCACGACCGGCAATCCGCCCAGCACCAGCACGGGGCTGTATGTTTACGCCGCCTGCAATGCCATTAACATCAACTCGACCTGTACCCCCGCCTTCTCGCAGCCGGCGAGCGCGCCTACCCTGGATAACGCGACTGCCGTCGGTTCCTCGGACGGGTCGCTGATCGCGATCATGCACGGCGATTCCACGCTGACGTCACCGGTCAGTGTTTTTCAATACGTCGCGGCATCCGATACATTTTCCGCCACCAGCGTCACGCTCAATCAGTATTCAACGAATCCAGTCGCACCGGCGCTCAGCGTCTTTACACCGGCCAATTCCACGACCAGCACCACGCGCATCGTGCTGAGCGGAACCGACGCGAACAATGCCGCCGTCATCAACGTCTACGACGGCAGTTACAACCTCCTCGGCACGCTGCCCGCGACGACGCTCGCCGTCGTGGTCAAACCGGACGCGACCCGCGCCTATACGTTCGATTCCGCGTCGTCCCAGGTTTTGAGTTTCGATCTGACGTCCACAACCCCCGCCAGCGGGCCGCTCACGCAGGTCGGGGCCGTGACGCCGTTGGGTAGCCCGGGCGCCGGCGTCAGGATGGCGATCAGTCCCGACGGCGGCACCTTGTTCATCGCCGGCAACAGTCAGATCGTGGTGCAGCCGGCGCCGCCGTGAAATCGCAGCCGGATCACACCGTCGCGGGGATCGCATATAAGGGGCATGCATCGATGAAGCGCTACCTCCTCGCCGTGCCGCTCCTGCTCTGCGGCGCCCATGCCTGGGCCGACCCGGCGGCGGCGGTGGCGGCGACCAACTACGAGATTGGCCTCACTGGCGGAGACACCTATGTCTCCGGCAACCGCGCCAGCAATATCTACGACATCAACGGCCGCGCCACCTTCCCGCTCGCGACTTATCTCGGCGCCGCGCTCTCGGGCGACTACGGTCACACCAGCATCGCCACCAATCCTTTTCCCGACAGCACGACGGGGGGCTCGTGGGCCCCGTGCACGGTTCGCAGCGATGATCTGGACGCGGGAATGTTCATGCGCAACCCGTCCTTCGGCAGGATCGGCGTCGACTACGGTGCGGGACAGCTGAAATCGCAATGCAGCGCGACCTTCGTCGACACCGGAACCGATACCCTGAACACGCGCTATTCCACGGCCAGCGCGGAATACTATTTCTCGACAGTGACGGTGGCCGTGGCGCGCTCCAAGGTCCAACTCGAGGCCGGCAACGGCCTCGATTCGGATACGTTGACCGCGAGCTGGTATCCAATCAACGACGTGCGTGTCGCGCTGGCGGCCGACGGTCTCGACTTGAAGGATACCTACCATCTCGACTTGGAGTACCAGCCGGAATTTCTCGACAACTCGATGAGCCTGCTGTTGAATTACACGACGCAGCGCCAGACGCTGGCGACCCACACCATCAGCGTTGGATTCCGCTACTTTTTCGGCACCGAAGTCGACCTCCTCACCCGCGACCGGAATTACCGCTAGCGCGCGGCCGGCGTCCTGGCCGAAACGGCGCAGCCCGGGTAAATCCAGGTAAAACTGTGTAAAGGAGTCGGCCGCGCTGTATCCGCGAAGCGCGGCTGTGGCACCATCTGGGTTATGCTTGACCATGAACCCCGATCCGGAACCATTCCCGTGAGCCGCATTCTGCTGGCGGACGACGACGTCGAGCTCGGCGAGATGCTGACCCAGTATCTCGCGGCCGAGGGTTTCAGCGTGGACACGGCGCAAGACGGCGAGACCGCGCTCGCCAAGGCCCGCAGCGGCAATTACGATCTGGTGGTCCTCGACGTGATGATGCCGCGCATGAACGGCTTCGACGTGCTGCGCGAGCTGCGCGCGAAATCGCTGATACCGGTGCTGATGCTGACGGCGCGCGGCGAGGACGTGGACAGCATCGTCGGCCTCGAACTCGGCGCC
>DASPRK010000010.1:0-12401 GCA_035624495.1 Methylomirabilis sp. (SeqCode) | reverse complement strand
GATTGTATTCCCCCTGACGGAGGGGAGATACCTCCCCTCCGTCGCTAACGACTGCGATACTGCCCGCTACAGCTGCCCAGGCTCAGAATCCGCAGGTCGAACCCGCCTGTTGCTTCGACACGTACTCCCAAACCGACTGGGAAACCGCGCCGAAGGGGACGTGCTGCTTCCACAAGGTGCCAGCCAGATTGTTGTTGCAGGTAACCAGTTTGCTGAAGTTGACCTGCCCTATGTGGCAGCTCATGCAGACCCCGTTGAGGGGATTCCCGGACGCCGGATCACCGGCCACGTGACCCAGCTGGCTGATTTCCACCTTGTCCATGATTTCCCGCCCCACATAGCCCAGGGCGCTATGCACCAGCCAGCCCGCGTTCGTGTCGGACACGTTCGCCGAACGATCCCGGTGACAGCTCACGCACACATCCTTCCTCGCGTCGGCCTCATCCGTGAAGGTATGTGCCCAGCTGACCGCGGAGTCGAAGTCCGTCACGATCTTCGTGCCATTGTAGGTGATGTTGTTGGCCGCAAACGGCACCCCACTGTTATTGGCGATATGACAGGCACCGCACTTCAGCGGCCCGTGCTTGCCGTCCGGGTTCATGCTGGCCGCCTGCGCATAGGTGGTGGTGTCGATGTTCGGGGTCACCGGATAGAGCCCGTGCGTCGACTCGTGGCATCCCTGGCAGGTGATGTCCTGATGGCCGCGCGAGTAGCGGAATAACGAGGCTTTGCGCGGATAGTTGAACGGCGGGAAGGCGTTGATGTTGCCGCTCTGTTCGGTGTACGGCGCCTGGTGGCAATCCGCGCAATGAGGCTCGCCAGGGGCCAGCCAGTGATCGCGGGCGTCGTCCGCCGCCTGGAACGGAACGGGTACCGCGGTGCTGCCGTGGCCCTCATTGTTCAGTTTCGTTTGGGCGGCGGCTACGCAATCTGGCGTGGTGCAGAAGTCGAGAATCCGTACACTAATGTCGCCATCGACGTCGGCAGTTACAACCGGTCCACCGCCGTTGACTTCGATCGTGGCCACGTTGGCATCCGGATAATCGGTCGCGTCGTTCCAGACGGCGTACGTGTTGTCATTGCTGTTTTTGGGATCGAGCCAGGATTCGGCCTGCGTTTCCGTGACGCCCACTGCGCTGGCGATGTCCGCCAGCGACGAGAGCGCGCGGATATTCACCGCAGGCGTAGTCCCATCGGCCTGTTTTCCCGGCACGCCGTGGATCAGGTCGACCATGTTCTCGTTCCGCCAGATCTCCTGGCTCAACTGGCTATGACAGTTGGTGCACCAGATTCCCTTGTCGTGACCGGTGTCATTGGCAACGTTGTCCTGCAACCAATGTCCGATGGCGTTCAGATGGATCTTTCCACCCAAATCCGCCCCCCGGCCGGGGTTGGAGTGCACGTCCCGACCCACGAAGCATCCGCCCGCGGCATCGCGGTTATCCGCGTTCGCAAAGTTGTTGAGCCCGGCCGTTGTGATCGGGTAATTGCTGAGATCGCCATCGGAGCGGTGGGCGGGATGGCAGCCCTGACACGCGCCATTGCGGCCTTTCGAGTCGTCGAACGGGAGGTCTTTGTGATTGTTGTGAATGGCCTCGGTCAGCGGCGGGATCAGGCCCCGGCTGGTGCTCGCCGACTTGACCACGGCGATCACATTGTCCGCATGGCACCGCTGGCACACCACGCTTTGATGCCCGAGCCGGGTGAGCTGTGGAGGATTCCCGCCCGTCTGCGGATAGTTCAAGGTGAAATCCGTGCGGTGCTCGTTGTCGTGGATCGACAGGATGCTGATCGCCGCCGCCTTCAGCCGCGAATACCAGTCGGAGTCGCCGGCCTGGGTATCGATGTTGTAATACGCGTTCCAGAAATCGAGCTCGAGCTGCACCTTCGCTGCCGTGTAGGGACGATAGACATCGGTTCCGCTGATTCCCAAACCCTGGTTCGCATTGTTCGGCGAGACGACGTTAGCGGGGAGCGAATGGCAACGCTCGCAGTTGGGGATATCGATCGGGGCATCGCCCATGCCGACGATCGGTTTGCCATTCTGCAACACGGCCGTGCCGATGCCGCCCGGCTGGCTCGGATCGTAGTTGTGCAGCTGAGCCTTCATCTGGACATAAGGCCGGATACTACTCTCATCGACCTTTCCCGGGTCGCCGAAGAAATTGATCGTATCCTCGAATGGATCGAGCGGCAGACCCAAGGCTTCCCAGATCCGCGGTGAGGTCAGCATGATGGGCAGATTCTCCAGCACCTTCATCTGGGTGAAGACCACGGTGCCCGAGTCGCCGGAGAAGGTCAGGACGTTGGCATGGTATGGCAGGTTGTCTATGGGCAAGCCATTTGGTCCGGGCCCCATCGGATGAAAGGCGGGACCGCTGTTCTCCGGCAGCACCGTCGACATCGGGGTGGAGGCGTTCTGATTGCGCAAGCCGAGGCGGATCTTGTCTTTCTCGGCGCTGGTGTTGTTGGGATTGCTTCCTTCCAGGTCGGCGTAGATGTATAGATGGTTCAACCACGCGTTGGCGTAGTTATCCTCCGGATCGGAATAACTGCCGTTACCCAGCATGACATTTTGCTTTGCAGATGAGGCTTGATGGGCATTCGGATCCGGAGGAAGAACCGCAGCGGTCGTTGACCCGTAGTTGCCGTAGATCAGTTTGTTGCCGCTGTCGGTCGCGGCGGCGTCGAACTGCGTGTTCCACATCAGCAGCGAGTTACCCTCCACGTGGCTGATGAGCGTGCTGGTCTGCGGCGCGCCACGTCCGTCGTTCCGCGGTTGGGCGTCGTGCCAGTACCTTAATACGTACTTCTTGAAGTGCCCGCCCGAATCCAGTTCGGTATCCCGCAGTACCGTAGGCCGGCCGAGAAAGTCGAGACCGACGTTGGGATCGGCCTTCAGCAGTCGGGGAAACGCATTGGCGCCCAGAATACCTTGCTGGGTCTTGACCACCTGGGCCAGGATCGAATTGTACGGCGGCAGCACGCAGCAATAAGAGAACTCGAATCCGGTGCAGTGCATGCCCAGCTCGTAGTTCATCATGATATTGAAGCTATTTTTGGGAACCGTCGGTGCGGTCGTCTTGGAGGAGCTGGGAGAGAATAAAGTTGACAAAGACGATAAAGATAAGGATGTATCGGACACATCGGTCGTGGACGTGGTAGCCGCCCATCCGGTTCCGGAGTATCCAAGCGTCGATATCACCAGCAATACGAGCATTGCCAGCGGCCGGCGAATGAAGCGCACAACGGTTAACTTGCGGTGCATTGCCTCCTCCTTTGTTCAGGCCCACTTTGCGCAGGCCGGGATTTTTCAAACCATTGTAAGCAATCCACGTGCCAAGCGTACGCGTGAGAAAAAGCCCCAAAAACGGGGGTTATCCAAAGTCATTGACGAATGTGTCAGCAAGGCGTAAGACATCCTTGTCAATTTTTTGACAAAAATGACGAACCATTTTTCGGTTGGTTGACTCGCCGAGAGCGGGGTTTCGAACGTTCAGATTTCGATCGGCGCGGGCGAGAAGAAAAAAATATTCGAACAAATAGAGACACGCCTGAATTCGCATCGAGTTGCGACGGCGAACAGGCACATAACAATCCACCAACCGTTTGAAAGGCGTGCCCGCAGGATCCGCCGCAGGATGAGGAGGTGGCATGAAACGCAATACCGTGATTGAGTCGCTCATCAATGCCCAGGAAGCACCCACCGTAATTATCGACAAGCATTATCGGATCGTCGCCGCCAATCGGGCCTACTGTACGTCCTACGGCGTGAAGGCCGACACGATCATCGGACACTGCTGTCATGAAATATCGCACCATTCTCCGGTACCCTGCCATCAGAACGGCGAGGATTGCCCGCATAAGGCGGTAATGGCGAATGACAGCCCGTCCGAGGTCGTGCATACCCACTTTGATTACGCCAACCGGCCAGATCGCGTGCGTATCAAGGCTTATCCGATCGAAACCGCGAACGGCGACCGGTTCGTTGTCGAAAGCATCCATCGCCTAGCGCCCGCCGTGCACCTGTCGTGCGAAGAAATGCGCATGGTCGGGCACTCTCCCGTGTTCTTGCAATGCATTGAAACCCTGACGCTGGCCGCCAGATCCACGGTGCCGATATTGATTTACGGAGAAACCGGCGTCGGCAAGGAAATGGCCGCGGAATTCATCCATGAAAAATCCGACCGCCGCGCCAAATCCTACGTCGAAATGAACTGCGCCGCGATTCCGGAATCTCTGTTCGAGAGCGAGCTGTTCGGCCACGAACGGGGCGCTTTCACCGGATGCGCCGGGTTCAAGCCTGGATTGTTCGAGGCCGCGGACAAGGGCACTCTGCTGCTCGATGAAATCGGGGAATTGCCATTGTCCATGCAGGCCAAGTTGCTGCGTGTCCTCGACACTGGCGAATTCAGGCGCCTCGGTGGGAATGCATTGAACAAGGTTGACGTGCGCCTGCTCACATCGACCAACAAGAACCTGATGGCCATGGTGGCCAATGGCACATTCCGCGAAGACCTTTATTTCCGCATCGCGGGCATCAAGGTCCATATTCCGCCGTTACGCGAACGGCGGATGGATATTCCGGCCCTGGTGGAAGTGTTGATCAAACGCATGTGCGACCAGGACAAGGCGGAACGCTGCCATATCACGAACGGAGCGATCGAACGCCTGATGCGTTACGGCTTTCCGGGAAACGTGCGTGAATTGCTCCATGTTCTGCAGCAGGCTATGGCGTTAAGCCGGGACGGCGTTATTACCGCGGACCATATCCACTTCGATGACCATATCGCATTCGACCATGCACACCTTTCCGAAAACGCGGTTATGCTGACCCACGCAGGTCATCAGGCCCGGGAGGGTGCGGCAACGAAAACGAATGAACCGGAATCGCTCGTGGACGTTGAAGCCCATCACATCGCCAAACTGCTGCAGCGCCACCACCACAACCTGCATAAGACGGCCAAAGCATTGGGCATCAGCGAGCGCACGCTTTACCGCAAGATAAAACGGCATCATCTCGATTCCCGCGAAGTGGCGGTGGTGTAACCCGATTTCCTGGTCTCGGCGTTCGGCCGCGGTCGGATATTTATTGCCTTTTGTCTTCGATATCCGGCTAACCCGCGAGCGCGTGACGAGGTTTGGGTGCGAATGGCGTCGGAAAACCTTCTCCAAACGACGCACGGAATGTATCGACCCTCCAGTGTGTGCTCGCGCCACTACCGGTCGTACTGCGCGTACCGTGACGCCGGCTGACAGGGACAAGACCGAGAGCAGGGCGAACTGTGGGAGTGATTTTCTGCCATAAATCTAGCCGACAATCAGTCCAAGATGTGCGACACCAACCCGTCCGCAAGTTTAGGCTCGAACCAGGTGGACTTGGGCGGCATGACCTGACCAACGTCGGCCACCGCCATCAGATCGACAATCGAGGTCGGAAACAGCGACAGCGCGCACGCCATCTCGCCGGAGTCGACACGCCGCGCGAGTTCCGCCAAACCGCGGATGCCGCCGACGAAATCGATGCGCTTGTCGCGGCGCGGGTCGTCGATGCCGAGCACCGGCGCGATCAGGTTATCCTGCAGCAGGCTCACGTCGAGCCGTTTCACCGGGTCGTGCGCCGGAAAGCGCCCGGCTTTGATGTTCAGTCGATACCACTGCCCTGCCAGATACATTCCGAACTCGCCCGGCTTTCCGGGCTTCACCGGCGCCGATTCCGGTCTGACCTCGAAACCGGCGGCGGTTTTTTCCAGGAACGCCGCGCGCGTCAGCCCGTTTAAATCCTTCACCACCCGGTTGTAATCCAGTATCTGCATCTGGTTGTCGGGGAAGATGACGGAAAGGAAATAATTGTACGACTCCGCGCCCGTGTGTTTCGGGTTGGCCGCTTTGCGCGCGGCCGCCACGCGCGCGGCCGCGGCCGAACGGTGATGCCCGTCGGCGATGTAGAGACAGGCCATGGTGTCGAAGGCGGCGGTGATGGCGTTGATCTGTCGCCGGTCACGCATGACCCATAGCGTGTGCCACACGCCGTCATCGGCGGTCTCGTCCACCTCCGGCGTACCGCGCGTGACGTTGTCGATGATGGCATCGACCGCGGGCGCGCGGCGGTACGTCAGGAACACCGGACCGGTCTGGGCATTGAGCGCCTCGATCTGGCGCACGCGATCGTCTTCCTTGTCAGGGCGGGTGAATTCGTGCCTGCGTATGCGGTTGCGACCGTAATCCGGAACCGAGGCCGCCGCGACGATGCCGGTCTGGCGGTGCGCACCCATGACGAGGCGGTAAACGTAATAATAAGAATCGGCGTCGCGTTGCAACACGCCCTCACGCAGCATCCGGTCGAAATTTTCCCGGCCTTTGGCGTACACCGCGCTGCCGTACGGGTCGGTGCCGGCGGGCAGATCGATCTCGGGCTTGGAGACATGCAGAAAACTCCACGGCCTGCCTTGCGCGCGCACGCGCGCTTCTTCCGTGTTCAACACGTCGTAGGGCGGCGCGATGACATCGGCCGCGCGGCCGGCGGCCGGGCGCAGGCCAGGGAAGGGACGAATCAGGGACATAATCCAGGTTGGTTGGTCGATGTCAAACTATTGTAAAAGGCTTTTCCCCTCATCCCCATCCCTTCTCCCGGCCCTCGCCTTCAGTCCCTCTCCCGTTACCGCGGGAGAGGGAGGCGAGCCGTTGTGCACGTTCGCGCGCTCCCGTTCACTCTGGGAGAAGGGGGCGAGCCGAGCGCGCGATGCGCGACTTCGTTCGCCGGGCGCACATTCAAAACCAGTTGCCGCCAGAAATCAAACCGGATTTCACGCGTCCGTGCTGGCAGCGCCGGCGCGGCTGGGCTAGCATACGCGCCGGTTTTCAACCGCCGACGCGACAATTATCCGATGGGCAAGACCTGCCGCAACTATCTTCCACCCGAGTGGGCGCCGCAAAGCGGAGTCATGCTGACCTGGCCTCACCTCCACGGTGATTGGGCCAAGCGTTTGGCGCAGGTCGAACCGGTGTTCACCGAGATCGCACGTCAGGTCAGCCGGCGCGAAAAGGTGCTGATCAACTGCTACGACCGCACGCACTGCGAGCAGGTGAAGAAACGGCTAGCGGATGCCGGGGTGGGCATGACACGGGTCACATTGCGGGTCGCGCCGTCGAACGACACCTGGGCACGCGATCACGGTCCGCTCACCGTCCTGTGCCAGGACGAACCGCTGCTGCTCGATTTCGGTTTCAATGGCTGGGGCGGAAAGTACGGCTACGAGCTCGACGACCAGATCACGCGCAAGCTGTACGCCATGGACACTTTCGGCGACGTGCCGCTGCAAACCGTCGATCTGATTCTCGAAGGCGGCTCGGTGGAAGTGGACGGCTCGGGCACGCTGCTCACCACCTCGCGCTGCCTGCTGGCGCCGACGCGCAATCCGAAACTGACACGAGAACAGCTGGAGCAACAGCTGAAAGACCTGCTCGGAATAAACCGGATCTTGTGGCTGCATCACGGCTATCTCGCCGGTGATGACACCGACAGCCACATCGACACGCTGGCGCGCTACTGCGACCGCAATACCATCGCCTATGTCCGCTGCGATGATCCGGCCGACAAGCATTACGCCGAGCTCAAGGCGATGGAAGAGGAACTAAGAACTTTCCGTGCCGTCGACGGCCGGCCGTATCGGCTGGTGCCGCTGCCGTGGCCGCGCGCCAAGCTCGACGAAGACGGAAACCGCCTGCCCGCAACCTACGCCAACTTCCTTATCATAAATGACGCAGTGCTCGTCCCGACCTACGAAGACCCCGCCGACGCGACGGCGCTCGCGCGGCTGAAGGATTGCTTTCCCGACCGCGAGATCATTCCGATCGGCTGCCTGCCGCTCATCTATCAATTCGGCAGCCTCCATTGCGTGACGATGCAGTTGCTGGCGGGTGTTCTTTAATTTGTATCGCCTTCGGCGATAACGAAAAGCTACTTGTGGGTGGCTGACCCACGGCAGGTGACTTTTCTTTGCTTGTCCAAAGAAAAGTCACCAAAAGAAAAGACACCCCGGAGCCGCCGAAATCCCCTTGCGCTTCTCGCCGGTCCCCGGCGCGCACCCCAAACTCGCCGGGCGCTTTACAACGCGCCTCGGGCTCAAACACGAGGTGCGCGACTTCTCCGGGGACCGGCTGCGATGCTCGGCGGCGGCTAGGGGGATAGTAACTGCGAACCTTCGTCCGACAATATTGTCACGCTACCCATTTGTTTTTTAGGCTGTGACAGGAATTTCGACAGACCATCTGCTAATTTCTGAAATTCCTGGGTCATTTGCTTTTCGTTTGACTCCCGATTGGTGTCTTCAATTGGCTTCTCCAAACCATTCACAACCATATTTACATTGCTAAACGTCATACGAAACTTTTTATCCTTCATCTCCAATTTCATCTTGAAAGTGAAGGGAGTGTTCACAGCCGGTAGCCATTTCACTGCAGAAATATTCACATCCATTGCTGCGTTTCCAATAATTACACCGAGATCTTTATCTTTCATCTCGATAACAGCTTTGGAGGATTTAAAATTTTCCGCGATCCACGCTACCCTTTTGGTCATAAATGTCATCTTTTTGCAGTGGCACTTCTTTGATTATTTCAACTTGAAATGGCTCGACGGCAAACGCGGCGAAAATAAATGCGATGCCAAAGGTGAGTCCTAAAATTCTGGTCATGCCATTCTCCCCTTGTTACCGAAGATTTAATTATGAACAAAATTCACCGTCGTCCAAAAATGGAACCTCTTTGTCATTCATCGTTGTCACAGAAGACGCGAAATAAAACGGGAAGGCCCTCGCGGACCTTCCCGTTTTTTCAATACGGCGCGGCTTGCGTTTACTTCTTCTCTTTGCCCTTTGCCTTGCCCTTCTCTTCCTTCACCGCGATGTTGGTCGCGGTCATGCTGTACTCGACCGTCACCTTGGCGCCTTTCCTGAGCTCGCCCTCGACCTTGGTGTTGGCGTTGCGGGCGAGTTCCCACTTCTCCTTGCCCTTCTGCACCACGATCTTGGTGTCGGTGACTTCGAGCACGGGTCCCGTGACCTGATACGCCATGGCCATGGGCGCGGTCAACATCATCGCGGCTGCCAACAATCCGACTGAACGTTTCATTTGCAAATCTCCTTGTTGTTCAAAACGGGAGGCAAACGATAGAAACTGCCGCGACAAGTGTCAAGCAACGGGCAAAAACCGCGCTGGATCATGCTAACATTGGCGCCATGAACAGCACGCTCGAGGTCGGCCTGGTGCAGCACACCTGCACCGAGGATCGAAACCAAAATCTCGCCGCTTCCACCGCCGGCATCCGCGACGCGGCGGCGCGCGGCGCGCGCCTGGTGCTGCTGCAGGAGCTGCACACCGGGGTTTATTTCTGTCAGACCGAAGATACCAAGCGCTTCGACCAGGCCGAACCGATTCCCGGCCCGGCCACGGAAGCGCTCGGCAAACTCGCGAAAGAACTGACAGTGGTGATCGTCGGCTCGCTGTTCGAGCGACGCGCGCCGGGGGTGCACCATAATACCGCCGTGGTCTTGGATGCCGACGGCAGCCTGCGCGGCAGCTACCGCAAGATGCACATCCCGGACGACCCCGGCTATCACGAAAAATTCTATTTCACGCCCGGGGATCAGGGTTTCGCGCCGATCGCGACCTCGGTCGGCACGCTTGGAGTGCTGGTGTGTTGGGACCAGTGGTACCCAGAAGCGGCGCGCCTGATGGCGCTGCACGGCGCCGAGATACTGCTCTACCCCACCGCCATCGGCTGGGACTCGCGCGACGACGCGGCGGAAAAAAACCGCCAGCGCGAGGCTTGGATCACGATCCAGCGCGCCCATGCCATCGCCAACGGCCTGCCGCTGGTGACCTGCAATCGCATCGGGATCGAGCCCGACCCGAGCGGGCGTTCAAACGGCATCCAGTTCTGGGGTTCGAGCTTCATCGCCGGACCGCAGGGTGAATTTCTGGCCCAGGCTTCCACCGACAAACCCGAAGTGCTGATCGCCGAAGTCAGCCGACGGCGCACCGAGGACGTGCGCCGCATCTGGCCGTTCTTCCGCGACCGCCGTATCGATGCCTACCAGGATTTGCTGAAGCGGTACGGCAAATAGGCTTTCACCACCACGACGCCAGGACCACAAGGAAAAGCAAACTCATCCAAGTTGACATCTCTGAATTTTAATTTATAAGGACAACAGCGATATCTGCGCTGCCGTCAACGCGCCGGCTCAATCCATTTTTAAAAAGATCCTTCTGGCGCCCCTGGCGTCCCGGCGGTTAACTTCATTTTTATGCCCAAACCGATTCTGCTCAAATCCGCCGCTGAATTGCTGCAACGCATACTCGGAGAAAAATATCCGGCCGACCGGCAGATGGATGCCTATTTCCGCGCGCATGCCAAGATGGGCGTGCGCGACCGCGGTTTCGTCGCCGAAACCGTCTACGGCTGCCTGCGCCAACGCCGCCTGCTCGAGCGGATCGCCGAGCGTGCCGACGCCACGAGCCTGGTGGCCGCGTTTCTGCTGACCGAGGGCTACAGCGCCCGCGCGCTCGAAGAAACGGATTATCGCGGCGACGCGCGCGCGATGGCGGAACGCCTGCGCGCGCTCGACCGTGACAGCCTGTCCTTCGCGGTGCGCGCTAATCTTCCGGACTGGCTGGCCGACCGCCTGCGCGCACAGTTCGGCGACGCCGAGTCGGAGGCTCTGGCGCGTTCGCTTAATCAACCCGCGCCGCTGGACCTGCGCGTGAACACGATCAAAGCCGAACGGGAATCGGTGCAGGCGCAGCTGGCTCAGGAAGGCTTCGCCTGCGAGCGGACGCCTTATTCACCGGCGGGCCTGCGGCGCGTCGACCGCGCGCCGCTGTTCCATACGGCCGGTTTCAGGCAAGGATTATTCGAAGTTCAGGACGAGGGCAGTCAATTGCTGTCGCTGCTGCTGGAGCCGCGGCGACACGAAATGGTGGTGGATTTCTGCGCCGGCGCCGGCGGCAAGACGCTGCACCTGGGCGCGCTCATGGCCAACACCGGGACTGTCTACGCCTTCGACGTATCGGCGCGCCGGCTGGAGCGCCTGAAGCCGCGCCTGAAACGCGCCGGGCTCGACAACGTGCGCGCGGTGGCCATCGCTCACGAGCGCGATGCACGCGTGCAGCGCCTGCACGGCAAGATCGACCGCGTGCTGGTGGACGCGCCCTGTTCCGGCACCGGCACGCTGCGGCGCAATCCCGACATCAAATGGCGCGAGATCAATCTGGCGGAGCTGACCGAAACACAGCGGCGCATCCTCGCGGCCGCGGCCGAACTGGTGAAACCCGGCGGGCGGTTGGTGTACGCAACGTGCAGCCTGTTGCGCGAGGAGAACGAGGACGTCGTCGAGGAATTTCTCGCCGGGCACCCGGAATTCCAGACCCTGTCCGTGAATGAAATCCTGGAGCGACGGCACGTGCCGCTGTCGATGCCGACCCCGGCGCTGCGGCTGCTGACACACCGTCATCACACCGACGCCTTCTATGCCGTGGTCCTGGAGCGCCAGGCCAAACCGGTCTGACGTCGTACCGCGCCAGCTCGCCGAGTCTATTTCTTGTGCTCCAACGCGCGCCGGCGGTGGCGCAGCAAAGTAAACAGCCAGATAAAAAGTCCCAACGCCGCCAGGGCGAGCAGCGCGTACATTTGATAGCGCTGAAAGTTGTCGATATACAAATTGAAGGCCTCGCCAAAGAGGAAGCCGGCATAACCAAACGAGAATGCCCAGACAACCGCGCCAATCAGATTAAGCGCGAAAAACCGCGCGCGTGAAACCCGGGCCGAGCCGACGACGAACGGCGTGACATTGCGAAAACCGTAGAAGAAACGAAACGTCAGGATCAGCAGGTTCTGGTGTCGATGCAGGTGCTTGTAGACTTTTTCCGCGCCGTCCTGCCACGACAAGCGCCGTGCGATGATCTTCGGCCCGAAGTGCCGACCGATGTAAAAGTACAGCTGATCGCCGCTGAAGCTGCCGGCCAAGGCGGAGGCGATCACCAACGGCAGGTCGAGGTAACCCATGTGCGCGGCGAAGCCGCCCAGGATCAGGATCGTCTCCCCTTCGAGAAAGGTTCCGATCAGGATCGCGACATAGCCGTACTGCCTGATCAGTTCGGTCAGCGTCTCAAGCGACATGGACGATCAACAGCAAGCCACGGCCTCCGGGCCTGAGCCAACGCGACAAGATAGAAAGGCCCCGTCGTTGACGGGGCCTTCGGAATCGGCAAGTTTTTGTGCTGTCCTTCTTTGAAACTTAGCGGGGAACGACCCGAGTGGCCTGTTTGCCCTTCGGTCCCTGCGTATGCTCAAACTCGACCTTTTGCCCTTCGTTCAGGGTCTTGTATCCATCCGCCTCAAT
>DASPRK010000002.1:0-2752 GCA_035624495.1 Methylomirabilis sp. (SeqCode) | reverse complement strand
TACGGCGATGGCTACGGCGGCTCCACCACGCTGCCGTTTTACAAGAATTTCTTCGCCGGCGGCAGCAGCACGGTGCGCGGCTACAAGTCCAACAGCCTGGGACCCCGAGACACCCTCCCACCGAACGATCCCATCGGCGGTAACCGGCGCGTGCTGGGAAATATGGAGTTGCTGTTTCCGTTGCCGGGATCTTCCAGCGACAACAAATCGATGCGCCTGAGCGTGTTTACCGATGCCGGCATGGTCTACGGCCCGGGCGAACCGGTGGATCTCGGCCAGTTGCGCTATTCCGTGGGTTTGGCGTTTAATTGGTACTCGCCGGTCGGGCCGCTCAGTTTCAGCTACGCGGTGCCGTTTCATAACAAGCCGGGCGACGAAACAGAGGCGTTCCAGTTTACGCTGGGCGTGCCGCTACGATAGATTCCAGGAGGTTTGCTTTGGAAATCAGACGCATCTTGCTCAGTTCGGCGCCGTGGCTGCTGGCCGTCGGATTGCTTGCGGGGTCCGCTGGGGCCGCGGAGCTCAAAATCGGTTACGTGAATGCCGTCAAGGTGATCGAAGAGGCGCCGCAGGGTGAAGCGGCGCTGAAGAAGCTCGAGGCCGAGTTCGCGCCACGCGATAAGAAAATCGTCGAAATGCAGAACCGGTTGAAGCAGCTGGAACAGGACTTGGAAAAGAACGCGTTGCTGCTCAAGGATACCGAGCACCGCTCGAAGGAATTCGAGATCCTCACGTTGAAGCGCGACCTGAGCCGCGCGACGCAGGAGTTCCGCGAGGATTACAATCTGCGGCGCAACGAGGAACTTGCGGCGCTCCAGAAAATCGTGCAAAAGACCATCGCCGAGATCGCCAAGCAGGAAAACTACGATCTCATTCTCGAGAGCGCGGTTTATGCCGGACCGAAGGTCGACATAACCGAAAAGATCCTGAAGCGACTGGGGAAGAAATAGAGAAAAATGACGTTTACCCTCGCAGAGCTGGCGGCGCGCTTTCAGGGGAAGGTGCGGGGTGACCCCGACGTCAAAATCGAGCGCGTCGCCGCCCTCGATGTCGCCGGTCCGCGCGAAATTTCCTACTTCATCGATCGCAAGTTCCTGACCGTGCTTGCCGGCACCGCGGCCGGCGCGGTGATCCTCACGGAAGCCGATGCGTCGGGATTCAGCGGGTCGGCGCTGATCGTCGATAAACCACATCTGTGTTTCGCGCGCGTGGCGGCGCTGTTGCACGCAGCGCCGGCGTTTCAACCGGGAGCGCATGCGACCGCGGTGGTCGACCCCGGTGCCAGGGTGGCCGTCACGGCCTATATCGGTGCCCATGCTGTCATCGAGTCCGGCGTCACGATTGCCGACGGAGCGTATATCGGACCGGGTTGTGTCGTGGGCGCCTATGCGGTCGTGGGCGCCCATTCAAGGCTCACGGCGCAGGTTTTCGTTGGCGAACGTTGCGTGATCGGGGACGGCTGCCTGTTCCAGCCCGGCGTCGTGATCGGAGCGGACGGCTTCGGTTATGCACGCGACGGCGAGCGCTGGGAGAAGGTGCCGCAACTTGGCCGCGTCGTGATTGGAAACGCGGTGGAGGTCGGCGCCAACACGACGATCGACCGCGGTTCGCTGAACGATACCGTCATCGGCGACGGCGTGAAGCTGGATAATCTGATCCAGATCGCCCACAATGTGCGCATCGGCGAACATACCGCCATCGCGGCGTGCGCCGGCATCGCCGGTAGCACCACCGTCGGTAAACGCTGCACCATCGGCGGCCAGGCGGGCATCATGGGTCACATCGAGATTGCGGATGACGTGCATATTACGGCCTGCTCGTTCGTGTCGGGTACCATCACGAAGCCCGGGGTGTATTCGGCCAGTCTCAGGGCCGAACCGGCGGAGAAATGGCGTCGAAACGCTGCCCGTCTGCATCATCTTGACGAGATGGCGCGCCGATTGCGCGAGTTGGAAGCCAAATTGAAATAGTTTTTCGAGGAGCCGGAAATTGAACTCGTTGGATATCCATGAAATCCGTAAGTACCTGCCGCATCGCTATCCGTTTCTGCTGGTCGATCGCGTGCTGGACTACACCAAGGACCAGTCGCTGATCGCGATCAAGAACGTCACCGTCAACGAACCCTTTTTCCCCGGGCATTTTCCGCATCATCCGGTGATGCCGGGTGTGCTGATCGTGGAAGCTCTGGCACAGGCCTGCGCCATTCTGTCGCTCAAGAGCCAGGACGTCATGCCGAACGAAGATTCGATATTTTATTTTGTTGGCATCAATAAGGCACGCTTCAGACGGCCGGTATTGCCGGGCGACCAACTGACGCTGAAAGTGGCCCTTAAACGCAGGATGAAGGGGGTCTGGCAGTACGAGGGCGAGGCCTACGTGGGCGAGGAGCTGGCCGCAAGCGCGGAATTGATGTGCACCTATAAGGGAATCTGAGTGATTCATCCACAGGCGATCGTCGATCCCGGCGCGAAGATTGGAAAAGACGTTCATATCGGGGCCTTCAGCATCATCGGTCCCGGCGTGGAAGTCGGCGACGGCACATGGATCGGTCCGCATGTCGTCATCGAGGGTCCAACCCGCATCGGTCGGAACAATAAAATCTATCAGTTCTTCTCGCTCGGCGACGCGCCGCAGCACCTGGGTTACAAGGGCGAATCGACGCGCCTGGAGATCGGCGAGCGGAACATCGTTCGCGAATACTGCACCTTCAATCGCGGCACGGCAGGGGGCGGCGGCGTCACGCGGGTGGGCG
>DASPRK010000234.1:0-23983 GCA_035624495.1 Methylomirabilis sp. (SeqCode) | reverse complement strand
GTTCGCCCAGCCGGCGATTGAGAACATGACGATGGACATGACGTAGAGGAACACGAACGCCGGGATGAACTGCGCCAGCGGAATGCCCATGATCCTGGTCGTGACGCCGAACAGGACGAGCCAGAACAGGAACTGATAGAGATAGAGATTTGCGTTTTGCGAGAAGTGATTGGCGAGCTGATCGAATGAACTCCACTTGAGCCCACCCGGATTGATCGCCAGCGACTTCAGCACGTTACTGCTACCGGCCTGAAAAAACAGGATGGCGAGGATCATCAATCCGATGCCGAGCCACACCGCCCACCAATCCTCCTTAAGATACAGCTCCTTCCAACCCATACGTTTGATCGTCTTACCCGCACCGCCTTCATTCCACGCGTCTTGTGTTGATGCCATGGGTGAAACCTCCTGAGTAATTTAGTGTTGTATTCAGGATTCCCGCGGTGGCCATCCAGCGGCCACCCGTCCGTGGTGTGGCAGGTATTACGGGAACTCCCGCATGCTCCCCTTCTTGTAGTCGTGCCTGTGTCGTTATTCAACCGCCACGCTGGGTAAGGCCCGGCTGGCCGGAAATGCTAGTCTGCAGAGTATGGGTATACCTTAAGGAATCCTTAATGTGAGGCGCCTGTTGTATTGCCTGCTGGTCGTGGCCGGCTGGCAAGGCTAAAATCCATACAATTCAGCATCGAAAGAGGGGGGAGGACGTGCGGCTTTTATTAGTCGAAGACGATCGCTCGTTGGGCAGCGGAATTCAGGCCGGACTGGGGCTCAGCCAGCATACGGTCGATTGGGTGACGGACGGCGAAGCCGCGGAACGCGCGCTCCAGGATCAGCATTTCGACGTCATGGTGCTCGATCTCGGCCTTCCGCGGCGTCACGGCCTCGACGTGCTCAAGGACATGCGGGCGCGCGGCGACGACACTCCGGTGCTGGTGCTCACGGCGCGCGACAGCGTCACGGACCGGGTAACCGGGCTTGACGCCGGCAGCGACGACTACATGACCAAGCCGTTCGATCTCGACGAACTGTCGGCGCGCGTGCGCGCATTGTATCGCCGGCGGCACGACTACCGCCTCGCGGTGTTGCGGCATGGATCCATCCAGTTGGATACGGCCGGCCGTCGCGTGACGCTCGACGGCGTGCCGATCAATTTCTCACCGCAGCAATTCGCGCTCCTGCGATTGTTGCTCGAGAACGTCGGGCAGACCCTGCCGCGAAGAAGGCTGGAAGAGGCGCTGTACGGCTGGAACGCCGATATCGAGAGCAACACCATCGAAGTGCACATCCACTATCTGCGCAAGAAACTGGGCGAGGATCTCATCCGCACCGTGCGCGGCACGGGGTACGTCATCGACCGGATCGACTGATGTCGTCGCTGCGCCGGCGGCTGCTCCTCATCCTCATCGGTTTGTTCGCGCTTGTCTGGTTCGCCGCTTTTGCCGGGACCTACGCCACGGCCATGCGCCGCATCGAGCTGATGTTCGACGCGCAACTCGCGCACGACGCCGGAGTGTTGCTGACGCTGGTCGAATCCGGTCTGCACGAAACGCACGGCTCCCCCGGCCCGCCGCGCGAGATCGCTCTCGGCCGGCGCCGCTTCCGCAAGGTCCTCGCCTTCGAGGTGTGGCGGCGCGAGCGTGTGGTGCTGCGATCGGAGAACGCCCCCGAGGTTCGCCCCTTGGAACAGAACGGCTACGCCAATCTCTTCGCCGACGGTAACGACTGGCGCGGTTACACGCTGCGCGGACCCGAAGAAGGATTGACGGTGTGGGTGGGCGAACCGATTACGGTGCGCGCACAGCTGGCGGATGAAATCGCGCGCGAAGAGCTGTACCCGCTGTTGCCCGGCATCCCATTGTTGGCCTTGCTGCTCTGGTGGGGCGTAGGGCAGGGTCTGCTTCCGCTGCACCGGATCGCGGCCGAAGTGGCGCAGCGCTCGCCGTCGAACCTGCGGCCCGTGGATCTGCAGCACGTGCCCGCCGAAGTAAACGCCATTGTCGAGAAGCTCAATACGTTGCTCGCGCGGCTGCGCGAGGCATTCGAGCGCGAACGGCGTTTCACCTCTGATGCCGCGCATGAAATTCGCACGCCGCTCGCCGGCATCAAGACGCACGCGCAGGTGGCGTTGCGCACGACGGATGAGGCGCAGCGAAGTCATGAGGTAGAGCAGGTGATTCAGGACGTCGACCGCACCACGCATCTGGTCGAGCAGCTGCTCACTCTCGCGCGGCTCGATCGCGAGTCATTGACGGAGAATTACGTCGCGGTCGACCTGCATTCGCTCGCGGACGACGTCATCATCATGCTGAAGCCGGAAGCCGAGGCCCGACGCATCACGCTCGCTCGGCGGGACGGCGTTACGGCGGCGATACGCGGCAATGCCGCCATGCTCGGCGCGATGATCCGAAATCTCGTCGTCAACGCCATCCGCTATACGCCGGCCGGCGGGCGTGTCGAGGTCGAGGTCGCGACCCAAGGCGACAAAGCCGTGTTGACGGTCACCGATAACGGACCCGGGATTCCCGCGGAAGAGCGCGCGCGTGTGTTCGACCGGTTCTATCGCGGTTCAACGGCCAATGCCCAGGGTTGCGGCTTGGGGCTCTCCATCGTGAAACGCGTCGCCGAACTGCATCAGGCGCATGTCGAACTTGCCGATGCCCCCGAGGGCCACGGGCTGCAGGTGAGGGTAATTTTCTCCGGGCAGAATCCCGAGGCCGGCGTCGCGTAGGAACGGCGCCGGCACGGCCAATTTTTACAACACCTGATTTTTCAGTTTCCCGCGCACGAAGGATTCAATGTTGTCGATCAATTGATCGGCCATGATCTGCATGGCCTCGCGGCTGGCCCAGGCGTTATGCGGCGTAACAATGAGGTTGGGCAGGTCGAGGTCGAGCAGCGGATTGCCGTGCCGCGGCGGCTCCTCGATCAGCACGTCGGAAGCGGCGCCGCCGATGCGACCGGCTTGTAACGCCTCCGCCAACGCCTGTTCATCCACCAGTCCGCCGCGCGCGGTGTTGATCAGCAGCGCCTGCGGCTTCATCCGTGCCAGTTCCGCCGCGCCGATGAGATTCTTCGTCTCCGGCGTGAGCGGAGTATGGAGCGTGATGACGTCGCTTTCGCGCAGCACGGTTTCGAACGGCGTGCGCCCGGGTTTTGGCTGCAAGCAGCCCCGGCGTTCCGCGATCAGCACGCGCATGCCGAAGGCCCTTGCGATGCCGGCGACCGCCGCGCCTAGCTCGCCGTGGCCGACGATGCCGAGCGTGGTGCCATGCAGGTCGCGGATCGGATGGTTCATCAGGCAGAATTGTTCGGCCTTCCGCCAGGCGCCGGCGCGCACGTCGCGGTGGTAGGCAATGATGTTGCGCCGCAGCGCGAGCAGGAGCGCGAACACGTGCTCCGGCACCGTGTACATCGCGTAGTGGCGGATGTTGCACACGGGAATGTTTTTCTCGCGGCAATACTCGAGGTCGATATTGTTGGTGCCGGTGGCGCACACGGCGATGAGCTTGAGTTGTGGCAGTTGCGCCAGCGCCTCGCGCCGCACCGGCACTTTGTTGCTGGCAGCGATGGTCGCGTCGCGCAGACGCGCGACGACCTCCGTAGGCGGAGTGTTGTCGTAGTCCTGCCATTCGTGCGGAAAGTCCGGCCGGCGCAGATTCGCCTGAATACTGCCGCGGTCGAGAAACACGATTCGTTGCGTGTGCATTTTTCTGATTACTCTTCAAGCCATAAGCAGCAATGCCGCGGAAGTGACGAACACCGACGCCGCGGTGGAGAGGAACATGATGCGCGACGATTCGCGTGCATAGGCGCCATAACGGCTGGCGAGGATATAAATGTTCACCGCCACCGGCAGGCTCGCCATGATAACGGCCACCTTTAGATCCACTGATCCGAGATCGAAGAGGTAACGGGCGAGTATGAACACTGCCACGGGATGCACCAGCAGTTTCAGCACGATGACCTCCCAGACGTCGCTCTGGTGCACGCCCCCGGCAGGCACCGCCAGTGTGGCGCCGAGAGCGATCAGGGCGGCGGCGATGGCGGCGTTGCCGAGCAACTCCGCGAATACTTTCAACGGCAAGGGTAGGCCGATCCCCAGCAGCAGAAATGCAAGCGCCACCGGCACCGACATGATCAGCGGATTGCGTGGGATGCCGCGCACCACGGTACCGAGCGCCTGGGTCCAGTGCACGCCCTGGCCGCGCGCGATCTCCATGAGAATGCTGCCGCCGGTCAGCACGAAGACGCTGTCGAACACGACGATGGTGACGGCCGGGGCGATCGCGACTTGGCCGAAGGCAAGGATCAGCAGCGGCACGCCCATGTAGCCGGTGTTGGAGAAGGTCGCGGCCAGACCGCGGATGAGCAGGGCCGTGCCCTGGTACCGGTAAATCAGCCGGCCGGTGACGACTGCGATGGCAAAGACCAGGGCGCCGGCGCCGTAGAAACTGCCTAACAGCTGCCAGTCCAAACCGTGGTGCAAGGTGGAGCTTAAGGTTTTCATGAACAGAAAGGCGGGCAGCAGGAAATAATAGACCACGTTCACCAGTCCCGTGGTGGAGACGTCATTCAGGAGATTTTTCTTGCGCGCGAGATAACCGCAGAGGATCAGGGCGAAGAGGGGAAGCGCGACGCCGAAGACTTTGTCCATTGGCGTATATTAATGGAATCACCGGCGGCGAGGCTGAAAACCTGACGGTGGGTGGCATCGCTACTGCACCCGCTTTATGTCGAGCGACATTTGGCCGCGTGTACTTGTGGGTGGCTGACCACGACCGGTGACGTTGACGCGGGCCATGGATGGCCCGCGCCCTTTCGGGCCGCTGGCACGGTCCAATTTCGATCCCGTCGAAATGGTCTCTTGCTTGTCCCAGATAGAGTCACCAAAGAGAAAGCCCCCCGGAGCAGACGACCTTTCCCGCTGCGCCTCAGGTTCCGCAGGAAAGTCCAGGGCGCACAGGGACTGCGCGGGCTGGACCACACGCGGGGCCGGATGTGTAGGGTTTGGGCGCGCCATCCGAGGGCGTGTTTCTTGAGTTACTTTCTTTGCGGGAGCAAAGAAAGTAACCCGCCCGCGGTGCGGGAACCGCAATTTGTTCTTAAAACCGTGCGCGAAGCGCACGCACAAATAATTTCCGCGGGTCAGCCACCCAAAAGTAATACGTCGCCGCGGGCGACACAATGAAATACTCCACGGTTAAGACCTGGCTAGCGCCTTATTTCTTAGGATCCGGCAGGTAAGGCAAGCGATCGTAAGCGCGGCGGCCTGGATTCTTGCGTCGCAGGGGATTGTCCAATTCCCAACGCACGCGTTCGCGGCGGTCGGTGTTCACGCGACGCACTTTTTTGCGGCGCTCGGGTTTCCCCAGTCCGGGTTTGTCTGTTCCGTCGTCTGTCATGGCCCTCTTTCCCTCGGCGCGTCGGTGATTTGGCGCCGGCGGCTTCCGTGGAAATCCATGCAGAAAACGTACCAGAATGGATATACGGCGCGCAAAAGCTGTCACCCGTGGACGTGACGGTCAAGTCTCAGGTCCGTACGCGCGAGGGAGTTTCCAAATTCCGACCGGTACCACGCCCTTACTTGGCCAGCAGTTTGCCGATTGACAACAGCTCCTGGAGCCGCGCGTCGTCCATCGCTGGATAACTCATTTTGAGCTTAGCGAGGGTGTCGACGACGATCGATGAGATAATCAATCGTGCGTTCAGCTTGTCATCGGCGGGAACGATGTACCAGGGCGCGTGGTCGGTGCTGGTGGCACTCAGGCATTCCTCGTAGGCGTGCATGTATTCCTTCCAGTATTTCCGTTCTTCGATATCCGCCATGCTGAATTTCCAGTTCTTCTCCGGCTCGTTTATGCGCTGGAGGAAGCGTTTGCGCTGTTCTTCCCGGGAAAGATGGAGGAAGAACTTGATGATTCGGGTTCCATTGCGGGTGAGATGGTGCTCCAGATCCACGATGGAGCGGAACCGTTGCTGCCATAGCTTGTCACCGTCGAGCAGTTCGTCCGGGATGTTCTGGCTGTGCAGAATCTCCGGATGCACGCGCACGATCAGCACTTCCTCGTAGTAGGACCGGTTGAAGATGCCGATCCGGCCGCGTTCCGGCAGGTATTGGGTGGTGCGCCACAGGAAATCGTGATCCAGCTCCGTGGCGCTCGGGTGTTTGAAGCTGAACACCTGGCAGCCTTGCGGGTTGACGCCGGACATCACGTGGCGGATGGCGCCGTCCTTGCCCGCAGCATCCATCGCCTGGAATATCAGCAGCAGCGCATAGCGATCGGACGCGTACAGCAGGCGTTGCAGGGAGCTGAGCTGATCGACGTGTTTTGCCAGGCGTTCCTGATACTGTCGCTTGGATGCGTACAGCGGTCTGACCCGGGTCGGCCACTTTTTGAGTTTGACCTTTTCGCCTCCGCGCGCGCGGTAATCCTTGAATTTGATTTTCATCGCGATCCTCCCGGCAGCCGTGGCGGCATCAATAATGTTCGATTATAACGTTAATCGTAATTTTCCTTTTTCTCCTTTTTTTTCTTGTGCGGATGCATCTCGTGTTTAATTTCGTTTTCCACCGCCGGCAACGAAAAAATGTACTTCGCAATCGCCAGGCGGTCGTCCTTGGTGAGATGCGAGGTGCTGTCGTCGATCACGTCGGCCATGAGGTCGCCGGCATAATCGCCGTCCGGTGTCATGCCCGTTTCCAGATATTCCGCCAGATCGCTCTGGCTCCAGTGGCCGATGCCCGTGGGTTTGTCGGGCGTGATGTTGGGCGCGACCGCGCCGTCGATGCCATCGCGATTGCCGGCGCAGTTAAGCTCCCTTTCCAGACCACCCAGTGCGTTGCGCGGCGTGTGGCACTCGCCACAGTGACTCACGGCGGTCGCCAGATAGGCGCCGCGGTTCCACGCCGACGACTGATCCGGATGCGGCTGGAATACCCCGGGTTGAAAGAAGAGCGCCTTCCAGATACCGATCAACGGGCGGAAACGCAGATACCACGGCAGGTCATGCGGCTTGTTTTTCTGGTGCACCGGCGGGCGGCCGGAAAGATAGGTCCAGATTGCGTGCACATCGGCGTCGGTTAGATGCGTATACGAGGTGTAAGGAAACGACGGGTAGAGATTCTCGCCCTCGTCGTCTTTCCCCTCGCGCAGCGCGCGCGCCAGGTCGGCCTCTGTCCACTTGCCGATGCCGGTTTCGGGGTCGGGAGTGATGTTGGGCGTATAAAAGGTCCCAAACGGGGTTTTTAGCGCGCGCCCCCCGGCGAGCGGGGCGCCATGGTGCTTTTCGTCAGTGTGGCAGACGGCGCATCCGGCGGCGCGGAAAATATATTCGCCCTGCAGCACGACGTCGCCGCCGGCCGCGGCCGGGACCGCGCCGACGGCGAGCCAGAAAATCACCGCTACGCGGTGGCGCATGGCGATGCGTTTCCGTCGCGCGGAGGCTCTGATTTGATTTTAATTATCTTCCTTCTTGCGGAAGTCGTCATGACAAGACTTGCAGCCCTCGCCCAGTTGCTTGAAATCGGTGGCGATGATCTGCGGATTGCCGGTTTTCACGGCCTTGGCGAATGCCTCGGCCCGGACCTTGACGGTCTGAGCGCGCTTCTCGAATTCCGCGCGGTTGCTCCACACCTCGTCCTTGGCCTGCGTGTCGCCGAAATCAGAGTCCTTGGGAAACAGGCCGGGGATGTCCCAGGTCAAGGCCTGTACCGCGTTGGTGTGTTCCGACAATTGCGACTTGTAATCCACCTTGCCCTGAATAATGGCGCCGGCCGCGGCCATGTGGGCGCCGATGGCCTTCATCATGTTCTTGCGGTATTTGATGATGTCTTCCGGTTCGGCGGCGTGCAGCAAGACCGGGGTGAGTATCGCCAGTACTGTGCCGATTGCCAGAACAGAACGTGTTTTAACTTGCATCGATTAATTTCTCCTTTTTTTAACAGATGGTTTCTAGACGGCGCGAATCGCTTAAAAATTCCGCCATGCACCAGCCAGCGGCGAATGGATTTTTCCGCACCGCTTTTTGGGACAACAAGCGCCGCCGGGAGTTCAAGGCCGTTTTCTTGAATAATCCCTTGCCCCGAAGATGGCCGAGCCGATCCGCACCATGGTCGCGCCTTCCTGGATGGCCGCCACGTAATCCCCGCTCATGCCCATGGAGAGCTCGGTAAACTCGGGCAGGTCGAGGCGCCGGCGGCAGCCGTCGCGCAGTTCCCGCAATCGGGCGAAACACGTGCGCACTTCCGTTTCCGGCGCTGAGTGCGGTCCGATGGTCATGAGACCGCGCCAATGCAAGGCGGGAAGATTTTCCTTCACGAGTTGTTCGAGCAATCCAAACAGCGCTTCGGGATCGACGCCGTGTTTTTTCACATCGCGAAAAACATTCACCTCGATCAGTATATTAATGTTTGCTGATTGTTCCTGCGCGAGTCGCGAGAGCTTGCGCGCAAGATCCAGGTTTTCGAGCGAATGCAGCCAGGCAAAGTTGCCCGGAATGAATCTGGCCTTGTTCGATTGCAGATGGCCGATGAAGTGCCACTCAAGTCCCTGGCTCGGAAAGCGCGGAATTTTCGTCAGCGCTTCCTGCACGGTGCTTTCGCCGAAGTCGCGCTGACCGGCGGCGACCGCGATAGTGATTGCTTCGGGCGGATGCGTTTTTGACACCGCGATGAGACGCACCGCGTCTGGATTTCTTCCGGACCCGCGTGCGGCGCGCGCAATCGCGTCGCGAATGTCAATCAGATTTTTTTCGACGTCGTGTTTCATCATGGTTCGCAAATTGCATGTTACCGCGAACCGATGCATATATTCACTTGTCAACGTTGCGCGCGAAAATAATTTCAGGATAATGGGCAGCCGCTCCGGATGGAGTGTAGAGAAAACATAAAAGAGGTGAGTGACCCATGACAAGGAAAGGACCGAAAAATGTGGGCGCCCATTTACCCGACACGATGCGCAACCGAGTCGGCGTGCACCTGGACAAGGTCTCCAACCTGTTGGCGCACTGGAAAGCCCGCGTCGGCGAACCACTGGCTTCCCATTCCTATCCCGTCAGTTACGAGCGCGGCCGCCTGAGCCTGCGCGCCGATACCTCGGCCTGGGCCAGCCGGGTGCGTCACGATCACGGGACGATCATCGAACAGCTGAAACGAGATCCGTTTTTTCACGACCTGACCGAACTCTACGTGCGGGTGCTGCCGGAACGCGCCGAACCGCGCCGGGAGAAAAAGCAAGAAATAGAAGTGTTGCCGCCGAGCCGGATATCGTCGAGCGCCGCCAGTCTCATCAAGAGCGTGGCCGATGGCATCACCGATCCGGCGTTGCGTCGCTCGCTTATCCGCCTGGCCGGCGCACCGGAAAAACGCGTACAGCCGAAAAGATAAAATCCGGCTAGAATCGGTCTTGGTACCGATATGCACCTGACCCGACTCCTCAGCCGGTTGTGCCTGTGCGCCTTCCTCGGCGGTTGCGCCACCGGTTCGCTGCCGACCGGCCCGGCGGGCGAATCACCGCAGCCGAGCGCGCCGCCGGCCCGGACGGCGCGGGCCGCGCCGCTCGCGGAGTTCCGCGTCGCGGCGGTAGGCGACATCATGCTTGGCGGCACCGCAACGCCGGAACTGCAGAAGCTCGGCTACGACTATCCCTTCGAGCGGGTGCGGAACATCCTCAAACAGGCGCAAATCGTCTTCGGCAATCTCGAAGGACCGCTCACCGACGGCGGCGAGCCGATTCAGAACAAGAAGTACATCTTCCGTTCGCCGCCGGACAAGGTAGCCCCGGCGCTGGCGCGCTCCGGTTTCAACGTGGTCTCGCTGGCCAACAACCACAGCATGGATTACGGCGTCCAGGGTTTGGAAGACACGCGCGCGGCGCTGGAAAAAAACAGAATCCGGCCGGTCGGCGCCGGCAAGAACCTGGCCGAAGCGCGCGCACCCGTATATATGAAAGCGGGCCCGGCGACCGTGGCGTTTCTGGCGTATTCCCTGACATTTCCTGAGGAGTTCTGGGCCGCGCCGGACAAGCCCGGGACTGCCTTCGGGCATGAGGATTCGGTGCGCGCCGACGTGGCCGCGGCGCGCAAAAAAGCCGACGTCGTGATCGTATCATTCCACTGGGGGCAGGAAGGCAAGACCGAGTTGCGCGACTACCAAGTGCAGCTCGCGCATGCGGCGATCGATGAGGGCGCCGCGGCCGTGCTCGGGCACCATCCGCACGTGGTCCAGGCGGTGGAACATTATAAGGACGGCGTGATTCTCTACAGCCTCGGCAATTTCACCTTCGGATCCTACAGCAAGGCCGCCACGCGCAGCGTGATCGCGCTCCTCACGTTCCGTGACGGAAGGGTGCGCGAGCTGCGTCTCACGCCGATCGACGTCAACAACGTCGAGGTGGTGTTCCAGCCGCGATTATTGATCGGTCCGGACGCGGCACAAGAGGTCGAGGAGATCGGACAATTGTCGCGCGAGCGCGGCACGGCGCTGGAGACCCGCGACGCCGCCGCGGTATTGACGCTCGCCGACCGTTCCGGCACGTGAATCGCCTTCCCCTTGTGTCGAAGACGCCACCTGTGTTTAATGCCGGGCCATGATACGTCCGTTTGAGCTTTTCGTCGGTCTGCGCTACACCCGCGCCCGCAAACGCAGTCATTTCATCTCTTTCATCTCGCTGATTTCCATCCTCGGTATCACCCTCGGGATCACCGCGCTGATCACCATCCTGTCGGTGATGAACGGCTTCGGCAAGGAACTGCGCGACCGCATTCTGGGCGTGATCTCGCACGTCACGGTCACTGAAACCGGCGGCGGTCTGCACGACTGGCGCGCGCTCGCCGATCGGATCAAGAATCCGCACGTCATCGGGCGCGCGCCTTACATCGTGGGGCAGGGCATGGTGACGCGCGGCAAGGCGGTGAGCGGTGTCATGGTGCGCGGCATTCTGCCGTCGGAGGAAAACCAAGTGTCCGAATTCGGCAGCCACATGGTCGAAGGCAGCCTCGACGCGCTCAAGCCGGGCAGCTTCGGCATCGTGATCGGCAGCGCGCTCGCGTGGAAGCTCGACCTCGGCGTCGGCTCGCAGTTGTCGCTGCTAATCCCGGAGGGGTTGGTGACACCGGTCGGCATAATGCCACGTTTCAAACGTTTTACCGTGGTCGGTATCTTCCGCATGGACATGTACGAATACGACAGCGCGCTGGTACTGATGAACATGGATGACGCCGCGAAGCTCTATCAGATGTCGGATCAGGTGAGCGGCCTGCGGCTCAAGCTCGATAACCTCGACATCGCGCCGCAGGTGGCCGCGTCGATCGAGCAGAGCCTCGGGCCGAACTACTACGCGCGCGACTGGTCGCGCGAGCACGGCAATTTCTTCCGCGCGCTCAAGATTGAAAAGACCGCGATGTTCGTCATTCTGCTGCTGATCGTGACGGTGGCGATGTTCAACGTCGTCTCGACGCTCGTGGTGGTGGTGACCGAAAAACGCGCCGATATCGCCATCCTGCGCACGCTCGGCGCCAGCCCGCGCAGCATCATGGGTATCTTCCTTGCGCACGGCTCCGTGGTCGGCATCGTCGGCACCCTGGTCGGCACGGGTTGCGGCATCCTGCTCGCGCTTAACGTCGAGACCATCGTGCACGGTATTGAGCGCCTGTTTAGCACTTCCTTCATCGCGCCGGACGTATACTTCATCAGCGAACTGCCATCCGACCTGCACTGGTCGGATGTCATGATGGTATCGGGAGCCTCGCTGATCCTGGGGCTGCTGTCCGCGCTATATCCGGCCTGGCGCGCCGCCAAGGTGCAACCGGCCGAGGCCTTGCGTTACGAATGAGCAGGAAAACTGCCAAGACCGTGTCGGACGACGCGCCCGAAAAGGCTGACAGGACTGACAAAAAATACATCCTGCGCGCGACCGGTTTGCAGAAGGTGTACGAGGAAGGCGCGTTCAACGTGCACGTGCTCAAGGGCGTGTACCTGCGCATCGAGCCGGGCGAGCGCATCGCCATCGTCGGCGCCTCCGGTTCCGGCAAAAGCACGCTGCTGCACCTTTTGGGCGGGCTGGATTACCCGTCGGCGGGGCAGGTCGAAATCGACGGACAGGATCTCGGGAAGCTGAACGAAGCCGCGATCGGTCGCCTGCGTAACGAGAAGCTCGGCTTCGTTTACCAGTTCCACCATCTGCTGGCGGAATTCACCGCGCTCGAAAATGTCGCCATGCCGCTGCTGATCCGGCGCGTGCCGGTAGACCAGGCGCTGGCGCGTGCGACCGAAATGCTCAAACGCGTCGGACTCGAGGACCGACTGCGGCACCGTCCCGGCGAGCTTTCTGGCGGTGAGCGCCAGCGCGCCGCGGTGGCGCGCGCCATGGTCACGCAACCGCTGTGCCTGCTGGCCGATGAGCCCACTGGCAATCTCGACCGTGAGAACGCCCAGAATGTCTACGAGATGATGCTCGAGCTCAATCGCGAGCTGCAAACCAGCTTCATCATCGTAACCCACGATCCGGCGCTGGCGTCCAGTATGGACCGCGTGCTCAAGCTGGAAGACGGCGTCGTCAAACAGATGTAGAAGTCCGCCCCTGCCGTTTTCGTTTGCGCCGCTCCCAGTCACGGATCACGTGCCAGCGCCACAGCGCGCGGATGCCAAAATAGCCCAGCACGGCGCTGGCGCCGGCGGTAAGCAGCGAGCCCAGCACGAACGGTTGCCAGATGCGCCCGACTTGCGCCGTCATCCATTCCCAACTCATGTCGAACGCGACCGGTGGCGCTGGCGTATTCAAGACCCACGCGCCCAGGTGATAGGTAAAATAGAAGATTGGCGGCATGGTGAAGGGATTGGTGATCCAGACCAGCGCCACCGCAATCGCCAGATTGACGCGAAACAGGATCGCCAGCGCCGCCGCCGGAATCATCTGCAACGGCATCGGCACAAACGCCATGAATAGCCCTATAGCGAAGGCACCGGCGACGGAGCGCCGGTTCAGGTGCCACAGGCTGGGATCGTGGAGCAGCCGGCCGAACCAGCGCAGGTGTTTGTGGTGGCGGATCTTGCTCGCGTCGGGCAGAAAACGGCGGATGGTTCTTCTGGTCATCGTCGGTTGCTATAGTACTGGGCGGCGGAAATTCATATCGCCCTGAGAACGCCTAACGTAATAATGCTAACCGCCCAGGCCGCCAGAGTATACCGTTCTAGAAGCAATTCTCGGCGTTCTTGAGACGCGCTGAAGCGCGTTCCATTTGGTCCTGACAAAATCGTGGCGTCTTGGCGGTTCAAAATAAATTCAGGAGGAAATCATCCGCGGCGTCGCGCTCGCTTTTCTCGCCGGTATTCTGCTGGTGCAGCAGATGTCCGCGCTGCCATCGCTGTGGTGGGGCTGGCTGCTGGTGCCGCTCGCCTGGATGTCCCGGCGCCGGCCGTTATGGCTGGTACCGCTGTTTTTTGTCGCCGGTGTGGTCTGGGTCAGTTTTCGTGCCGGATTGATCCTGCAGGATGAGTTGCCACATGAACTGGAAGGCCGTGATCTCGCGGTCGTCGGACGTATCGCTGATATTCCTGAGACCGCCGAATTCGGTCAGCGTTTCGAGGTGGACGTCATGCGCGCCGAAATCGGCGGCGCAGCAGTGCACGTGCCGGCGCACATTCTTCTCAACAGCCGGGATCCCTTATTCCATCCGCACGCGGGCGAAACTTGGCGGCTGCCGGTGCGCCTGCAGTGCCCGCACGGCTACCAGAATCCCGGCGGCTTCGATTACGAGGGGTATCTGTTCCAGCAACGGATCCGGGCCAAGGGCTACGTGCGCGCGGACGCGGCGCCGCAGCGCCTGAATGAAGGCGGTGCGTGGTTCGACATCGACCGGTTGCGCGAGCGGCTGGGCGCCTGCATCCGCGCGCAGCTGCCCGACAATCCCTACGCCGGAATCGTAGTGGCGCTCGCCAACGGCGACAGCCACGGGGTGACGACGGAGCAGTGGCGGGTGCTGCGCCGTACCGGCACGCTGCACCTGATCGCCATCTCTGGTCTGCACATCAGCCTGGTCGGCGGCATCGTGTTTTTCCTCGGGCGCTGGTTGTGGTCGCTGCCGGGAACGACAGTGTTGCGGCTGCCGGCGCCGATGTTCGGAGCGATCTGCGCGATGCTGGCGGCGGTGGCGTATGCCGCGCTCGCCGGCTTCGTGGTGCCGACACAGCGGGCGCTGATCATGCTGGCTGTGGCGATGTCGGGCGTGCTGCGGCGGCGGCGCTTTCCGCCATCGCAATTGCTGGCGATGGCGGCGTTGCTGGTGCTGCTCTACGATCCGTTGTCGGTGATGGCGCCGGGGTTCTGGCTGTCGTTCGCGGCGGTGGCGGTGATTCTCTACGCCATGCGCGACGACGGCGGTGCACCGTGGTGGCGCCAGTGGGGCTACCTCCAGTGGGCGATCGCGCTCGGCATGTTGCCGCTGATGCTGGCGCTGTTCCAGCAGGCATCACTGGTGGCGCCGCTCGCGAACATGATCGCGGTGCCGGTGTTCGATCTGCTGGCGGTCCCGCTGACACTCACCGGCGTGGTGTTGCTCGGCGTGCTTCCGGAAACAGCGGCCGGCGTTTCTTTTAAGCTCGTGGCCGCGCTGTTGCACGGATTGTGGCAGGCGCTGATGTTTCTGGCGGACCATGAATTCAGCCAATGGGTGCAACCGGCGCCATCGCCATGGGCGTTGTCATGCGCTGTGGTTGGCGTCGCCCTGCTGCTCGCGCCGCGCGGCTGGCCGGCACGCTGGATCGGCGCGGTGTGGATGGCGCCGATAATTCTGTTTCAGCCAGCGACGCCGGCGCCGGGTGAGGCGTGGTTCACGCTGCTCGACGTGGGCCAGGGGCTGGCGGCGGTGGTGCGCACGTCATCGCACACGCTGGTGTTCGACGCCGGTCCGCGCTTCGGCGATTTCGACACCGGAGAGGCGGTGGTCGAGCCGTATCTGCGCGCGGCCGGTATTCGGCGCCTGGATACCCTGGTCATCAGCCACGGCGACAACGATCACATCGGAGGTGCAGAATCGCTCATGCGGGCGCTTCCCGTGAGCGCGGTGTTGAGCAGCGTGCCGCAGCGGCTGCCGTCGGCACGACCGTGCCGGGCCGGCGATACCTGGCAGTGGGACGAGGTTGAGTTTGCCGTCCTGAATCCGGCCAGCGCCGGCGACGGGCCCGCCAATGACGACTCCTGCGTGTTGTCGGTGCGCAGCCGCTACGGTACCGCGCTGCTCCCGGCCGACATCGAGGCCGGCGCCGAGCGGCGGCTGATCGCACGCTGGGGCGAGAGGCTGCGCGCGGATATTCTGGTGGCGCCGCATCATGGCAGCAATACCTCGTCCACGCCGGCTTTCATTGATGCCGTCGCGCCGCGCTATGTGCTCTTTCCCGCCGGTTACCGCAGCCGTTACCGTCATCCCCATCCCGGGGTGGTGGCGCGCTACGTGAAACGCGGCATCGTCACGCGCGATTCGCCCGCTGCCGGTGCGCTGGAATTTCACCTGCGCGCCGCCGGTCTGCAGGAGTCGGCCTATCGCGTGCAGCATCGGCGCTACTGGTACGCCGACGCGGGTCATTGACGCACGGTTTCCGTGTTTGAGGTTTTCGCCCCGTCTGATACATTAGCCGCACTTTTTCTGCTATTTCCCCCGGAATAACCGCATGTTCGAACTGATCAAAGCGGGTGGTTGGTCGATCTGGCCCATCATCCTGTGCTCCGTCGCGGCCCTGGCCATCATCGGCGAGCGCCTGTGGTCGTTGCAGAAGAAATACGTTGCGCCGCCCAACCTGCTGGCGCAAGTACGGCAGTGGCTGACGCAGGATGAGCTCGATCCGGCGCGCCTGACGGCGTTGCGCGAGAGCTCGCCGCTGGGAAAAATCCTGGCCGCCGGCTTGGTGAACCGCGAACACGAGCGTGAAGTCGTCAAAGAAGCCGTGGAGAACGCCGGCCGGCACGTGGTGCCGGAACTCGAACGTTACCTGCGCGCCCTTGGCTCGATCGCCGCGATATCGCCATTTCTCGGCTTGTTTGGCACCGTGGTGGGCATGATCCAGATGTTTTCCGGCATCGGCCAGCACGGCGTGGGCGATCCCTCGATCGTCGCCGAGGGTATCGCGGTGGCGCTGATCAATACCGCCGCCGGCCTCGCGGTGGCGATCCCGAGCCTGCTGTTTTATCGTTATTTCCGCGGACGCGTGAATGATCTGCTGATTGACATGGAAGCCGAGGCGATCAAACTGGTGGAAATCCTGCACGGCGAACAGGAAGCAGGATGACCGACGAGCGCAGAGACGACGACCGCGCCGCGTGGCGCCGGTCCCCTCGCGGGGAGGCGACCGCGAGGCGGGATGGCGCGGCAGCGAAAAGCGAACAGGACTGACAGGGCAGAATCATGAACTTCCGTCCCCGCCCCGATGAGGAACCCGAGATCAACCTGATCCCGCTGATCGACGTGCTGTTGATGGCGCTGATCTTTCTCATCGTGACCACGAGTTTTTCGAGCGAGTCGCAGCTGCGTATCCGTCTGCCCGAAGCCGCCCCCGAAGCCAAGGAAAATCTTCCATCGATTCGCGTCACCATCGATGCCAAGGGTCAGTATTACATCGGCGATCAGCAGCTGCTGAACGCCACGCCCGAGGTGTTGCGCAATGCCATGTTACACGCGGCCGGCAATATGAAGGACCCGCTGGTCATCATCAACGCCGACGGGCGTACCCCGCACGAAGCGGTGGTGCGGGTGATGGACACGGCGCGCCGTCTCGGCTTCACGCGCCTGACCTTCGCTACACAATCTCCGGCGGGCCCGTCGACGCGTGAGTAGCGCCTCAGCACCGACCGGCAGCCTGCGGCTATACCGCCGCCTGCTGACCTTCGCCTGGCCGTACAAATCGATGTTCGTGTATGCGGTCATCGGCATGATCGTCTTGTCGGCCACGTCCGCGGCGTTCGCGGCGCTGATGAAACCGCTCATGGACGAGGGTTTCGTCGCCAAGGACCCGGCGACAATACGCATGATTCCGCCGCTGCTCGTCCTGCTATTCCTGGTGCGCGGCATCGCCAACTTCATCGGACAGTATTGCATCAGCTGGGTGGGCCGGCGCGTTACCTTCGACATCCGCAACGCAATCTTCGCCCACCTGACGCGTCTGCCCAGCGGGTTCTACGACAAGGCCGCCTCGGGCGGCCTGATCTCGAAATTGATTTTCGACGTGGAACAGATCGCCGCCACCGTCACCGACGCGGTTCTGGTCGTGGTGCGCGACGGCCTGACCGTGATCGCCATGGCGGCCTGGATGGTTCATCTCAACTGGAAGCTGACGATCTTTTTCGCGGTCATGCTGCCGATATCGAGCCTGCTGGTGCGCGCCATGAGCCGGCGTTTCCGCAAGGCCAGCCAGCATATCCAGGCGAGCATGGGCGAGATTTCGCAGGTGACGCAGGAAGCCACGGAAGGGCAACGCGTGGTCAAGGCGTTTGGCGGGCAGGCGACCGAGATCCGCGCGTTCCACGCCGCCAACGAGAAGAACCGCAAGCAGGCGATGCGCAAGGTGACCGTCTCCGCGATTGGCATGGGGCTGGTGCAGCTGCTGGCCGCGATCGCCATGGCGCTGGTGATTTATTTCGCGTTGTTGTCCGGCGACATCACCGCCGGCGGTTTTGTGTCCTATATCACCGCGGTGACCTGGATGGCGAATCCCTCCAAGCGCCTGAGCAAGGTGAACGAAACCGTCCAGACCGGTCTGGCCGCCGCGCAGAACGTCTTCGGGCTGCTCGACGAGCCGGCCGAGACTGATACCGGCACCGTGGTCCTGGAACCGGCGCGCGGGCGCATCGAGTACCGGCATGTCGGGTTTCGCTATCCGGTGGCGGAATCCGACGCGCTCGCTGACGTGTCGTTCACGATCGAACCCGGCCAGACGGTGGCGCTGGTGGGCAGTTCCGGCAGCGGGAAAACCACCACCGCGAGCCTGCTACCCCGGTTTTACCGGGCCACGAAAGGCGAGATCCTGCTCGACGGCGTGAACATCAACGAACTGGTGCTCGCCAATCTGCGCAGCCACATCGCCATTGTAGGCCAGGAGACACTGCTGTTCGACGACACGCTCCGACACAACATCGCCTACGGCGGCACCGGCGCGATCGACGATGATCGCCTGATGCAGGCGGCGAGTGCGGCACATGTGCTCGAGTTCGCGGAAAAGCTGTCGCAGGGGCTCGACACCCCGGTGGGCGAGCGCGGCATGCGCCTCTCCGGAGGTCAACGCCAGCGCGTCGCGATCGCCCGCGCGCTCTATAAGAACGCGCCGATCCTGGTGCTGGACGAGGCGACGTCGTCGCTCGATACCGAGTCGGAGCGCCTGGTGCAGGCGGCGATGCAGAAACTGATGGAGAACCGCACGACGCTGGTGATCGCGCATCGCCTGTCCACGGTCGAACACGCGGATCGCATCATCGTGCTGACGCACGGACGCGCGGTCGAGAGCGGTACGCACCGTGAACTGCTCGCGCTCGAAGGCGTCTACGCCAACCTTTACCGCATTCAGTTTGGCGGTACTGGAAATCCCAATTGATGCCGATGCATTGGTTGGAACGACACTGGTATCGCAAGACGGTCCTAAGCTTTTCACTTCTGCCAGTCAGTTGGGTTTACTGTTTTCTGGTTCTGTTGCGTCGTGCTTTGTATCGTATCGGCCTTCTGGCCGCTGTGAAGCTGACCGTGCCCGTGATCGTGGTCGGCAACATCACGGTCGGCGGTACCGGCAAGACACCGCTGGTCATCTGGCTCGCGGGGTTTCTGCGGCACGGGGGCAGACACCCCGGTATCGTGCTGCGCGGCTACCAGGGCCAGGCCGGCGACTGGCCGCAGTCCGTGACGCCATCGTCCGATCCGGACTTGGTGGGCGAGGAGGCGGTGTTGCTGGCACGGCGCAGCGCCTGCCCGGTCGTGGCCGATCCGGACCGGGTACGCGGCGCCCAACGATTGATACACGAACATGAGTGCGACGTGATCCTGAGCGACGACGGCTTGCAGCACTTGCACCTGGCGCGCGATATTGAAATCGCGGTGATTGACGGCGAACGCCGTTTCGGCAATGGATTCTGTCTGCCGGCCGGACCGCTGCGCGAGCCGATTAGCCGTCTGAGCCGGGTGGATATCCGCGTGGTCAACGGTGCGGCGCGTCCTGGCGATTTCAGCATGACCTTGGCGGAAACCGGGTTGTGCCGCGTCAATGCGCCGGCGGTGCAAATGCCGGCCGCGTCCCTCGCGGGGAAGACCGTTCACGCCGTCGCCGGCATCGGTCATCCAGTGCGTTTCTTCAATCATTTGCGGCGTCTGGGAATCGCGGTTATCGAACACGCTTTTCCCGATCATCATCGGTACTTGCCGCAAGACATCCGCTTCGATGACGGTCGGCAGGTGATCATGACCGAGAAAGATGCGGTAAAATGCGAACGCTTCGCAGGCGACGGCGCCTGGTACCTGGCGGTCACGGCGCTGCCCGACCCGCGGGTAGGCGAAGAAGTCCGGCGACATCTTGAGGAGAAAATCCGTGGATAAAAAGCTGCTCGATATTCTGGTCTGTCCTATTTGCAAGGGACCGCTCATCTATGACAAGAAAAAATCCGAGCTGGTCTGCAAAGCTGACCGGCTGGCCTATCCCGTCCGCGACGATATCCCGGTCATGCTGGAAGACGAGGCGCGTCAGGTGGCCGAAGAAGAGCTGCCGAAATAGAAATCGGTTACCGCGGATGAACACCGATAAACACGGATAGAAGCCAGACATAACGTGCCTGCGCTTTCAGTCGAATCTGCGTTTATCCGTGTTTGTCCGTAGTTCAACAAATAATATGCACATCATTATCCCCGCACGTTACGCTTCGAGCCGCCTGCCGGGCAAGCCGCTCGCGGACGTCGCCGGCAGACCGCTGATCCAGCGTGTCCACGAATGCGCCGTTCGCGCCGGCGCGGCCGCCATCACCGTCGCTACCGACGATGACCGCATCCGCGCGGCGGCGGAGAAGTTCGGTGCCCGTGTGTGCATGACGTCGCCGCTGCACCGCTCGGGAACCGACCGTCTGGCGGAAGTCATCCAGAAGCTCGCGATCGACACCGATGAAATCGTGGTCAACCTGCAGGGCGATGAACCGCAGATGCCGCCGACGCTGATACAGGACGTGGCGCAAAAACTCGAGCGACACCCGGACGCGGTGGTCGCGACCGCGTGTCACGCGATCCACGACCGTGACACGATCATGAATCCCAATGTCGTGAAGGTCGTGTGCGATGCCAATGGTTATGCTCTTTATTTCAGTCGCGCCGCGATTCCCTGGCCGCGCGAAGCGATGGCGGGCGCGGGCGGAAGCTTCCACGCGCAACGCCATATCGGTCTGTACGCCTACCGGGCCGGATTCGTGCGCCGCTTCACCGTCTGGCCGGCTTGTCCGCCGGAGGAGGTGGAGCAACTGGAACAATTACGTGTCTTATGGTACGGAGAACGCATCGTCGTTCATGACGCGCGCGAGCTGCCTGCGGCCGGCGTGGATACGCCGGAAGATCTTGAGCGCGTGCGAAAGTACTTCAGCAATAAACACGATTGACAGGATTACGTCAAAATGCATTTTGTTTTAATCTTGTAAATCCTATTAATCCTGCATTTTGATTTTATGGTTCGAGTATTATTCGTTTGCCTGGGGAACATCTGCCGCTCGCCGACGGCGGAAGGGGTGTTCCGCAAACTGGTGCGGGAAGAGAAACTCGAGCACCTGTTCGAGATCGACTCGGCCGGCACGCACGCCTATCATCTCGAGGAGCCGCCGGATGAGCGCGCCATGGCCGCGTGCGAGCGTCGCGGCATCGACATTAGCGGCCGGCGCGGGCGCAAGGCGACGGCCGCGGACATCCAGAAGTTCGATTACGTGCTGGCGATGGATCGCGAAAACTACGAGCATCTTCTCGCGATATCGGCTCCCGGTTATGAGGTCCGAGTCCGGCTCCTCATGGAGTTCGCAGCTGACCGGCCGGAAGAGGAGGTGCCCGACCCGTACTTCGGCGGCGCCAGCGGTTTCGACCGCGTGCTCGACATGATCGAAGCCGCGGCCCGCGGACTCCTCGATGACATACGCCGCACCCGTCTCTAGTCCTGTCGAAAACTCAGCCTGTGCGCGGCATTTCCATGAGGTCGGACGACCCACGCCGTCGGCCACAATGAATCCGTTCCGACGCCAGAACCGCGGTCGCGGCAGTCCGGTCCGTTTGTGAAAGATTTGTTTACTTTTTGTTGCGTTTCTGGATATCGTTTAACTGCCCGATGTCGACGCGAGGGGCAGCCCTTGCCGACATCCGGATTCTTCAAGCGCAAGGGACGGTGGCTTAATGGATTTGCAGAGCCTGATTTCGATATGGTGCCTGGTTGGACTGGTCACCGCGTTTGTTTTCGGTTCGATGTCTTCCTGAAGGGGACGTCCGTTTAATCTTCAGGGAAGAATGATGCGGCGCCGTCCGCGCCCGCCGTCACCGGTTTTCCCTTCGGGAATTGCTCACGAATCCCGCGCCATGTTGTTCATGCGAACGACATGGAGCCGCGGCAGCCAAGCGGAGATTCACGCTGCTTGCCGAAGAGTTATTTCGCGCCGTCGCCCTCATGCGGCGATTCGGGGCGCGTTTCGACCTGTACCAGCTCCGGGGCCGGGCGCGATTCACGTTCCTGTTTGTGTTCCTCTTCGCGCGGGGTGACGGGAGCCGCCGGCGGTGTCCAGCTTTCACCTGTTTCCACGGGTTTTTCCCACGGTGGCGGACTCATTCCCTGGCTAGCGGGTGCGGAGTTCACCGTCTCGTTTGGCCCGGCAGGGGCGGTTTCCTCGCGGGGAGTGTACGGCTCGCGGGCGACGTCTTCCGACGGCCGCCGGTTTCCGTCTTGACCACCGTTGCGTTCGGCGAACTCCTGCCGTTCCTGCGGCGAGCGTCCTTCCTGACCACGGCCGCGACGACCACGACCACGGCGACGGCGCCGGCCGCTGCCATCGTGGCGTTCGCGTTGCGGCGGTTGACCGCCTTCGGCGCCGCCGCCGGCCACCTGTTGTGGTTGCGGTGGGCGCGGACGGCCTTGGTCCTGGCCGCCGCCGGCGCGCTGGGGTTGCGGCGGACGCTCCCCGCGGTGTTCACGGTGCTGGTGCGGGTGGGGACGATGCGGACGCTGGCCGCCATGACCGCGCGGGTGCCCGTGATGACGCGCCGGACGTGCCGGTTCGATCGTCGCCTTCTTTTCCTCTTTTTCTTCCTTCTTGTGGAAGATGGTGCCGATGATTTTCTTGAGGAGGCCGCCGCTCTCGGGTTTCGGCGGCGCCGGTGGGGCGGCCGCGTGCGTTAACGGACCGATGACCGGTTTTTCCGATGGGGTTGCCGCTGGGGTCGACGGAGCGGGCCGGCGTTCTTCCTCTTCTTCCTCATCGACGATGTCGAGATCGTAGCTCGGCACATCGGCCTCGGCCTCATATTCGTCGATGCGCAGGCGGCGGATGTGATAATGCGGAGTTTCGAGCTCTTCCGTCGGAATGATGATGACCGGCGTGCCGATGCGGGATTCAATGGCGCTTATTTCCAGACGCTTTTCGTTGAGTAAATACGTGGCGGTCTCTACGGGCAAATGCACATGTACCGCCGCCGTATTCTCCTTCATTGCCTCTTCCTGAACCATGCGCAGCACTTGCAGCGCCGAGGGCTGTACCCCGCGGATGTGACCGCTGCCATTGCAGCGCGGGCAGACCAGACTGGAGGTTTCGCCCAGCGCCGGCCGCAGACGCTGGCGCGACATCTCAAGCAGGCCGAAGCGCGAGATCCGTCCCACCTGGGTGCGGGCGCGGTCCACCTTGAGCGATTCGATCAGGCGGTTTTCCACCTCGCGCCGGTTGCGCTCGGGCGTCATGTCGATGAAGTCGATGACGATCAGACCGCCGAGGTCGCGCAGGCGCAGCTGGCGCGCGATTTCTTCCGCGGCCTCGAGATTGGTATTGAGCGCGGTCTCCTCAATGTCGGCGCCTTTGGTGGCGCGCGAGGAGTTAACGTCGATCGTGACCAGGGCTTCGGTCTTGTCGAACACGATCGCGCCGCCCGATTCCAGCCGTACCTCGCGCGAGAACGCGGATTCGATCTGGTGTTCGATCTGGAAGCGCGAGAACAGCGGCGTCTCGTCCTTGTACAGCTTGAGCTTGTCGAGAAAGGGCGGGGCAACTTGCTGCATGAACTTTTTCATGCGCTCGTAGATTTCCGTATTGTCGACCAGGACCTCGCCAATGTCGGCCTTGAGATAGTCGCGCGTGGCGCGCACCACCAGGTTGCTCTCCTGATACACCAGGAAGGGCGCGGAGCGTTCCTGCGCAGCCTGGTAAATGGCTTCCCACAGGTGGATCAGGTAATCGAGGTCCCACTGCAGTTCTTCGGCGCTGCGGCCGATACCGGCGGTGCGGGCGATCACGGAATAATCGTCCGGCAATTTGAGCTGTGACATCGCCTCGCGCAACTCGGCGCGTTCCTCGCCTTCGATGCGGCGCGAAATTCCGCCACCCTTGGGATTGTTCGGCATCAGCACCAGGTAACGCCCGGCCAGGCTGATGAAGGTGGTCAACGCCGCGCCTTTGGTGCCGCGCTCCTCCTTGTCCACCTGCACGATCATCTCCTGGCCTTCCCGGACCACGTCCTTGATGCGCACCTGACTCATCGGGGTGCGATCGTCGTAACCCTGGAAGTAGATGCGGGAGATTTCCTTGAGCGGCAGAAAGCCCTGGCGCTCGGAGCCGTAGTCGACGAAGGCGGCTTCCAGGCTCGGTTCTACGCGGGTGACTTTGCCCTTGTAGATGTTGCCCTTTTTCTGCTGGTAGGAGGAGGATTCAATGTCGAGATCGAGCAATTTCTGGCCATCGACGACGGCCAGACGCAACTCCTCGGGGTGAGTTGCGTTAAACAAAATGCGTTTCATTAAATT
>DASPRK010000213.1:0-5360 GCA_035624495.1 Methylomirabilis sp. (SeqCode) | reverse complement strand
GCCTGCGCCAGGTAGCGAACGTTGGCTTCGAGGCTGGCCTTGGCCAATCCCATGATGTTGTAATTCGGCACCGAACGATCCGCGCCGATGTAGGACAGCGTCAGCAATGCGCCGTGGCGACCCTGCATCATGGCGCGACCGGCTTTGGCGAGCGCAGTGAGGCTGTAAGAGCTGATCTCGTGCGCGACGCGGAAGCCATCGCGCGTGGTGACGTCGACGAAGTTTCCCGACAGTTGCTCGCGCGGGGCGAACGCCACCGAATGCACGATGATGTCGAGCCCGTCCCAAAAATCATCCAGGTGCGAAAATACCGCGTCGATCTGTTCGTCGCTGGAGACGTCGCAGGGGATCATGATGTCGGACTTGGTTTGGGCCGCGAGTTTCTCGACCCGTTCCTTGAGTTTGTCGTTCTGGTAGGTATAGGCGATCTCGGCTCCTTCCCGATGCATGGCCTTGGCGATGCCCCAGGCGATGGACCGGTCCCCGGCCACGCCCACGATCAGCGCCCGTTTGCCTGCCAAAAATCCCATAAAACACTCTCCACTCGTTATTGGTTCAAACGGCGAACCGGACGCGATGATGTGCGGCGCAAGTGTCCGGGTGAAATCAGGCGTACAGTAACGAAAAATTGCCCGCCCGGGAAGAGGGATGCGCGGGCGGAATTTGGTATATTGGTCATGCTTTGCCGCGATCATCCGGCATGACGGACACAGGAGAACGGATTCAGGCAGCATGAGACGCCCCGGTGCGATGCGCAATGCCTTGTTGGTTGTCCTTGTGCTTTTCTCCGCTGGGGCGGCGGCGGTTCCCTGGAACGATCCGTATCCGGCGGCGGAGGCGAAGCAAAACATTCTGTATTCCGCTTTCACCGAGCGTCCCAAGACGCTCGATCCGGCGCGCGCTTACAGCTCGAACGAATACGCCATCATCGCCCAGATCTACGAGCCGCCGTTTCAGTATCATTACCTCAAGCGTCCGTACGCGCTGGTGCCGCTGACCGCCATCGCCATTCCCGTTCCGGTTTACCTCGACGGTCGCGCCCGGCGCCTGCCGCAAAACGCGCCGGTGTCGCGTATTGCCTACAGCGTGTATGAAATTCACATCCGTCCAGGCGTTTACTTTCAGCCGCACCCCGCGTTTGCGCGCAATGCCTCGGGGCAATTGCTCTATGACCATCTGAGCGCGCAGGATCTCGCCGATGTGCATACAATCGGCGATTTCCCGCAGACTGGCACGCGCGAACTGACCGCGGCCGATTACGTCTACCAGATCAAACGCCTGGCCCATCCCAAACTGCATTCGCCGATCCTGAGCGTGATGGGTGATTACATCGTGGGAATGAAGGAATATGCCGATATGCTGAACAAGGCATATCAGAAAATCTCTGGCGGCCGTGAACAGGGCGTTTACCTCGACCTGACCCGGTATCCTCTGCCCGGCGTGGAACAGGTCGACCGTTACACCTATCGGGTGAAAATCCGCGGCAAGTACCCGCAGTTTCTGTACTGGATGGCGATGCCGTTCTTCGCTCCCATTGCGCCCGAAATCGATGAGTTCTTCTCACAACCGGGCATGGCAGAGAAAAATCTCACGCTCGATTGGTATCCCGTCGGCAGCGGTGCCTACATGCTCACGATCAACAATCCAAACCGCCAGATGGTTCTGGAACGCAATCCAAATTATCACGAGGAGCTTTATCCCGCCGAGGGCGAAGCGGGCGACGCCGCGGCTGGCGTGCTAGCCGATGCCCGCAAGCGCCTGCCATTCATCGACAAGGTCGTGTTCAGCCTCGAAAAGGAAAATATTCCGTACTGGAACAAATTTCTGCAGGGCTATTACGACACCTCCGGCGTGTCGACGGAAAGTTTCGATCAGGCCATACAGTTTACCGGTAGCGGGAACGTCGATGTGAGCGCGGCGATGAAGGCGAAGAACATTCGCTTGCTGACCAGCGTAGCGCCTTCGACTTATTACCTCGGCTTCAACATGCTCGATCCCGTGGTTGGCGGATACAGCGAACGCGCGCGAAAGCTGCGCCAGGCGATTTCCATTGCCATCGATTACGAGGAGCAGATCTCGATTTTCCGCAACGGCCGCGGCATCGCCGCACAGGGTCCGATCCCGCCCGGTATATTCGGTTACCGCAGCGGCGAGGCTGGCATCAATCCGTACGTGTACGACTGGGTGAACGGAGAACCGAAACGAAAATCCATCGAGTACGCGCGCCAGCTGCTGGCGCAGGCGGGTTATCCGGACGGTGTCGACAAGGTGACCGGCAAGCCGTTACAGATCAATTTTGAAACTCCCGCCGTCGGACCGGAACAAAAAGCCCGCCTGGACTGGATGGTTAAGCAGTTCAACAAGCTCAGCATCCAGCTCGTGATTCGCGCCACCGACTACAACCGCTTCCAGGAGAAGATGCGCAAGGGCGACGCCCAGCTGTTTGAATGGGGCTGGAACGCGGATTATCCCGATCCGGAAAATTTCCTGTTCCTGCTCTACGGGCCGAACAAGAAGGTGGGGCATGACGGCGAGAACGCGGCCAACTACGACAACCCGGAGTTCAATCGTCTGTTCGAGCGCATGAAAAACATGGATGACACGCCGGAGCGCCAGGCGATCATCGATAAAATGGTGGACATCGCGCGCCGCGATGCCCCCTGGGCCTGGGGCGTGCACCCGAAGGACTTCCTGCTGCTGCACTCCTGGGTGTACAACGCCAAGCCCAATAACATGGCCAACAACCGGCTCAAATATCTCCGCATCGACCCGATTAAACGTGCTGAATTGCGTACCGCGTGGAATCGGCCCGTTTTCTGGCCGATTGCAGTCATCGCCGTTTTGCTGGTCTCCGTTACGGTGCCGGCCGTTGTGGCGTATCGTAAACGTGAGCGCGGGGTAGCGGCATGAGCCGCGGAGCAGGGGCCCCGTGTGCAGCACGGGAATGCGACCGGCGAATTGACGCAGGCCGCCGACGGTGGGGCGCAGTGGTTCTGTCTGACCTTACGGAGGCGGCGACGTGATCGCCTATATCATCCGCCGGCTGCTGTACGCCATCCCGATTCTGATTGGCGTCAATCTGCTGACCTTCGTGCTGTTCTTTTTTATCAATAGTCCGGACGACATGGCGCGCATCCATCTGGGAGTCAAGCGGGTGACGCCGGCGGCGATCGCGGGGTGGAAAGAGGATCACGGTTACAACAAGCCGCTGCTGTACGACGCTGCCGCCACCGGCGCCGCGAAGCTGACGGATACGATATTTTTCACGCATTCCGTGAAGCTCTTCGTTTTCGATTTCGGGTATTCCGACGACGGCCGCGACATCGGTTATGATGTCCGCCAGCGAATGTGGCCGAGCCTGGCAATTGCGATTCCGGTGTTTCTCGTCGGGATTCTGGCCTACGTTACCTTCGCCCTGCTGCTGGTCTTTTTTCGCGGGTCCTATTTGGATACCGCGGGCGTTGTGTTATGCGTCATCTTAATGTCGGTCTCGTTGCTGTTTTACGTCATCGGTGGGCAGTACTTGGTCAGCATGCTGCTGCGCCTGACGCCGATATCGGGTTATGACAACGGTTTTCATGCCGTCAAATTCGTCGTGCTGCCAGTGATCGTCGGCGTGGTCAGCGGCATCGGCTCGAGCGCCCGCATGTACCGCACGTTTTTCCTCGAGGAAATCGGCAAGGACTACGTGCGCACGGCACGCGCCAAGGGCATGTCCGAGCTGCGAGTGCTGTTCCGTCACGTACTCAAGAACGCCATGATTCCGATCCTTACGGGCGTCGTGGTGGTCATTCCGCTGCTGTTCATCGGCAACCTGATCATGGAGTCGTTCTTCGGCATTCCCGGACTCGGCAGTTATACCATCGACGCCATCAACGCACAGGATTTCGCGATCGTGCGTGCCATGGTGTTCCTGGGCTCGGTCCTGTACATCGTTGGTCTGATCCTGACGGATATAACGTACACGTTGGTCGATCCGCGCGTGAGGTTGAGCTAGGGCCATGCCTTTCCTGCCGGTTTTTCTGACAACGGACATCCTGATTTACCTGCTGCTGGCGGCGATCATCGGATTTGCCGTTTATACATCGCGACACGAGCACCTGCGTGTTCCGTGGCGTCAGGTAACGCGCCGGCCGATGGCCATGGCGGCACTGGTTATCCTGCTCGCCTATGTAACGGTGGGCCTGATGGACTCGGTGCACTTTCGTCTCAAGCTGGACAGCGCGAATTCCGCCGAGCACGGATATTCAAACGAAGCGCTGAGTCTGCTGGATTATGTTGTGAAGCCGCTGCGCACGCGCGTGGAGACGACTTACTCTGCGCCGTTTGCGCTGACGGCGTATACCATGGAAACCGTGGAGTCGCCCGACGGACACCGCGTGCGTGAATATCCGCGGCTGAAATACGGCGGTGCGCAACTGAAAGATGCCGCGAAACGTACCGCCGATATCGCGCGGCGGGCGGGCACCGCAACGGCGGCCGGCGCAGCGTTATGGTTGCTCCTGGTTATGGTGTTCCTGCTGATTTGGCGCCAACGCGGCGAGCCGTCGACACAGGCCGCGCGCCGGTTGGTTCGTGGGGACAGCTCGGTCCCCTGGCGCACGATTTGGGTCACCTTGGGGATTCTGGTCATCATGGTCTCCAATGCGGGCTACCTCTCGCTCTACTACCACATCGCCGGGACCGATCAAGTCGGTCAGGACGTCTTTTTCAAGTCCTTGAAAAGCGTCCGCACCGGGCTCGTCATCGGCACGCTCACCACGCTGGTGATGCTGCCGTTCGCCGCGCTGTTCGGGATCATGGCCGGCTATTTTCGCGGCTGGGTGGATGACGCGATTCAGTACACCTATACCACTTTAAGCTCCATCCCCGGCGTTTTGCTGATTGCCGCTGCCATCTTGAGCTTGCAAGTGTACGTGGCTAACCATCCCGAAGCATTCCCGGACACGAGTTCGCGCGCCGATATCCGGCTGTTGTTCCTGTGTCTCATACTCGGCGTCACGAGTTGGACCAGTCTCTGCCGGCTGCTCCGTGGTGAAACCCTGAAACTGCGCGAAGTGGATTACATCCAGGCCTCGCGAGCCCTGGGCGCAGGCCACTTCTCTGTCATGGCGCGTCATATACTGCCCAACGTTATGCATATCATCCTTATCACGGTGGTGCTCGACTTCAGCGGCCTGGTGCTGGCCGAGGCGGTGTTGTCCTATGTCGGCGTGGGTGTGGATCCGACCATGGATTCCTGGGGCAACATGATCAACAGCGCACGCCTGGAAATGGCGCGCGAACCGATCGTGTGGTGGAGCTTGGCGTCGGCCTTCGTGTTCATGTTCGGCCTGGTTTTGTCGGCGAATCTGTTCGCC
>DASPRK010000212.1:0-2127 GCA_035624495.1 Methylomirabilis sp. (SeqCode) | reverse complement strand
AGTTCTTGCTCCGAAATGCACGTTTTGCAGACGAGCGGGAGCATCAATTGCCACCTGACGACCGGACCGCACGTAAAGACTATTAGAACTCTAGACTAGTTTCTGTCGCGAAAGGCAAAATAGTACGGCGGAATCGGCATTTCTAGCGTTTTCGTCGGCAAGTTTCACTTGCCGGAGTGAGGCGCGATGCCTCTCATTTAAGAGATGATTCGTTGCGGCACCGAACAGCCTGCCAATGCCGTGCGCTGCTGGATGGGCAGCGGAGCGGGCTTGCGGCGGGCGGTTCTCGGCTCGACGAGTTGAGCCGTGGTGCGGGCGACGGCGCGGCAGATGAGCTTTGCCGATCTCGAATTGCTGCGGCAGGGCGTGCGGCTTGAGCCGTTGCTGCAAGCGATCTGCGGTTTTCTTGATAAGCAGCCGGCGCTGGTCGAGCGGGTACGGCGTGATCTGGTGTATGGCCTCAAACAGCCGGACCATGGTCGCCGTGGCCTCACCGCGCCGCAGGTGCTGCGCGCATTGGTTCTGATGCGCCTGAAGAACTGGGATTATCGCGAGCTGCGCGAACGCATCGCCGATGGAATAACGCTGCGGGCGTTCACCAATTTCTACTGCGAGGAGGTGCCCAGGCACGACGCCTTCAACCGCAGCTTCAACCGGCTAACGCCAGCGACGCTCAAGGCCATCAATGAACTCGTCATCGAAGCCGCCGTGAAGCTGGGCCTTGAGGACGGCAGGAAACTGCGGGTCGACACCACGGTGGTGGAGACCGACATTCACCATCCGACCGACAACACCTTGCTGTGGGACGTGGTGCGCGTGCTCACGCGGCTCCTCGGCCGGCTTGCCGACGTGCTGGAACTGCCGCGCATCTCGGGTTTTCGCAACCGTTCGCGTGCCGCGCATCGGCGCATGTATGAGATTCAACGCATGACGACGCGGCAGCGTCAGGGCGGCGCCGGATCGCAACAGACCGCGGCCTACCGGGCGCTGATTGCGATTACCGAGGAGGTGGTGGCGAGCGCCAGGAAGGCGCTTGACGATACTGCCACGATGCGCGGCATGGACCCGCTCACCGCCCTGAACATCAAGACCCTGCGCGAGGAGATCGCGCATTATTGCGATCTCGGCACACGGGTGATCGGCCAGGCGCGCCGGCGCGTGCTCGATGGCGAACAGGTGCCCACATCTGAGAAGATCTATTCGATCTTCGAGCCGCATACTGATCTCATCAAGCGTGGCAAAGTGCGCACGCCCGTCGAATTCGGCCACAAAGTGTTTCTCGCCGAAAGCGCCAGAGGCTTGATCACTCAGTATGAGGCGCTCAAGGGCAATCCGGTGGACGAAGTCCATGTGGCGCCCTCGCTGCGGCGTCACCGCCGCGTCTTCCGCCGTGCTCCAGCCCTTTATGGCGCCGACCGCGGCTTCTTCAGCGAGAATAACCTCGCCGTCTGTGCGAACAGCGGTGTCGCGATGCCGTGCATTCCGCAGCGTGGCGGCCGCAAGACACCGCAACGCCAAGCTTACGAACGATCGCCGGCCTTCAAGCAAGGCCAGCGCTTCCGTGCCGGCATCGAGGGGCGCATCTCGGTGTTGATGCGCGGCCGCGGTATGAAGCGCTGCCGCGCCGAAGGCGCCGAGCGCTTCGCGTTGTTCGTCGGCGCCGCGGTGCTCGCCAACAATCTCATGATCATCGGCGAACTGCTGACCAAACGCTCCAGACGCCGCCGCAAAACCCGCCGACAATTACTCACCTGACCAACGACGCCGTGGCCGCCGTCCTTACAGCGACGCTTGGCACAACCACACCTCGTAGAAGCCGGCCTGCGCCAAAAATGGCGCGAGAAGCGCTCGCAAATTCACCCGCACGGCAGTACACTTATGCCGATGAAATCGGCACAACTGACCTGTCTCCGCTCAAAATCCACCAATTTCGCGACAGAAACTAGCTAGTAGAGGTTCTCGCGTAGGTCCTTCTCCAAAAACTCATTGATCGCCGCCACCTCCTTCGCCAGCTTGAGCTGGTCGCGATAGATCTCGCCGGCCGTCGGAAAGCTTTTCCGGTCGACCCGCGCCGCCTCATCCCACAGATTGGCGCGGCGGATTGCCTTGCCGTAATGCAGATAGGCC
>DASPRK010000206.1:0-12847 GCA_035624495.1 Methylomirabilis sp. (SeqCode) | reverse complement strand
CACCGAGCTCATCGCCTGGGTGCTGTACACGCGCGCGTTCGACCTCGAATACCACTTCAAGTGGCCGGTCTGGCTGGCGGCGCCGCTGGCCGGGGGAATGCTAATAGGAGGGGTCGGCTACTTCGGTACGAGGCGGGTGGTGAACCAGAGCCCGCTGACGGTGCTGCGGGAGTCGGGACTGTAGCGCGACACCCGGCAGCGATTCCACCGAATTTTGTGCTCTCGGTCCCATTCAGACAGCGAATGCCCGGCCGATCGCGGGAAGGCGCATCGCCAACGATAGCAGTGTACTCATCCCCATGGCCATCCCCGCCAGCATCGCCACGACCGTTAAGGCCGCGGCGACTTCCTGATCCAGATCGAGCGCGAGACGCGTAACCGCGTGCTCGGCAATCACCATTCCCAACAACATGCCCGCATTGCAGACGCCATAAAAGCCGATGCGATGACCGACCGATTGAGCGCGGCGGCGATCGAGCGCATCGAACAGCACCATTCCCGCATTGCCGCCGGCCAACATGCCGAAGCATGCCCACGGCATCCGATTGGTCATCAGCCACAGATCCGCCGGGCCGGGCCACAATGCCGAGGATGCCCAGGACCGGCACAGCCCCAGCAGTCCATAGAGACCGAGCGGACCGAAATCGACAACGCAGCCCAGCAGCATGCCGAAGCCGCCCGCCGCAAACATCACCGCCAGACTTTGCACGCAGCGCTTGTTGCCCGGACGCGCCAGCAGGCCGTAACACGCCACGGCGACAGGTAACCCCGCGCCCAGCGCAAACAGCATCGATTTGGCGACGTTCAACTGCCACAGATACACAAGAAAAAAAATCTGCCCGATGACCAGCGCACCGACAACGCCGGCGCGGCAGTGGTCGATCCGCCAGGTTTCACGCAACGCCGAGGGCATCATCCAGCGCCTCCCACGCCAGCAACACGCAGCGGCGCCGCGCCGGGTAGCCCCGCACCGCCGAGAGCGCCTGCAGGGACTCCGGCGGATCCGGCACCTGACTGCCTTCGCCCGAACTGAACCATTGCTTCATTTCTTCCGCCAATTGGCGTGCGGCGACGCGGCTCCTTCCGGCCACCGCCTCGCTCATCAGGGAAGCCGACGCGATGCACACCGAGCAACCGCGTCCGCGAAATCGCACTTGCCTGAGCGTTTCTCCCTCGTAATAGATTCCCACTTCGACATCGTCGCCGCAGCGCGGGTTGGTCCCCCGGCGAACGACATCGGCGTCACTAAGGTCGCCGCAGTTGCGTGGATGCCGGAAATGGTCCTTCAGCACACCTTGGTATAAGGTCGTCGCGTTCAACACTGCCGCCTCGGTTCAAACTAACACCCGTCGCGCCCAATGAATGGCTTCAATGAAGACATCAACGTCGTCGGGACTGTTATACAGGGCAAAGCTCGCGCGCGCGGTGGCCGGCACGCCCAGGAACCGCATCAACGGTTGACAACAATGGTGCCCGGCGCGGATCGACACACCGCGTTCCGCCAGCAGTTGCGCCACGTCATGGGGATGAACGCCGCGCAGATTGAAAGCGACGATTCCGGCGCGTCCGGTCGCCTCCGCTGGACCATGGACCTGGACATCCGGCATCGCCGCGAGCGCGCGCAGCGCCTGTTGCGTCAGGGCCTGCACGTGGTCACGCACGCGCTCCATCCCGATACCCGCGAGAAAGTCGACCGCCGCGGCGAAACCGATGGCGCCGGCCAGGTTCGGGGATCCAGCCTCGAATTTTGCCGGATACTGCGCCCAGCTGGTTTGTGATTCGCCGACTTCGTCGACCATACCGCCGCCGACGAGCCATGGCTCCATGGCGTCGAGATGCTCGGTTCTGGCGTACAGCGCGCCGATACCCGTGGGACCGCCGATCTTGTGCGCCGAGAACGCCAGGAAGTCGCAGCCGAGCTCGGCCACGTTCACCGATCCGTGCGCGACTGATTGGGCTGCATCCACCAGCACCGGAATTCCATGCGCTTGCGCCTGCGTGACCACTTCGCGGATCGGGGTGATCGTGCCCAGAACGTTCGACACCTGGGCCAGCGCGATGAGCCGCGTGCGCGGGCCGTATAAATCGGCGGCGCTCGCGAAATCGAGGCGACCGTCGGGCCACAGCTCTATGATGCGCAGCTGGGCTCCGGTCCGCTGACACACCCGCTGCCACGGCAGAAAGTTGGAGTGATGCTCCAGGCGCGAGACCCACACCTGATCTCCCGGGCGCAGGCGCGGTTCGGCCCACCCGGTCGACACGGCGTTGATCGCTTCGGTGGCCGAGCGGGTGAAGATCAGCCGATCGGCCGACGGCGCGCCGATGAATCGGGCCACGGCGGCCCGCGCCTGCTCGTAGCGCGCGGTGGCCTGCTCGGCGAGCGTGTACAGCCCGCGGTGAACCGGTCCATAGTGATGGCGATAGCAGTCGTCGATCGCGTCGAGCACGGCGCGCGGCTTGTGGCTCGTGGCGGCGTTATCGAGATAACAGACACCTCGCCGGCCGGCCGCTTCGCTCAACAGCGGGAACTGGGAGCGAATCGCTTCCACGTCCAGCATGGCCGGACTCGATTCATTCTTGGCTAACCCGCGCATGAACGATTACCCCACCGCTTTGATCTGCCGGACGTCAATGTGCAGCTTATCCCGCATGCGCACGCCCGTGCCGTGGCGTCGGATCATGACGATCTCGCTGATAACGCACAATGCAATCTCTTCCGGGGTGCGCGCACCGAGATCCAGGCCCGAGGGCGCCATGACGCGCTGCAGGTCCGCGTCGCTGAATCCCTCCTGGCGCAGGTAATCCAGAACCAGTCGCGAGCGCTTGCGGCTGGCGATCAGCGCGATATACCCGGCCTTGGACTGCAGCGCCCGTCGCATGGACTCGTGATCACCTTTGTGCTGGGTCGCGATCACCACGAAGTCGCCCGGCAACGGCTGCAGTTGCTCGTAGTCGATATCATCCGTGATCAACCGCGAGGCCGCGGCATAGTGCTGGCGATCCACCCCGGGATCGTTGACCACGACCATGAGTCCCATCAGGTCACCCAGCAGGCAAAGACATTCGGCGACCCGGCCATGGCCCATGATCCACATCGTGGGCATGGGCAGCACCGGTTCCACGTAGATCCGCATCCGGCCGCCGCAGGGCATCCCCGCGCCGAGCACTTCATCGTCGAGATCGACGTCGATGACGGCGCTCTTGCCGTTTGCCAGACATTGCAGCGCGGCGTTGCAGGTGGTCGCTTCGGCGCAGCCGCCGCCGACCCAGCCGGCCACGACGCGCCCTTCCGCGTCGATCACCGCCTTCGCGCCGGTCTTGGCCGATACCGAGCCGGTCGTCTCCACCACCGTGGCCACGGCAAAGGGTTGCCCCTTGGCGCGCATTTCCACTAATACGTCCAGGATTTCTTTTGCCATGCCAGCATCCTCCCGCACATGTTCATTACCGGCTTGCGCGCCGCTCGCGCGGCGGTCCGAAGCGTCGCTGCCACTCCGCATAGTCATCCGGAGTATCGAGATCGAACACCACGTGGTCCGTCTCCATTTCCAGCCTCGTCACCAACTCCGGGTTGCGTTCGATCAGCCGCTTGCATCCCAAGTCGCGCCCGCCGCCGAGGATTTCATCGCGATGCGCATAGGCCAGCACGATCGGATTGCCGCGTCGGCCACAATGGGTCGGCACCAGGATCGAGCCCTGTTGCCGGCGGCCGAAGGCCTCGATCAAAGCATCGATGTCTTCGGGAGTGAGGAGCGGCTGGTCCGCCAGGCAGATCATCACACCTTCGCAATCGCCCGAGAGCGCCTCCAGCCCGCAGTGGACCGAGCTCATCTGGCCTTCCGCATAGCGCTCGTTGTGGACGAGCGTCACGTCGAGATCCTCGAGCAGGGGTGCCGCCTGGTCGGCCTCATAGCCGAGCACCGCCACCACTTCCTGCAGCCGCGATGCGAGGAGGGTCTGCGCGCTGTGCCGCAACAGCGGCTGACCGTCGATGGGCAGCGTGAGCTTGTTCACCGCGCCCATGCGCCGGGACTCGCCCGCCGCCAGCAGGATGGCAGAAACGCCGCTCATCGCGCCGCCACCTGCAGGTATTTTTGCGGTTCCTTCTCGAAGCTGTGTTGGCAGTGGCCGCAGCAGAAGTAATAATTTTTTCCGGCATACTCGCTGCGGAACTCGGCGCCGGCGGTCGCCACGGTCATGCCGCAAACCGGATCGATCGCGTCCGCGGGTTCCTGCGCCCGCCCGGCACGCGCACCCGCCGCGGCCTTGGCCGGCGGCGCCACGGCGACGACTGCACCCGCGCCGCGACGCCGCGCCTGCACGACGCCCGCCAGAACCGACAACGCAATCTCTTCCGGCGTCACGGCGCCGATCGCCACCCCGGCGGGTGCAGTTACTGCGTCGACGCGCGCGCCGTCACGTCCGCGCTCCCGCAGATAGGCTTTCAGTTTTTGGGCCTTGCGTTCGCTGGCAATGAAGGCGATATACTCCGCACCGGTGGCCAGCGCCGCCTCCAGGCCGGCTTCGTCGCGCTTGCCCTGCGTGGAAACCACCACGAAGGCCGGCACGCCGGATGCCAGCTCGATCCCTTCCAGGCTGTCCACGACCCGGTCGGCTTCCGGAAACAGTTCCTTGTCCGCCCCCGGAAATGCGGCGGTCACGGAAAAACCGACGCGGCGCGCGAGCCCGCTCAATGCTTGCGCGACCGGCGATGCGCCGATGATCAACAGCGCCGGACGCGCGATCACAGGGTCGATGAAAATATCCAAGGTTCCTCCGCTATGGCAGGTCATGCCAAAGTCGATGACGCCGGCCTCCGCCGTTTCGTTGCGTTCGGGGCTGATGCGAATCAGCCGCGGTTGACCGTCCTGCAGCGCCTGTTTCGCCGTCTTGATCACCGCCGGCTGGGCGCAGCCGCCGCCGACCCATCCCTCGATGTCACCGTCGGGAGTGATGATAGCCTTCGCGCCGGGCTTGGCTGAGGTCGGTGACTCGCAGCGCACCACCGTCGCCAGCGCAAACGGCTTGCCGGCCGCTTTCAGACGGTTCGCCCTGTCCAGCACGGTGTCGGTTTCAACCATGTTCACTCCAGTTTTCCGGCGGCGTTACAGATATACCAACTGCGATTCCAGCGCCGCGAGACTTTCAACGCTGTGGGCCGAGGCAAACACATCGATGAACGGCAGCGACGCCTGCATGCCGCCCGCGAGGGGTTGATAGTCGGCGCGACCGAGCAGCGGGTTCAGCCAGACGATCTTTCGGGCGCAGCGCTGAATGCGCCCGAGTTGTTCCGCCAGCAGCTCTGGCGGCCCGGTGTCGTACCCGTCGCTGACCATGACCACGATCGAGCGCGAACCGAGAATTTTACGCGCGTACTGCTGATTAAATCGCTGAACGCATTCACCAATGCGGGTGCCGCCGGACCATCCCAGGGAAATGATGGCAAGCTTCTCTTTGACCTTGTCGATGTCCCGCTCGCGCAGCACTTCGGTCACCGGAACCAGGCGTGTGTGATAGACGAACGCGTGGGAGTCCCGGAAGGCGCCGAGCACGCCGCGGGCGAAACGCAGGAACAGGTAGCTGTACAGGCTCATGGAACGGCTGACGTCCAGCAACAGAATCAGCCGCGGGAGCTGCCGGCGACGCTGCTTGAAGATCAGTTCCAGGGGCGTGCCGCCGTAGCGCAGGCTGTTGCGGATCGTGCGACGCAAATGCACGCGCCGGCCCTGCCGCGCCAGGCGCTGCCGCCGCAGCAGGCGGCGCCGCATCCGCCGCGCCAGCCGCTCGACCAGTTGTTCCATCTGCCGCATTTGCCGGGCATCGGAGAGGAAACGAAAATCGGTGCCGGTCATGACTTCCTGCCGGCTGGCGCCGCCGCGCGCGCTACCTTTACCCGCATTACTGTCATCACCCGGTCGCGGCTGATCGGCCTCGGCTACGCCACCGTGGCCGGATCGCCCCGGCGCCTCGCGCGCGTCCAGTCTGGCGCGGGGCGAGTACTCGACCCGAGTCTGGCGGTTGCTGGAGAACCAGTAGGCATTGAACAGCTGGTCGAAGCGTTGCCACTCGTCGACGTTGCCGCACAGCAGGCTGCGCAATCCCCAGCGCAGGCGCTGCTGGTCCAGCACCGAGCAGTGCTGCGCCACTTTCAACGCATCGATCTCTTCCCGCACACCCACCTGAAAGCCATGCTCGCGCACCAGGCGCACGAACTCCACGATGCGCGCCACCAGCAGTTCCTCTCCGGCGACGCCAGGGTTTACCGCGGAATTTTTCGCGTGCAGGCTGTTCATACCGCGTTCGCGACCAGCCGCTGCACCACCTCGCGGGTGACGGCATCGCGATCCTCCTTGGTTTTCAGCAGACATACCAGGGTCTGGGCGATCAGCGCCGGGTCGCGGTCCAGCTGCTTGACATTCAAACGCATCAGCGCCGCCACCCAATCGAGCGTCTCGGAAATACCCGGCTTCTTGCGCAAATCCAATTCGCGCAGCGAATGCATGAACTGCACCACCTGGCCCGCCAGCTCCTGGCCGATCTGCGGCAAATGCCGGTTGATGATGCGCAGTTCCTTGTCGAGACTGGGAAAATCCACGTAGTGATACAGGCAGCGTCGACGCAGGGCATCGCTCAGCTCGCGCGTCGCGTTGGACGTCAGCACCACATAAGGAATGCTGCGCGCTTTGATGGTACCGAGCTCCGGGATACTGATCTGAAAGTCCGACAGCACCTCCAGCAGGTAGGCTTCGAACTCCTCGTCGGCGCGGTCGATTTCATCCACCAGCAACACCGGGGATTCGGGCATGGTGATGGCCTGCAGCAGCGGCCGCTTCAGCAAATACCGCTCGCTGAAAATATGGCGTTCCCGGTCCTCGGCGGTTCGGCCTTCGGTCTCCTGGATCTTGATGGCCAGCAGCTGGTGCTGATAGTTCCATTCGTACACCGCGGAGTTGGCATCCAGGCCTTCGTAGCACTGCAACCGGATCAGCGGACAGTCGAAAACGTTCGACAGGGCCTTGGCGATTTCGGTCTTGCCCACGCCGGCGTCGCCCTCCACGAGCAGTGGGCGCTTGAGCTCCGCGAACAGCAGCAACGTCGCCGCCAGGCTTTGCTCGGCGATGTAACCGGCCGCTTCCAACCGCTCCTGAAACGCGACGATGTCTGTCATGTTTCCCGTGTCACTCACTGATGGTTGAGCGAACGTTATAGACCCCAACATCATATCTCAGTCTGAGTCCCTGGCCGGAGAGTTGGTTGGGCGTTGCTTGTGGCCCATTCGCATCACATCGTTGTGTCGGAGCCAAACTTGCCCCGCAATTACCCCAGCAAGCGTAGAGCAATTCACCCGGACGTCGTCATCCTCGCAAACGCGCCCTGCCCGCTGCCGCGGCTCCCGACGCTTCGTTCGATGCGGCGGTGTTTCCGCCTCAACCGGCGGACCTGGGTTTTTTGCCGCCAAACAGCGATTTGAAGAAGCCGACAACAACGCGCCACAGGAACGCCAGCGCGTTGATCTCCCGCGGTTGCGCGGCCACGGAGGCGGCCGCCTGCTGCGCCGTCGCGCCCTGGCCCTGCGCCAGGACGCGCTGCGCGAAATTCTCCCCGAACTGCGTCAGTATCTGATCCGACACCTGGCCCATCAGGCGACCACCGAAGCTCACCAGCTTGCCGTTCACGGTCACTTCCGAGAGGCCAGTCAATTCAGCCTTGCCATCCGCCGTCGACCGAATACTGGCGGTCAAATCCATGCTCGCCGACGACGTGCCCGCCGTGTCCGCGCCTTTGCCGACCAGGCGCAATTGCCGCTGTGTCGCGTCTACGCTTTGGACTTCAATCGTTCCCTTGAAGGTCACGCTGGCGGGTCCCATGCGCACGCCCACCTGCCCCTGGTAATGTCGGTCGTCGACGCGCTCCGTGATCTGCGCCCCGGGCATGCACGCGGCGACGCTCTGGATGTCCTGGAGCAGACTCCAGGCAACGTCCGCGGGCGCGTCGATGGGAAACGTTTTTTCCAGCTTGACCAACATTTTGAAACGCTCCTGCGATCTGCGCCCGCTGCCCCGCCGGAAATCCGCTTACGCGTGCTTGTCCAGGCCCAGTTTGTGGATCGTCTTCCACACATTAAACGCGCTATGGGGCATGTCCATATGTGTCACCCCGAGATGCGCGAAGGCATCCACAACGGCGTTGCTGAAACAGGGGATACCCCCGACGTGCGGCGATTCCGCCACGCCTTTGGCGCCGATCGGATGGTGCGGCGAAGGTGTGACGGTGTAGTCCGTCTCCCATTTTGGCGTCTCGACGGCCGTGGGGACGAAGTAGTCCATCAAGCTGTTGCTCAGGATGTTGCCGCCGCTGTCGAAGACGAGTTGCTGTCCCATGGCCACGGCATAGGCCTCCGTCAGACCGCCATGGATCTGCCCCTCGATGATCATCGGGTTGATGCGCGTGCCGCAATCGTCCAGCGCGTAAAAGCGCCGCACCTTGGTTTCGCCGGTGAAGCGATCGATGTCCACGACGCATAGATAGGCGCCGAACGGATACGTCATATTCGGCGGATCGTAATATTCCGAACCGTCCAGACCTTTCTCCATACCGTCCGGGATGTTGCTGGTGTGTGCCGCCATCGCGATCTCTTTCATGGTCTTGGCCTGGCTCGGATTGCCTTTGACCTTGAACCGGTCGACATCCCATTCCAGATCGCCTTCGGCCACTTCCAGCAGGTGCGCCGCGATTTTCTGCGCCTTCGCCTTGACCTTGCGTGCCGCCACCGCCGCCGCGGCGCCGCCGACCGGGGTCGAGCGCGATCCCCAGGTTCCCGCCCCGTACGGCGCCTTGTCGGTGTCGCCTTCCTCGATCTGGATTTCATCCGACGACAAACCCAGCTCGGTGGCGATGATCTGCGCATAGGTCGTGGCGTGTCCCTGGCCTTGGCTCATCGTGCCCAGACGCGCGATCGCGCTGCCGGTGGGATTGACGCGGATGTCGCAGCTGTCGAACAGCGATATGCCCAGAATGTCGCAGGCCTTGTTCGGCCCGGCGCCGACGATTTCCGTGAACGTGGAGATACCGATCCCCATCAGCTCGCCCCGGGCGCGTTTCTCGGCCTGTTCTTTGCGCAGCGCCTCGTAGTTGACCGCCTTCAATACCTTGTCGAGCGCGGCGCGGTAATTGCCGCTGTCGAGCGTCCAGCCCAGGGCGGTGGTGTACGGAAACTGTTCCGCCTTCACGAAGTTGCGCCGGCGGATCTCGGCCTTGTCGATGTTCAGCTTCTGCGCCAGGATATCGATCATGCGCTCGATCAGATAGACCGCCTCGGTGACCCGCAGCGAACAGCGATAGGCGACGCCGCCCGGCGCCTTGTTGGTATAGACCGCGTCCACCCGGCAATAGGCCTTGGGAATGGCATAGGAACCGGTGCAGATGCTGAACAGGCCGGCCGGGAACTTCGTCGCCGAGACGTGCGAATTGAACGCGCCGTGATCGGCGAGCGCGGTGAAGCGCAGCGCCTGGATGCGGCCGTCCTTGTCGGCCGCGAGCTCGCCGATGCCGTGATAGTCGCGGGCGAATCCGGTGGTGGAGAGATTTTCGATGCGCGACTCGATCCATTTGATGGGCACACCGGTCACGATGGACGCCACGATCGCGACCACGTACCCGGGGTAGACCGGGACCTTGTTGCCGAAGCCGCCGCCGATGTCGCCGCCGACCAGACGGATCTTGCTCTCCGGTATCCCCGACAGCATCGCCACCACGGTGCGCACCAGGTGCGGCGCCTGCGATGTCAGGTACACGGTCAGCTGACCCGCGACCTTGTCGAACGAGGCGACGCAGCCGCACGTCTCCATCGGACAAGGATGCACGCGCGGGTTCAGTATTTCCTCGCGCACCGTCACCGGGGCGTTGGCGAAGACCGCGTCGGTCCCGGCCTTGTCGCCGGCTTCCCAGGTAAAAATGTGATTCGGATGCGTGCGCGGACCGTGGCCGACTTCTTTCTTGTCGGCGATATCCTCGCGAATGACCGGCGCACCGGGCGCCATGGACTTGTGCGGATCGACGATCGCGGGCAACTCGTCGTACTCGACTTCCACCTGCGCCACGCCGTCAGCGGCGGCATAGCGATCGGTGGCGAGCACCATCGCCACTTCCTGCATCTGGAAGCAGACCTTCTTGTCCGCCAGCACTGCCTGCACGTCGCCACCAAGGGTCGGCATCCAATGCAGATTCACCGGTTTCAGATCGTCCGCCGTCAGGACCGCGACGACGCCCGGCACCGCCAGGGCCTTGGCCTTGTTGATCGATTTGATGCGTGCATGCGCGTACGGACTGCGCACGATGGATCCGAACAACATGCCGGGCAGCTTGATGTCATCGACATAGGTGCCCTTGCCCTGGATGAAGCGCGCGTCTTCCTTCCGCCGGCGCGAACAACCGACGCCCTGGAGTTTCTGCTCGCGTTCAACTGCTTCTGCGGTGGTCGCCATGACGTTATTTCCCTCCTGCAGCCTGCATTTTCTTGGCGGCCGATTGCACCGCCTTCACGATGTTCATGTAACCCGTGCAACGGCACAGGTTGCCCGACATGCCGAAGCGGATCTGTTCCTCCGTTGGATTCGGATTCTCCTGGAGGAAGCGATACGCGCGCACCAGCATCCCCGGCGTGCAATAGCCGCATTGCAGGCCGTGTTCCTGCGTAAATGCCTCTTGCAACGGATGCAGCGTGCCGTTCTTCGGCAGGCCCTCGACGGTGAGCACGGTTCCGCCTTCTGCCTGCACCGCCAGCACCGTGCACGACTTCACCGATCTGCCGTTGAGATCGACCGTGCACGCGCCGCAGTGGCTGGTCTCGCAGCCGATATGGCTGCCGGTCTGGTTCAGTTGCTCGCGAATGACATGAATCAACAGCTCGCGCGGCTCGACCAGGGTCTCAACCTTGCGCCCGTTGAGCATGAATGAAATTGGTTTCTTGGCCATGATTATTTCCCCTGTGCCCGTGCCAGCGCCTGGCGGATCGCCCGGCGCGTCATCTCGCCCGCCATGTGGGTTTTGTACTCGCGGTCGCCGCGCAGATCTTCGGCGGGATCGCAGATAGCCATCGCCTTTTGCGCGGCCTGTTCGATCAACTTGTCATCGACGGTCTTGCCGGTCAGCACCGCCGCCGCCTCCTTCGCCTTCAGCGCCGTCGGGCCGGCGTTGGTCAGCGCGATCACGATTTTCTTGCAGGTCTTGCCGTCGAGCTGCAGCTGCACCGCCGCCGCAGCCGTGGCAAAGTCGCCGGTCTTGCGCTTGAGCTTGCAGTAGGCGTAGCCGGTGCCCGCGGGCACGCTGGCGACCCTGATCTCCGTCAGGATCTCGTCCGCCTTCAGCTCGGTCGAATACGTACCGAGAAAGAAACCGTCCGCCGGCACGACGCGCTCGCCGCCGCGACCGCGGAGCACGAAGGACGCTTCGGTGGCTAGCATGATCGCGGGATGATCGTTGCCGGGGTCGCCGTGCGCGATATCGCCGCCGATGGTGCCGCAGTTGCGCACCTGCGGATCGGCGATCAGGCGCGCGGCTTCGGGAATCAGCGGACATTTCTTCCGCAACAGCTCGGAGGCGATCAGCTCGTTCTCCGTGGTCATGGCGCCGATGTGAATCATGCCGCCCTGCTCGCGGATGCCCTTCAGTGCCTGGACGCGGTTGAGATCGATCAGATGTCCCGGCTCCGCGAAGCGGAGTTTCATCATCGGCAGAAGACTGTGCCCGCCGGCCAGGAGCTTGGCTTCGTCGCGGTATTCACCCAGCAGCCGAATGGCCTCGTCGACGGTCGATGGTGCATGATATTCAAACGTCCCTGGTATCATCGAGGTGCCCTCACGGTAACGTCGGAATCGGAAAATGCTGGCGTGCCCCCAGCTTAATGGATCGCTCGGGGTCCACCTTCGGCGTTACAGAATAGGGAAACCGGCGACCGCTTCAATCGCGAATGCATCAACACCGGGAACAGGCGTACCAGCGGCGGATTCAGTGCGTGAACGGGGGGAACGACGACATAAACGGTGCGCGAACGAATGCGCGGATATGAAAGGGAACGTTAATAGCGGGTCACGGGACAGTTCGATAACACGGCGTTGACGCGCGTCCGCGCCACAACGATTGGCGAGCCCGGTGCTTAACCGTAGCGGTCAGCCAGGGAAGCTCTGAACAAGCACCAAAACAAGAACGTCCCTTCCCCCCCTTCACGGGGGAAGGACAGGATGGGGGGCGTGCTTCATCAAGAGTTTAAGCCGTCACACCCCCACCCCAACCCTCCCCCTTCAGGGGGGAGGGGGACTTAATCAGTGGTTCTCTAGCTCAGCCCGAACATCAGCTTGAGCCGCTGCACGTTACTGCGACTCACTGGAATGCGCACTTCGTCCCGGGTGTTCATGATGATCATGCACTGTTCGTCGACCTTCTCGAAGGCGGTGGCGAACCGGACGTTTATCATATGACTGCGATGTACCCGCACAAACTTGGTGGGATCCAGGCGCGTTTCCAGATCGGACAGCGCCAGATTGCATAAATAGCTCTGGGCGTCGGTGAAAACGCTGGTGTAGTGCCCGTCGGCATTGAAGTGCACGACATCGTTCAGGTCCAACAGCACCACTCGGCCGTTCTTGAAGACCGGCAACTTGAACAGCTGCCGGGGCCTATCGCCGTCGCCCTCGTTCTCGTGCGGGTTCGTGATGATGTCGGTGAGATCGTAAAACACCATGCAGCTGCCCTGCGCTTCCTCGCCACTCCACATTTTCGAGACCTTGATCAGCAAGACCCGATCCGGAACGTTGATCATCATGGTCATCGGCGGTGGCGATTCCGCGGG
>DASPRK010000189.1:0-2945 GCA_035624495.1 Methylomirabilis sp. (SeqCode) | reverse complement strand
AACGCATGATTTCGAGCGGAAGTGTTAGGCCTCCAAACTCCTTAGCGAGCTGACCGAATTCGGTTCTGCGGCTGGTGGGGTCCGTGGACATAAGTTAGCGCTCGAAAATGTCCTAAAGTGTTGGCGGGAAATATTGAGAATTAATTCAAGACTAGCGGCTTTTTATAGGGTGTAAATTGGGAAGTGCGCTCTGTTATGCGGCGGACACAGCCTTTGATTTGCTTGAATAATATTAGACTGTGGTGGGGGATACCTCAAGGTTTGTGCGCCAAACAACGCTAACTCGGACAAAGAGCGAACGTCCGATCACGCGACCAGCTTGAGGCGACTTCTCGCAGTATTGAGGGGCCGGAATCCGTCCACGGCGATGGCGGCCTGCTCCCACAGGTAGTCACCGGTGAGGCTGATGTGCGACCAGCCCAACGGCGAGGTGTGGGCGAGCAGGTGGTCGGGGACGGTGGCGCCGGTCGACCTTAGGTGCGCGATCGCGCGCTCCATGTAGACCGTGTTCCAGTACACGATCGCGGCGATCACCAGATTGAGACCGGAGGCGCGATAGCTCTGGTTCTCGAACGTGCGATCTGTGATCCGCCCCTGGCGGTGCGCAAAGATCGCGTGCGCCAGGAAATGCCTGGCCTCGCCCTTGTTGAGGCCGGCCTGGCAACGGCGGCGCAGTTCGGGGCTCTCCAGCCAGTCCATGGTGAACAATGTCCGCTCGATCCGGCCGATCTCTTGCAGCGCCAAGTGGAGCCGGTTCTGTTGTTTGTAGCCGCTGAGCTTTTTCAGCATCACCGAGGGTGCCACGGTGCCGGCCTTGATCGAGGCCGCCAAGCGAACGATGTCGTCCCAACATTCACGGATCAGGTCGACCCGGATCGGCTGACCGAGCAACGGTTCCAGTCCCTTGTACTCGGCTGCCGGCTGGATCGTGCCGAGCCGCCGGTCGCGGATGTCTCGTAGACGGGGCGCGAAGCGGTAGCCGAGGAGATGGCAGAGACCGAACACATGATCGTTGGCGCCGCCGGTATCGGTATAGTGCTCCTTGATTTCAAGCGTGGTGCCGTGGTGCATCAGCCCGTCGAGCACATGCGGCGCCTCCCCGGTCGTCGCCGAGATCACTCTGCTGCGGTACGAGCCGTGCTGGTCCGACAGGTGCGTGTAGAACAGCATGCCGGGATCGGCGCCGTATTTCGCATTGATGCTGCCGTGCCCGCCACCACGCCGGCCGGCGCGGAAATACTGACCGTCCGATGATGATGTCGTCCCGGCTCCCCACGCCGCAGCGAGCGGCAACGCATGGTGGGCGTTGATGATGGTCGCCAACGCGCTGCGATAGTTCTCATCGCTCAGATACCAGGAGTGCGTCCAGGCAAGCTGCGCGTAGCTGATGCCTTGCGAGGCATCGGCCATCTTCTCGATCCCCAGATTGCAGGCATCGGCGAGCACGGCCGCGAGCACCGCATTCGGATTGTTGTGCGGTCGCCCGCTGCGCAGCTCCGTAAACGTGTCGGCGAACCCGGTCATGCGGTGCACGTCATTGAGCAGCTCGGTGATCCGAATCCTGGGCTGCAAGTCATCGAGTGTGCGGTCGAGCTTTGCCGCCTCTGGCGGCGTGATGGCAGGGAGTGGCGCGACATACAGCTTGACATCGCGCAGCTCGACGCCTTCGAGCTTGCCCTTGGTGAGCAAACGGACGAAGCGGCGCAGCCGAAAGTCCAACGTTTTGGCGCGCTCGGCGATGTACGCATCGACATCCGTCGTGACCGGCAACCCGGCGGCGGCCGTGGTGACGTCGGCAGGCGGCAGCAGGTATTCGTCGAACCGCTGATAGTTGCGGGTGCGTTCGATCCAGACATCGCCCGACCGCAGCCGATCGCGCAGCGTGGCAAGCACGGCGGTCTCGTAGAGCCGCCGATCTGGCTTGCCATCTTCGAGGACAAGCTCCTTCCATTGCTTGGATCTGAACGGCATCGGCGCGCCGGCCGGCACCTCGCGCTGTCCGCTCTGATTGAGATCGCGCAACACCTTCACTGCAGCCAGCACCGGGTTCTTGCTGCCGGTGGCCTTGAACTCGAAGGTCTCAAGGAACGCCGGCACATACTTGCGGTAGCCGCTGTAGTTCTCGGCCGCCGTGACGAGCGTGTCCTCGTTGACCATCTCGGCCAGGGCCTTCACCTGCGGCTTGGCATCGAGCAGCCGGCGCCAGCCAATCGTGGCGTCGATCGCTGTGAACGGATCGGCGTCCGTGTCGCGCGATCCGGTGAGCGCATCAATGGTCTTGTCGAACAACCGCATCAGCCGCCCGACATCGCGCGTACTCGCCTGATAGCGCCGCTCCCGGCGCTTGTTGGCCTTGGTGAACAGCGAGCCGATCAGCTTGTCGAACATCTCGACGGCGGTGTCCGCCAGCCGCGTTTCGAGATCGATGGCCTGCGCGGTCAGCGTGGCGCGGCGGCGGCGGAGGCTATAGCCGCTGAGCAGGAAGGACGGCGCGACGGCGCCTTCTCGCACCAGCTGCCGGAACCGGTGCTCGTGGATGCTGTCAGCAAGTTTGGGATCGAGTCGTATTTTGCGGACATAAGTCAACCGCTCGATGATCTCGTTGAGGTTGCTGGCGCCCGGCACCTCCGGCACATCACGGAGCCAGGCCAGCGGCGACCGCTTCAAGGCGGGATCGTTGACCAGCAACGCATCGAGCCCGGTGATTTGCTCGGCCGTCAGCGGTGCGATCAGTGTGTCGGTGGCCAATTTACGGGCCCGCGCCCGACCGGCCAGACCGACACGCTCGATCGTGTCGGGGCTCGGCAGCACGATCCGGGCGGCACGAATGCCGTCCACCACGGCGCCGACGATCACCGCTCCTTTGTCGGTGGCTGCGGCCGCGTCGGTCGCGTGCCGTATCATCAATGGCAGATCGCCACGTCGCGATGGGCGAAGGCTGAGCC
>DASPRK010000181.1:0-16008 GCA_035624495.1 Methylomirabilis sp. (SeqCode) | reverse complement strand
GTCGCATCGGTTCAGACGTGCTGCCATACCCAGTCATCCAAGACGCCAATCAGGAATTGGCCGAACCGCCCTGCGCGGTGCCGCCACCCTGCTTGAAAAGTGCAGCCGATTGTCCATTAGCCGTCGGCCGCCCAGATGGTGTGGCGTGAATGTAATTCCGTTTCACCGGGAGGCGTTGGCGAATTGACTTCGCTTCCAGGTCTTGTCGGGGTCGAAGCGGGTAATTTTTTCGACTGCGTCCTGGGTGGAATTCCCCAAGTCCTTCTCGTACACCGTGCCTTCGTAATTGACGATGAACGTCATGATGCCGGAGACACCGTGTTTCGCCGGATAGGCCACGACGGCAAATCCACCGATCAGCCGGCCGTTTAGCAGGTAACTGTAAGCGCCGCCGTGTGCATCCTTGCCCTGCGCCGTGAGCATACGATAGTAGTAACCGTGGTAGGGCTCGGGCCGACTTTGCCCCGCTTTCAGGGAATAGCCCTCCCGGGTCGCCTCGCCCACCAAGGGCCCCAGCGGACTCGGCGCCGCACCCGGCGGCGTCGGCCAGTACAGGCCGTCCTTCTTGCCCGGCGAAGATATGAATCGGCGCGCATAAGCGTCGAAACCGGTATGGTCCGGATCCGCCGCGGCGTAGTCGCGCTGTGCATCAACGATAGCCAGCAGCGTCTGCATGGTATCGAGCTCATTGTGTCCAATGCGCCGGTTGATGATCTCTTCGCGCCCCGCGGCCGCGTCGAACACCCACCGGTCGCCCTTTTTCTTGAGGGGTGCGGGAAAAGGCCAGTCGTCGTCCCCGACGACGAGCACCACCCGAGTATCGCTTTCGCTGACGATCCCGTTCTTCTTGTCATAGGCGGCGAGGAATTTCGCCCAGTCGGCGCGATCGGCCACCACGTCTCCGCTGAACAGCCAGCTCTTGGAAGCAGGCCCCACGACCGCGAGCAGCGGCTGCACGTCCCGGGCACGAACCGCATCGGCGAGCGCCTTGGACGCCGCCTCCGGGGAAGCGAAAGTTTTCTGCACGGCTGTCTTTGGCGCCGGAGCAGTCTGCGCCAAGGCACCGAGCCACGCCACGCCGAATACGAACGCCGCGGCCAGCGAGCATACCCGGCGTCTGAAACTCATGCTTTGTCCGCAGGAATTCATGTCAGCGTCTGCCTCCGCCGCGCCCGCCGCCGCGGCTCATGCTTGCACGGCTCGTGCTCCCGCGCGCGCTCGCCGCACGCGTCGATGCGCCGTGATCCACACCGGAAAATCCGCTCGAGTTCGCCTGCACGCTGGCGTCGGGCCGGCTCTGCGGCTGGCCGCGATCCCGGGCCTGCATTTCCGCGCGCCCGGAGTCCGCGCGGCCGCGATATTCGTCGCGCGATCTCGCGGCCTGATCGTTCACGCCCCGGTTGTACCGCTGCGCCACGGCCGGGTCCTTGTATGGCACGCCCTGGCGGTGCGCGACATCGTGTTTCCAGTTCGGGTTGTCGATGTGGGTGCGGTTAAACGAGTTGTAGTGGCTCACGTGCACGCTCACGTACCCGCCGTGCCAGTGGGCCTGTCCCCAGATCGCCGCGCCCACGATAATGCCGGCATGGAACGCCACGTGGGGCGGGTACACGTAATGCGGTGGATACAGATAGTACGGCGGATACGGATACCACCAGGTCCCGTACACCACGTACGGGTTGTAGGTGGGCACGTAGATGACGTCCGGTTCGGGTGACTCGATCGTGCATATCGTCGAGCCGCCCTGCGGCTCGCATTTGACGACCTGTTCCTTGGAAGACTCAAGATTGCCTTCCGCCTTGGCCTTGGCGCGCAGCGACTGAACCGTGTCCATGACGTCTTTCTGCTGCGCAAGAAACGCATCGCCCAGCTTCTGCGTCCACTCGAGTTTGTCGCTCATCAGTTCGAGCACCTGCGGCACGGCGGTGAGTGCCTTGACGGACGGGTCCCAGGCCTGGTTTTGCATCGCGTCTTCCAGCGCCTTGCTGGTCACGTTCGGGTTCTCCTTGACCCAGCGCGCCGCTTGCACCACCTCGAGTGGATAGGTCGAGGCCATCAGAATCTGCGCGAGCAGCGCGTCGGGGTAAAGCGCGATCGGCGCGAGGATCTGGTCGAGCTCCTCCTGCGAGAAGGTCTTGGCCGCGGCAGCCGCAGAAGCCGGGACCGGCGGCGCCGAGGTCTCTTGCGCTCCGCCCGGCGATGGCGCCAGCAACAGCAACAGGGTCGTTGCCAGCACGCAGATCGGTACGCGTGATAAATTCATCGGAGATGCCGGTCGGTTCCGTTTCCAGTTACGAGTTGGAACGACATCATGTTCCAGACTGACCACCCTCTGCTGCCACTCTACACACCGGGTACGTCCAGATGCAAGCCTGTGCCGCGGCCAAGACTGTTTCCAATGCATGGCGCTGCCAAACCATCAATACCTCACCGCTTGTGACTCGCGGGCAAACGGAAATCTTGGTGACAAACGGATCTTTTTGGCCCGGACCGGAATCCGGATCACCTTAACGACCGAACTCCATGGTCCCCGAGTCTTGTTGCAGCTCGATATGCAGCACGCCGTCACGCACGAAATATCTCGCGATATCTCGCGGCGGCCGCGAGCTCGCGCCGGAAAATCAGCTCCAGCGGGTCCGGCTCGCAGGCGGACATGGTGGAATGCGTGATCTCGATGGCGCCGGCCATGCGGCGGGGGCCGGCTTCGCGCGCGCAGGCAACGCCTTCAGCCGGCGAGAACGCGGCACCGTGGCGGCGGTCCACCGGCATCGCGCGCAGCTGGTAAGTCAACCGCTCGGCCGCATCATTCCCGAGAAACGCCGCCGTCAACCCGATGCTCGGGCCCATGCGGTCATAACAGATGGCGCGTTGTCGATTGCAGACCACGCGTTGATCCGGCGAGGTCAGATCGGCCGGCAACTCCATGGCCGCGGCTACCAGTGGCGCAGCGAACCAGATGATGCCGGTCATGAGTAACGTCGCGGGTTGTTTCACACGCTTTGGCTCTACAAAGAATTCGCTGGCCGGTCGGGGTAGTTCAGGCTGACCGCGGGCCAATATACATGCCATTACCCCCCAAGGAGACTATATATATAGTTCGTCACCACGAACCCTGACCTCCCCTGGGCGGGCCCTGCTCCCCGCTGCGGTTTTGGGCGCTGCGTGGCAGAAAGCCGGAGCGGGAACGTGAAGCGACTCATCAACATCCGATGACACCAACCCCGGCTCGGGTGCAAGGGTGGATACCATGCGTTCCCGGCACTCCCGGCCGAGTATCCGGACGCTGTGACCAGACCCGGAACGCGCGCACGGTGCGCCGAATGGCGGGTGTGTTCGATCGGCAATGCGATGGTGCATCGCCCCGCGGGCCCAGGCTGGACGGTTTATTCTTGCGTGCGCCGTGGTGGCAGCGCCGAGGATTGGGCCACCCGGCCGCCGCTCGCCGCTAGAATGACGCGGTCATGAACGCGATCGGCCCCTGAAAGACCATCTTCGCCGAACCGTGCCAGTTCGTATTGTCGATCGACACATCGATGTTCAAGGAGCGTGCGCCGAACCCGAAGCCAACGTGGCGAAATGGCTGATACAACACATCCAGCGCCGTGTTCCGGATGTCACCCGTATATGCACCGTACGACAACGAGAGCCAGTCGGCACGCATCGACACCGCCCACTCGTTCGTGAGAGCAAATAGTCCGTAGAGGTTCACCACCGGCAGCGGCGCCAGTACGTCCGCCCCCTCGCCTCCGACACCCGCGGCGTCGACGGCCGCCTTCATCTTGGCCACGTGCGCACCAAACCCGAGGCCCAGTTCCTTGTCGCGCGTCTTGAAGAACGAATAACCAGCGCCCAAACGAAGATCGGAGAAGTCGAACGTCGAGTCGAGAGTGGTGCCTTTCGAGAACGTTTGATCGCCCCAGGTGACATCCGCAGCTAGCGTCCGCGTCGCATCCCGCGAGAGCGTGAAGTACTCCGCCTCCATCCGCCACCGTTCGGTAAAGCGCCAGCGGAAACCGCCGAACCCCACCAGATTCCGATCATCAAGCCCGAGTGTGTCCTCGAAATTCACGCCCACGCCCGAGCCGCCGCCGGCTGGCGTCAGGAGCGCGGTGGTGGTGGTTTTTGGAGAGTAGGCGCCGAGAACAAACGTAAAAGGATCGCGGAGCGCCGGATGATTCGGAATCGGCTCGCTGGGCGGCGTTGCATCCGCCGCCGCGGCAATTCCGACATGAAGGCCGCCCAGCGCCGTCAACACCGTAAGCCAGCATCGTGTCTGCGTCATTGCTTATCTCCTTTTTCGATTCGGGTTACGCATGCATTTGGGACACGCGTCGAAAATTGTTGCACAAAATGGCGCAACAGGCGAGCCATGGCATTCCCAGTTCATGAATGATACTCGTTGCAATTCGCGCCGTTGCTCGACGCCAGCCGCCACGATACCCACGCGCGTCTTTCAGTCGTCTTTGCGCGTGCCCACTTGCAGCGCCACCAGGCGCGCCAGCGTAATAGCGAGATAAAGCTGGCCGGCCAGTGCCTCGGCGATGGCCAGCGACCGCGCCACCGGATGAACCGGCGTGATGTCACCATAGCCCGTGGTCGTGAGCGTGACAAAACTGAAATAGATCCAGGTCTGCGGCACATCAGCGGCAGCGGCGAGTCCGCCGGTGAAGGCATCCGGCCGCAGGTGATACAGCAGCTGGTACGCGTTCGCCCACGCAAGACCCAGTAGCAGGTACGCGGCCACCGCCCCCTGGATCCGGTGCGGCGTCACCGCGCCGCGACGATATATCTGACTGGCCACGACCGCGGCGAACAGCATCAGCGTAATCAGCGTCGACAGCTCGCGCCAGGCGGCAACGTCGGCGAAGGTCGCACTGGCCGTGCCCGCCCAGCGCATGACCAGCGCGACCGCCGCCATCGGCGGCACCACCCATCGCATCCACGGCCGCTCGGGCAGGCTCAGTGCGCCGGACACGAGCAGCGCCGAGAACACGACGTCGTTGACGAGTGGCAAGCGCGGTCCGGTGCGGCCGAACGCCGGCAGGACGAAAGCGAAGATCACGAGCAAGACGAGAAATATCGAAAGGCCCCGGTCGTTGGCCCAGAAGCGCAACAGGCTTTCCCAGAGGCGATACCTCATGGCACGCCCGCCGGCTCCCCGGGCATGCCGTGCAACTTGAACGCGTCGGTCGCCATTATGCGCTCCAGGCCATCGCCGCGGGTACGATCGAATGGTCCGCCGCACATCAGAATCCCCAGCCCATGCGCAGATACACGCCGTGATTCTCGCCCTCGCCGTCGGCGTATTCCAGGGTGGCGACGATCTTCTCGACCGGTTTGAGCACGTAGTAGAGCCCGGCCGCCGCGCTCACATAAGTACCGGCGCCGGTATCGCACTGCATGTTGCCGCCATACAGACACGCGGCCCCGGCGTACACGGTGGCGCCCCAGCGCGCCCCGAGCCGATGCCGTTCCTCGAGTTCGAGCGATGACATGTTCTTGCCGAGGTACTGGCCGAAGGTGTAGCCGCGCAACTGGATCGACGCATAGCCGGCTAGCGGCGCATCCACCGTCCACTGGTTGGCGAAGCGCGCGGCCAGGACATGGCCGGCGCCGCGCGGCCAGTAGCCCTGCCATTTGAGTCGGTAGGTGTCGAAGCTGACCGAGCCACCGAGGCTCTCGCGATAGGCCAGATTGTTGATATCCAGAAACCAGCCGCGCGACGGTGAATTCTGATCGTCGCGCGAATCCTGCTGGACGACCGCGCCCACCGCCACCGAATCGAAACCGGTCAGGCCGATGGCATTGAGAAACTCGCCGCCGAGCGCATCGGTCGCCACGATCTGGTAATTGGTGCTGATCGCCTGGGCGCCGAAAAACCAGTTGCCGTTGCCGCGGTACAAGTAGCGCGTGGCGAAGGCCTTCAGGTGATCCTCGGTCGACAGCGGAAAACCGGTGCCGAGGAAATCCTGGTAGTCGTTGTTGATCTGCCCGCCGCCGCCGAAAACGATCAGGCGGTGATGATCCTCGCCGAAATAGGTCTGGGCGAAGGCCGCGCCGATTTTGGAAGACGTACTTGTATAGGTGCCGCCTATGCCGAACATCGATACCGACGACACCGGATCGAACTTGTGCAGATACGCCGCCAGCGCACCCAGTGAGGCGCCGAGCTTCGGGTCGGACGAAACCAGCGGCACCAACAGCCACGGCGATTCGCGCGTGCCGGCCGGCGCCTGCGCATCGGCGCCGGCCGTTGTGTCGGGGGCTGCCTGCGCGTTCAAGATCACCGACGCCGCGGTCAGCGTGGCCCAAAGCACGTGCCGGCCGCATGCCACCACGCCTCCGATCCAGCGCTCCAACCCATGCCGACCGAAAAGGCGTCCAAGGCATTTATTCCTCCCTCTTGCTGTCACGTTCCTGCTCCTGCTTGCGCGTCTCGTCGCTGGACATGGTCGTCTCCTTGCCGTGACCGGCAAACCACGGCCGGACCGCCCTGGTCTGCCAGTTGAAGCGAATGGCCAGGACGCGGAACACGAAGGTCACGGCGATGGCGCTCAGCGCGGACTGCGACGCCGACAGCGACGTGCCGAGGATCAGGCCCACGAACAGGCCACAGCCGAGCAGCGCCGCCAGAATATAGAACTGGCCGGGCTTGAGCGTCAGTGGCTCGACGCGCACGATGATATCGCGCAACAGACCGCCGCCGACGGCGTTGATGGTGCCTATCATGATCGCGGCCGGGATACTCATGTTTGCGGACAGCGCCTTTTGCACTCCGACCACCGCGTAGGCGCCCAGACCCAGGGCGTCGATGTAGGCGATGACCTTCTGGAAGCGCTCGATGAAACCGCCGATGACCATGCCGGCCAGGCAGGCCAGCGCGACCACGACGAGATAGCGTCCGTCGAGAACGACCGCCGGCGGACCCTGCTGAATGAACAGGCCATCGCGGATCAGCGCGCCACCGACGCCCGCGACGAACGCCATGATGAACATGCCGATGAAATCGTAGCCGCGGCGGATCCCCGCCAGCGCCCCGGTGAGCGCAAAGAAAAACACCGCACCCAGATCAAAGATCACCGGAAGATGGAACATCTCCCGCAGCGGATGGGCCTCGAGCAGGCCACGCGTCAGTGAATCGATCCACTCGTTCTTCATCGGACGTCAACCGGATGCGCCGCCCCTCAGGGCCGCGGGAAATCGTAATTCAGGATGACGCGGAAATCGTTGATCGCCGGATCGCCGCCGCCGCGCTGGTTGATGCGCGCATAGCGCAGGCGGATCGACATGCCCCGCCACGCGTCGCCTTTGTCGGCCGCCCACTGCAGGTTGAAATCGTACTCGTCTTCGTTGTACACCGGGGCGCTGACCCCGGTGCCGTGGACCCACAGCGCGTAGGCGCTGGTGCCCTTGATCCCCTGCTTGGACAAATCGTACGCCATTTTGATAAGGGCGGCCGACTCGCCGGCGCGGTTGAAGTCCTCGACTTGCACGCTCGTGTAGCCCGGATAGCCACTCCAGGGACTGCGCATGCTGGTGCCGCTCGCGGTATCCGTGTAGGCCAGAGTGAACAGCGCCGCGCCCATGCCCAGGTCGCCCTTGAGGCCCCACTGGTGGGCGGAAAATTCCTGTCCGGTAAGGAGATTGTCGCCCGTATTCCGCTGGTCCGAGAACTGCGCGGCGAGCTTCATTTTGTTCTTGCCGGCCAGCGGCAGCGCATAACCGGCCTCCGTGTAAAAGATATTGATGATGTCTTGCGAGTAGTAATTGATCGCACCGACCGACAGATTCTTATGTTCCACATTGGCGCCCGCGAGATACACGCCACGGTCCACATTGGCGCCGGCGTCGCGCGACATCCAGACGAACGAATCGGAATTCTTTTCCTTGATTTTCGTGATGTAACCGCCTCCGAAACGCCACGCGGATGCGCCCTCCTGGCCGCCGGCCGTCCCGTAGGCGGTAATGCCCTCGAAGGTATTTGGTGTCATGCGCACATCGTGCGCGTTGATGTACGGAGTGTTGTATTCCTTGCGGCCCACGGCCCCGAAGATTCGATCGGTGAACTTGAATTCGCCGTAGGCCTGGCCGAGCACGGTGTAACTTTGCTGCCCCGGCTTCAGCAGTAAAGTGCCGTCGTACTCGTCCGGTCCATACAGCTTGTACGACCCGTAGACGGTGCCGCCGAGCGCGAGGCGCTCGGCCATGTAGCCGGACTTGTACGTGACCGAACCGCCGATGGCCCAGGCCTCGCTGCGGCTGGGGTCGAACTTGTCACGATCGAAATAAAAACTCCGCAACTGGGCGCTGACTTTGGAGTCATCGAAGAACGGCGACCTCTCCCCCGGCTTTGCCGGCGCTGAAATCAGCGGTTGTCCGGGTTGGGGGACAGTCAAGTCCATCTGGTCCATGGGCGTGACGCCCTGTTCCGCGGAGCTGTCCGGTGTCGTCTGTGCCAGCACCGGCACGGCGACCAATAAAACGGCCAATCCGAGCATGGAGGCAACGAACGGACGAGCCGCGCGGGCCGGTGAGCGAACCGATCCGAAATCCGCATGAGTCAAAGTAGGCATTGATGATTCCTCCAAATGTTTCAAAATCTGCTGCCGTCGGCCAGTCGCGACGACCATCACGACATCAGCAGCACGATCACCGTGCCCCATACCGTCAACAGCACGTGGCCGATCGCGACCGTGCCGGAATAGCCGAGTACCGCGATCGGGCTGCCCGACTTGTCCTGCACCGCGGCGAGCGCCGCCGTCATGGTCTGCGCGCCGGAGATTCCACCGAGCAACAACAGCGGGTTCAGTCGCAGCACGTGGCGGCCGAAGTACAGTCCGCTCAGCAGCGGCAACAGCGTCACCACCATCCCGCCGAACAGCATGCTCACCCCCGCTTCGCGCAGGGCGTCAATGAACAGCGGCCCGGCCGTCAGTCCGATCATGGCTACGAACGCGGCCAGCCCCAGCGCCGTCATGAACGATATCGCGGCGTCCGGAATACGCCCGAACAGCGGATACAGGGTCCGGAGCCAGCCGACCACCAATCCCGCGATCAGGGTGCCGACGCTGGTGCCAAGGCTCACGTGCAGCTTGCCCACCGGGATCGCCACCGCCGCGCCGACGAGCGCGCCCACCACGATAGCCAGCCCCAGGCTCACGAAGTCGGTCTTGTCCGTTGGACGAACGACCACGCCGACGAGCGCTGCCACCTCGATCAGCGCGTGCTCCGGGCCGGCGAGCGTCAGCAAGTCGCCGCGTTCGATCACGGTCCGGGCGGCAATCGGGATCGCCTGTTCGCCGCGGCGGATGGCGCGCAGGAACACGCCGCGCGCCACGTCGTCGCGCCCGATTTCCTCGAGCGTGCGGCCCGCGAACCCCTTGCCGGCGACCAGCACCTCGTACGCGGCCACCGGCACATCGAGCAGCTCGCGGTCGGCGACCTCCGCGGCGCGCGCGCCCAGCGTCTGAATCAGCACTTCGGTACGGCCGGCCACGGCCAGCACGTCGTCCGCACGAATCACCGTGTCCGGCGTGGCCTCGAGCAGATCCCCACCGCGGCGGATGCGCATCACGAACACGCGCGCGTGCGGCACCAGCGCTTCGGCCGCGGCGACCGTGCGATTCACCACCGCGCCGTCCGCCGGGACACGATAGGCCCGCAGACTGAACGTGCGCCAAGCCGACGCCACTCCCGCCTTGGTGCGCACCAGGCCCAGCTCGCCCTCGAGCCTCGTGGCCTCGGCCGACAGATCGATGCGCAGCAACCGCGGTCCGATCACGCTGCACACGACGATCACGCCGAAGGCGCCGAACACGTAGCACAGCGCGTCGGCCACGGCGATGTGTCCGATGAGCCGCTGCTGCTCGAGCTCCGGAATGGGCAGGGACTTGATCGCCTCGCTGGCGGTGCCGATTGCCGGCGATTCGGTGAGCGCACCGGACAGCATGCCGGCGGCGAAACCGGCGTCGAGGTGCAGCAGGCGCGCCACCGCGTAGGCGCCCAGCAGGCCGACACAGGACATGAAGATCGCCAGCAAGGCCCAGCGCAGTCCCTGGCCGCGCATGGTCTTGAAGAATTGCGGCCCGACGGAATAGCCGATGCCGAACAGGAACAACAGGAACAACAGCGACTTGGCGGTGGACGACACCGGCACGTGAAACAGGTACCCCACGAGGATGCCCGCGATCAGCGAGCCGGTGACCGAACCGAAGCTGAACCCGCCCAAACGGAACTGGCCGACCCAATAACCGACGGCGACCGCGAGGTACACCGCGAGCTCGGGATACTTTTGCAGCATGCCGCTCAGCCACTCCATCCGGTCGTCACCCTCGATGTACCGCACGGGCCTGCCGGCCCTTCGCCGGCCGGCGCCGCCGGTCATGACCCGTGAGCAGCCGGCCGTTTGTTGACAGCAAACGACTAGCGCGCCAACACCATCGCGAAGTAGCCGAACACGGTCAGCAGTATGCCCGAGACCGCGTAAGCCACCGGGAATCCAATCCACGGCACCGAACTGCCGATTTCCTTGGCTGCCTCGCGACAAGGTCCGGAGTGGCTGCGCGCCCCGGCCACGGCCCCCATCAGGATGGCGGGATTGGTCCTGAACATGTGATAGCCGATCGCCCATACAACGAACGGCGGAACGGTGCACGCCACGAACCCGACCAGGAAAATCTTGAGCGCAATGGCACCAGTCAACTGCTCGAGCAGTGTCGCGCCCGAGTTTAGCCCCACGATCGCCACGAACACCACCAGGCCTAGGTCCTCGAGGACATTGCGGGATGCATTCGGGGTACTGCCGAAGAAACGCAGCCGCGAGGAAATCGATGCGACCACGATGCCCGAGACCAGCAGGCCGCCGGCGTTGCCGAGGCCGACCTGGCTGCCAAACGCCGGGAACTGGATCATGCCGATCAGGAAGCCGAGGATCATGCCGACCGACAGCGTCAGCAGATCGGTAGCCGTGCTCGGACGCGCGATGATGCCGATCATGTCGGCGGCCCGCTGCACCGCCGACTTCAGGCCCACGACGAACAGCACGTCGCGCCGCTGGAGCTTGGTTTCGAGACCCGCCGGGTACGGCACGCCGCCGCGCTCGATCTTGACCAGCGCCACTTGACCGGCGATTTCGGAATCGCGGAAGGACCTGAGCGTACGCCCGACCGCGTCCTTTTTGGTAACCAGGATCTCGGCCTCATCGAGCGGAATGCTGAGCACGCGCGTGTCGGCCTGCTCCGGACCGATCAGCCCCATCTTGTCGGTGAGCGCCTCGAGGCGCCCGCCCAGCGCGATGACATCGCCCTTTTGCAGGACCAGCTCGGGATCGGCGCCGAGCAGCTCGTCGCCTCGCCGCACGTTGACAATCTTGTACTCGGGATTGGCATCGCGGAACTGCGCGATGCTCTTGCCGGCCGTGGCCGGGTTGTCGAGGCGATAAGCGCGCAACCCGCCGGGACGGTAACCGGACAGGCCGGCGTCGTCGACGTTCTTCACGCCGAACTCCTCTTCGTACTTCTTCGCGGCTGCGCGCGCATTGGCGCCCCACCAGCGTGGCAGGTACTTGACGATCAGAATGATGCCGACCGTACCCCAGATATAGCTGATGCCGTAGGAAATGGCGATCATGCCGGTTGCCGCGTCCTTGGTCATGCCCTCCGGCAGCTTGACCACGCCATCGAGAATCGCCTGCTCGGCCGAGCCGATCGCCGCCGACATGGTCTGGCTGCCGGCCAGCAGCCCGCCGGCCGCCCCCACCGGCAGCGCGAAGAATTTCGTTCCCAACACCACGATCGCGAGCCCCAGGACCGGCGCGATGATCGCGAGAATGGTGAAGCGCAGCCCGTCCTTTCCGAGGCTGTTGACGAACGACGGCCCGACCCGCAGCCCGACACCATACATGAACAGGTAGTAGAAGAGCAGTTTCACGAAGTTGTCGAGCTGCAGCTTCACGCCGTAGGTCGATGCCCAGATCGACAGCCCGGCCCCGATGATTACGGCACCGGCGACCATGCCGAGACCGTAGCCCTTGATGGTTACGCGGCCGATCGCCACGGCCACCCCGACGGTGAAGAACAGGAGGATGTAGGGATACGCCTTCAGGAAGCCAAAGAACCATTCCATTGTCATTCTCCTCGATTATTGTCAGGCGGCGACGCCGGCCTTGGTCGGCTTGCGCTTGCCCGCGGCGCCGGGCGCGGATCCGCTGGTCGGCGACGCGCCAATCGTGGACGGCTTGATCAGCTTGAGTCCGCGCGTGGCGTTGTAGCCGTGAATCTCCTTCACGTCCAGCTTGCGCATGAAGCCGATGGTGCCGGCGTCGATTACCTGCCCCGGCACCATGATGGGAAAGCCGGGCGGATACGGAATCACGAAGTTGGCCGACACCAGTTCGGGCCCGTTGGCCAGGCGCTCATCGATCTGCCTGCTCATCAGCGGCACATACTCGCAGTCGTCCTCGTTGTAGGCGGCGAAGAACGCGCTGCGCATGTCGCCTTCGAGCGTGATGCTCTTCGGATCTTCGCGGTAACCGTCGTGGAAGCGCGTGAAATTCGGCAGGTCCGGCACGTCGGTCATCAGGCTCTTGACGCGTGCCGCGAACGCCGCGCGCTCGGCCTCGCCACCCTCGGCCAGGCGCGCCTCGATCTCCATCGCGATCTCCAGCAACACCTTGATCAGCAAGGCCACGTCGCTGCGGGTGTTGTTGATGTTGCTCTGCAACAGAATGCTGTTGCGCGAGGTCTTGTTGAGCTGGATGTTGTATCTCGAGGCCAGAAGGTTCTTGAAGCTGGTGCCATCGTAGCCGGCGGTGCCGCACACCAGCGTCAGGCGCGTCGGATCGAGGAAGAACTCGTCCTCGTGCACCGCCTTGAGCGCGGTCAGCCAATTGGCGCCGGGCGCGAGGAAGTCCTGGAACCCGGAATGGCGGAACTCGGCCGGCACCATGCGATCGGCGCCGAGCACACTGAAGTACTTCGAAATGATCGGATGTTCCGCCACTCCACGACGGATCGCGAGCGCGACCTCGATCGCGCGCATCACCAGTTCATAACCTTCGAGCTCCATCTGGCGGCGGGCGACGTCCATCGAAGCAATGATCTGCGCGTTCGGGGAGGTCGAGGCGTGGATGAACACCGCCTCGCGAAACGCCGACACGTGCTTGTTGTAGTCCTCGTCGCGCACCGCCACGATCGAGCCCTGGCGCAGGCACGACATCGACTTGTGTATGGAGTCGGTCTCGTAGACGCGAATGCGCATCTTGCGCGGGTCGGGCACGAGGCGCCGCTCCAGCAGACGCGGGTCCCTGGGATCGAGGTCGTCGCCGAGCTCGGCGGCCTGTGCCTCATACGCCTTGAGTGCTTCGGGGCTGGCGCGCCACTCCTCAAGCGCGGCCGCCGCACCCATGGCGGTGCGCGGGCGCAGGAACGGCGACCAGCGCGCGAACCCGAACCAGGCCTCGTCCCACAGAAAGTTTAGGTCCGGCTTGATCGCCAGGCACTCTTCCATTACCCGCCGGGTGTTGTACACGTGGCCGTCGAAGGTGCAATTGGTGAGCGTCACCATCACCACGCGATCGAGCCGGCCTTCGGCCTTGAGATCGAGCAAGGCTTTCTTGACGGTGCGCAGCGGCACTGCGCCGTACATCGAGTACTCGGTCATCGGGAAGGCCTCGACGTACAGCGGCTGGGCGCCGGAGAGCACCATGCCGTAGTGGTGCGACTTGTGGCAGTTGCGGTCGGCGATCACGATGTCGCCCGGCTTGGTCAGCGCCTGGTACACCATCTTGTTGGATGTCGAGGTGCCGTTGGTGACGAAGAACACGTGGTCCGCGCCGACCGCGCGCGCGAACTTCTCCTGCGCGACTTTGATGTTACCGGTCGGCTCGAGCATGCTGTCGAGCCCGCCGGTGGTGGCGGAGGTCTCGGCCAGGAACAGGTTCTGGCCGTAGAACTCACCCATGTCGTGAATCCAGTTCGATTTGATGATCGACTTGCCGCGCGCGATCGGCAGCGCGTGGAAGGTGCCGATCGGACGTGACGCATAGCGCTTGAGATTGTCGAAGTGCGGCGTGGAGAAACGGTCGGCCACGCCCTCGAGGATGTTGAGGTGCACTTCCATGAGCTCTTCCACTTCGTAAAATACCCGGCGGATCATCGACGCCGCGGGATCGCCGGCCACCTGCTCCACGCGCCGGTCGGTAAGCAGGTAGATATCGAGCTCGGGACGAATGCGCTTGATGGCGCGCGCCAAGGTCACGCCGATGTCGCGTGGCGCGACCGTCCAGGTATCGAGTTGCTGATGAGTGGTAAGGAACTGGCGCAGCAGCGGAATGTCGTGCTGCGACGGGATCGGGATCCCATCGTAGATCACCACCGCCTCGACTTTGCCGTTCAGTATCGTGCCGAGGATGGCGTCCTCGAAGCTCCCGACCAGCACCGGCTCGTAGATCATCGCATCCTCGGCGCGCCGCAGTCGGCGGATCTCGTGGGCGATCTGCGGCAGCTTGGCCGTCGGCGCCGGGGAAACGAAGAGCGTCTCGAAGTACGGCCGCCGGGCTTCGCCGCCGCTCTCGGGTGCCAGCGGCAGGCGGTCGGCCACCGCGGTCGCCGATTCGTCGGCGATGTCCCATTGACCGGAGTCATACCGGTAACTGCCTGACAACAGTGCGCCGCTGAGCCGCAGCACCAGCCGCGCCGCACCCATGGCGTCATTGTCGCTGATGCGCTCGGCCAGCGCATTCAGCAACCGCAGACCCGGATAGGCGAAGAAATCTTCCAGTGGCCGCACCGCCGCCAGCGCCGCCTCCACCGCGGCGCGTCCGCCACGCGCGTCGGCTGCCCAGAGTTGCGCCTTGGCGTTCAATTCGCGCCACAGATCGAGCCGTGCCGCCGAGCTCGAAAAAAATTGATCCAGACGAGTAACGCCAGTCGTCGTGTTTGCCATGATGCCTGCTCCTTTTCCATCAATCATCGTTTGCCAACCTCATCGTTTGCCAATCTCGCCCGGGTTTCGTCCGCGCAACCGGTAGAATGAAACCGGCGTCGTGGTCCGGCACGATGAGCGTGTTCGCCGCGTCACCGGTTGGGCGACGGTTTCCTCCGGACGCTGGTACGATCCCCCGGCATTCCGTCGACGGCATTACGCGTCGGTGCGCGGGCGGAACTTGCAAAAAACCGCCTGCCGCGACGAGAACTTTATTTCGACAAATTGGATTAGGCTATTGGACCAAGGTCCAATTTCCGACCGCGGCGGCAGCAGCCCCGCTCGGTCAAGGGTGTTAACGATTATGGACCGGAAGCGGCCTGTGCCAGGCGCAGCTAGTTCAGCGCGTCGTTGCCGACCAGTGCTGGCGATTCGGTGTCGCCAATTCTTGGCGTGTCGTCGACACGAAACACCATAGTGAGAATCACCGCGGGGACAGGATAGCGCACGAACGATTGAGTACCGGACAGGTCAAGCACCCCCCGGGGCCGCGCGTTACGGCTTCATCGATCGTGATTCCGCCGCGTTTCTGCCGACGGCGCTATTCCGGTCGCCGCCGGTTCCCGGACTGGGCGGGGACGCCGGGACGGCAAAATTACCGCCGAGCGCCAGGAACACGTTGACACGTTGCACGCGGGCTTCGCTCTGCACCCGCAATAGCGTTGCCTCCGCGGCAAACTGCGCCAGCTGCTGCTGAGATACAGCGCGCAGATCGACTGAGCCGATGCGGTAACGCTGGCGGGCGAATTCGAGAGCGCGAGTATTATCGGCGACCGCCTTTTCCAGAATTTTCTCGCGCGCCCGCAGTGTGAACTCGCTCGACAGCGCATTCTCGACGTCATTGAAGGCGCGCAATCCGGCGCGAGCATATTCGGCGAGCGCCTCCTTCTGCTCGGCGGTACGGATTTCCACCTGCGCCTGCAGGGCGCCGCCGCGATAAATCGGCGCGAGCAGGCTCGCCCCGGCACTCCACACCGGGTTGTCGCGATCCTGCAGCACGAAGAAGTCGCTCGACAGGTTGCTGCC
>DASPRK010000172.1:0-3195 GCA_035624495.1 Methylomirabilis sp. (SeqCode) | reverse complement strand
TTTCGCCAGTTTCGCCAGAATACGCCGTTCCCGGAGGACGAACGCGTGATGGAGCGCATCGATCACGTGATCGGCATCGCCGACGCCCTCCGCACCTCTTACCCGCACAACGCGCGCATGGCCGCCATCTGGCTGAACCGGGTCAATCACCGTTTCGAAAATCGCACGCCGCTCAACGCCATGCTCGAGGACGGGCTGGCGGGCCTGGTCGCGGTGCGCGTGCACCTCGACTGCGCCTATGACTGGCACATCAGCGGTTCGGGCGGTACGCCAGCGACGGAATGAAATTTCTCCGGCCACGCGTGAAAAACCGGGTCGATACCACCCATCAAGAGTGCCTGATGAAATGAATTTGATCCTGAAACGCCAGCACGCCAGGGTTGCCAGCAAAAGCAATTTCTTCCGGTTTTATCAAACTCTGACGTTCCTGGCGTCCTGGGGTCAATTTCATTACCAATAGAGAATCTGAACACACTCGAGATTCATGGCCGAATACAAATGCGCTTTCAGTAATCCCCTGATCGGGGGTCAGTTCGGATGCGAAAACGCGGAGCAGGTGACGCGCCGCGGCGGGCCCGACATCGCTTGCCGGTCGGAGCAGGCGCACGCGCGATGCGAGCGGCTGTTCCAGCGGATGAAAGCAGCCGCGCTGCCGGCTTTTGGTGTCGAGGACGACCTCCTCAGCATGCCGCACAGCGTGCTGGTCAAAATCCAGTACGGCGGTTTGCTGGGGTTGCAGCGGTTGCTCGGCGTCGGTGAGGCGGATGCGGCGGAAGTGAAGAATATCCATGCGCTTGTCGGCCAGGCCGTGCAAGCGCATGGGAATCTCGAGGCCATCCCCTACCCGGCGTTCGTGGAAGACATGACTTCCTTCAAGCTCAAACGGCGGCGATAACGGATTCCCCGTTTTTATTTGGCGTCCTTATTGCTCTCCTTGCCTTGCCCTTCTGGCTTCACCGACAGCAATTCGATATCGAATATCAGCACCTCGTTCGGGCCGATGGCGTCGCTCGCGCCACGCGGTCCATACGCCAGTTCCGAGGGGATGTAAACTTCCCATTTTGCGCCTTCTTTCATCAGCGGAAGCACCTCCTGCCAGCCCTTGATGACTCCATCCACCGGGAAGGTAACGGGCTCGTTGCGCTTATAGGAGCTGTCGAATTCGGTGCCGTTGATCAGGGTGCCGCGGTAATGCACGACAACCGTGTCGGTGATCTTGGGTTGTTTACCGCTGCCCTCGGTGATGACTTTATACTGCAGTCCGCTCGGCAGCGTCACCACGCCCGGTTTCTTCTTGTTGGCTTCAAGGAAGGCCTGACCGGATTCAAGGTTTTTCTTCGCGTACGCCTGTTGTTTCGCGATTTCCTTCTGTTGCTCGGCCTGGATCGCCGCTTGCATCTCCTCGGGTTTGAGGCGGGCGTTGGCCCCGGCCAGGGCATCCTGTGCGCCCTGCGTGAAGGCCTTGGAATCGATCTCGAGCTTCTGGCGTTTCAGATTCTGACCGATCTGAAAGCCGACCGCGTAGCTGAACTTCTGCTTGTCGGTTTTTATTCCCGTGGCAGGTTGTGCCGCGTAGGCAGTGGTGCCAACGAAGACTGCGATAAGGCCAAGCACTAAACCGGTTTTCATTCTGACTCCTTATGTCATTATGTCATTTTGTATTCAGGAAGAGGATGCGCTGAAGACCATAGCCGCGCAGGCTGCGGCTATGGTCGCATATCACCCTGTCCGCACCAAGCGCCGCCGCAACAGGATGAAATCCGGTGATTCGGTCATGCAAACGGCGGGGTGCATCCGGACGCGGCCGACGTGAACATCCTCAACGAGGGGTAAGCCCTTGCCAATCATGAATAATTCGGCCGGCCGTCGTCATATTGTCGCATGATGCGTCATAGGTCCCGCGGTTCGGGTCGTCGGTCGCGACTGCACCGGCACGGGAACAACTTCGCCATTCCGCGGCTATCTAACGGGGTTGTCATTGGTAATACCCCGAGCACTCGGGCAGAAGGCGATTTTTCTTGGTTGACCTGAAGAGCGGAAAAAACCGTCGCGATCGAAAAATACATCCACAAGGTCGTGCGCTATCACATCGGCGTGCGCATGAACGACGGGTGCGCTCGCCAAGCTCACCCTCAACGCCGCGCCCCCGCGTCGCGGCGGGGGACCGCGTCAAGATTGTCAATGGCGAACCGGTGAAAGACCGACCGCGCCGGTGCACAGTCCTGGCCTGCGGCGTTTTCAACCCGGCAGGGATTCCACCTTGGCGCGCTGGCTGCGCAACTTGGCGAGTGCGATCTCGAGTTGCCGCACGCGGTCTTTTTCCTGTTCGACCACGTTTTGCGGGGCGCGCGCCACGAAGTCGGCATTGGCGAGCTTGGTTCTTGCCTTGGTCAGGTCCTTTTCAATCTTCTCCATTTCCCGGCCGAGCCGTTCCAGTTCCGCGCCTTTGTCTATCAGCGAACCGAGCGGGATCAGCACCTTCATGTGACCGACGAGCGCCGTCGCCGATTCGGGGGCATGCTCGCCCTTTTCGAGCCACGTGACCGACTCGGCCCGCGCGAGCGCCGCGAGGTAATGGCGGCTGGCTTCGAGGAAGGTCTTATCGGTCGCCGAACCGTCCTGAATCAGCAGCGGCAGGAGCTTGCCGGGAGATATATTCATTTCGCCGCGGATGTTACGCACGCCCGTGATCACTGCCATTATCCAGCGCATCTCATCAATGATCTTGTGATCGATTTTTTTCGGTTGCGAACGCGGATAGGGTTCGCGCATTATGGTCGCGCCGGTTTTTCCCGCCAGCCTGGCGACACGCTGCCAGATTTCCTCGGTGATGAAGGGCATGACCGGGTGCAGCAGCCGCAGCGCCGTCTCGAGCGCCTGCGCCAGCGTCCAGCGCGTGCCGCGCAGTTGCTCGGCGCGGCTCTTGGGATCGGTCAGCACGACCTTCGACAATTCCAGGTACCAGTCGCAATACTCGTGCCACACGAAGCTGTAAATCGCCTGGGCGGCGAGGTCGAAGCGGTATTCCCGGAACGCGGTTTCCGCCTCCGTCGCGACTTCCTGCAGGCGCGCGGTGATCCACCGGTCCGCGGCATTCAATTCCATGGCGCCGCCGTTTTGCCCGCAGTCCTGGCCCTCGGTGTTCATCAGCACGTAGCGCGCCGCGTTCCACAGCTTGTTGCAGAAATTGCGGTA
>DASPRK010000244.1:0-21960 GCA_035624495.1 Methylomirabilis sp. (SeqCode) | reverse complement strand
GGCCGAGACCGACGGCGTCCATCACGTCGCGCGCCGCCATCGAGATTTCGGCGGTGTCGATGCCGTAGGGGCAGAACACCGAGCAGCGGCGGCACTGCGAGCACTGGTGGAAGTAGCTGTACCACTCGTCGAGCACGTCCTTGGTCATGTCGCGCGCCCCGACGAGCTTGGGAAAGAATTTTCCGGCGAAGGTGTAGTAACGGCGGTACACGCTGCGCAGCAGGTCCTGGCGCGCGACCGGCATGTTCTTGGGATCGGAGGTGCCGAGATAATAATGGCATTTGTCGGTGCAGGCGCCGCACTTTACGCACGAGTCCAGAAACACCTGGAGCGCGCGCGACTTCGAAACCAGCTCGCCGAGCTTCATGACCGCGACGTTCTCCCAGTCCGGCACCAGCTCGCCCGGGAAACCGACACCGGCCTGGATGTCGGCTTTGGCCACGTACGGCTTGCTATTGGCCATCGTGCCCGGATGCAAGTGGGGGATGGACTGGTATTCGCCGAGGACGGGGGTTTCGAAATTGGCCATCGTTCGTTATCCCCCGGTGGTCGCCTTGGTGTTGTCGATGTCAGCGCTCCAGCCGGCGACCCAGCGCTGCTCGCGCGGGTTGTCCACCTGGTTGCGGGTGGGGCTGAAAAACACGCCCGGGGCGTGCAGCAGCTTGCTCACCGGAAACACGATCATCAGCGTCGCGACCAGGGTCAGATGCACCAGCAGCGCCGGGTCGGGCGGCAACGGCTGCCAGCTGAATCGCATCAGGCCGAGGAAGAATGTCTTCACCGAGATGATGTCGGTGTGCACCAGGAAGCGCATCGACAGCCCGCTCGCGCCGATTCCGGCGAGGAGGGCGAGCATCAGATGATCGGAGAGGTTGCTGATGTAGCGCACGCGGTCCACCAGGAAGCGGCGGCCCCACAGGCCGATCAGGCCGGCGATGAAACCGAGCCCGGTGAACACGGTGAACCATTGCAGCCAAGGCACAAAGAACCAGACGGGGTCGGTGAAATAGCGCAGGTGCCACAGGAGCTCGACGAACAGGCAGAGGTGGAACACCCACCCGAACAGCCAGATCCACTTGTTCGATTTGAAAAGACTCTCGAACACCGTGACTTCGCGTGCCATGCGCATCCACACCCCCGCACGGGTGACCGGTGCCGGCGTCGTGGGGATTTTCAACGGCTGCGGCGTGCGCGCGAAGATATAAATCTTGCGCGCGACGCCGATGACGAGGATAGCCGCCGCCACGTAAAACAACAGCGCGTAAATCACTGTCACAGCCGACATCGATAACCTCGCTGGTTCTCGCTAGGCGGGGATGTTATCCCCGCCGGGTAGGGCTGGTAATTGATTAAACGCAACCGGTCGGCTTCGGCAGGCCGGCGTATTTGCACGCCTGTTTCGCCGGGCCGTACGGGAACAGCTCGTACAGGTACTTGCTGTTGCCCTTGTCCGGGCCGAGCTTCTTGCCGATGGCCTTGGTCAACACGCGCACGGCGGGCGCGATCTGGTATTCCTCGTAGTACTCGCGCAGGAAGTTGATGACTTCCCAGTGGTTCACGCTCAGATCGCAATTGTCGACCTTGGCCATTTCCTTGGCAACTTCCTCGCTCCAGTCGGTACGGTTGGTGAGATATCCTTCCTCATCGGTCTCGATGGATTTTCCAGCTACGTTGATTGGCATGTGTGTACTCCTCGTCGGTTGATAGTGAAATAAATGTCAGAGCCAGGCTTGTACGCTGGGGTGCTCCGCCACCAGGTCGACAAACCCGCTGTAATCGACCAGCTTGATGCCGTCGATGACCCGATCCTGCATCCCGCGCGCCTCGATGTCGGGGTAGAGCGCATAGATCGGATGGTTCTTGAGCGCCTGTTCGACCATCTTGGTGGCCGAGGTCCCTTTCAGGGCGCCGTACACGCCGTCTTCGATGAGCAGGACGGCGGCTCCCTTTTTGAGGTGCTGGAGGCAGCTCTCCAGGGTGTTGCGTTCGGTCGGTGATTTGTTCACGGTGTGCAGCATGGATCGGTCCCTTAAAAGCTCAGTACGACGTCTTGGCTTTGCATCAAGTCGGTCATCTCCGCGGCGCTGATGACTTTCACCGGGACGATGAAGTTTTCCTCTTTCAGGCCACGGGCATCCATCGATTCCTTTTCCACGTAGAGCTTTTCGATGTCGTAACCCTCGAGCGCGCGAAACGTCGGAGAGAAGTTTTTGACGTCGATGGGCTTGGTGTGCTGGCCCTTCGCGATCTGGTATACGCCGTCGTCGATGAACGCGAGACTGACGTCCTGGTCGAACGCCGCCGCGATCAATACCACCTCGAGGGATTCGAGCGCGTAAATCGTGCCGTACGGAGCCTTGCGGTTGACGTACAGGAACTTTTTGATTTTACCGCTGGTGTCTTCTTCCATCTCGATGCCGCCGGTTGCTTCGGTCATACCTTCCCCCGTCAATCGCCGAACACGACCAGACGATCCGCCTGGATGCCCGATTCAATAAGTTGTCCCAGTCCGGAGATGCGAAAACCCTCCTGGAGATTCTCGTCCTTGATCCCCCGGCGCAGCGCCGCCGCCACGCACACCACCAGATCGATATGATGATCCTTGGCGAGTTTCTGCCAGCGGTTGACGATATGGCGATCGTCCTGCGGCGGCTCGGTGAGCCGGCTCGAGTTGTACACGCCGTCGTGGTAGAAGAACACGCGATGGATCTTGTGTCCTTTCTCGACCGCTGCCTTGGCGAACAGATACGCGGTGTCCGACGCCTGATGCGTGTACGGCCCCTCGTTGACCAAAATACCGAACTTCATCATCGCTCCCCTTGATCTGTATCAATATCCCGATGACCGTTTACGGACCGACGCCGGGAAGATCCCGGCGTCGGTTGCAGCAACGGCCTTGTGTCTGACGACTCAGAAGCGGATATGCGTCGAGGCGTTCAGTGTGTAACGCGAACCGCGCCAGTTGTCGATGTGGAACTTGGTGAACGGCAGTTCGGTCAGCTCGAAGAACCGCGGCCAGCCGATGCGCTCGACCCAGTCGCCGACGCGTTCCCAATCCTTCGCGTCCTTTTTGTAAACGCGCAGAATAGTCTTTACGATCTCCGCGGCTTCCGGCCAACGCGGCGGATTGTTCGGCACGCCGGCGGCCACGAGCTTGTGGAACATCGGCTTGGAACGGGCGTTGGAGTTCTTGCCGCCGACCCAGATGGCGATCTTCGAATGCTCCGGATCGTTGATCTGCATCGGCGGGCAGGGCGGATAGCAGGCGCCGCAGCAGATGCACTTCTTCTCGTCGACTTCCAGAGACGGTTTGCCGTTGACCATCGCGGGGCGGATCGCCGCCACCGGGCAGCGCGCCACCACGCTCGGTCGCTCGCACACGTTCGCCACCAGATCGTGGTTGATCTTGGGCGGCTTGGTGTGCTGCACGTTGATGGCGATGTCGCCCTGGCCGCCGCAATTGATCTGGCAGCAGGAGGTGGTGATGTGCACGCGGTTCGGCATGTCTTCCTTGACGAACTCCTCGTACAGCTCGTCCATCAGCGCCTTGACCACGCCCGAGGCGTCGGTGCCGGGGATGTCGCAGTGCAGCCAGCCCTGGGTGTGCGAGATCATGGTCACGGAATTGCCGGTGCCGCCGACCGGATAGCCCGCGTCGTTCAGCGCCTGGATCAGCGGCTCGACCTTTTCGGCCTTGGAGAGTGAGATCTCCATATTGGAGCGGATGGTGAAACGGACATAACCTTCGCCGTACTTGTCGATGATGTCGCACAGCAGATTCAGCTCGTAGGGGCCGAGCTGGCGCTGCGTGCCGACGCGCACGGTCCAGATCTCGTCGCCGCTCTTGGCGACGTGGTGGAGTACGCCTGGACGCGGACGATCGTGGTACGCCCAGTTGCCGTAGTTCTTGATCATCAGCGGATGCATGTACTGGAATCCGTCGGGACATCCGGTTTCGATCGGCGGGCGCATTTTCGGTGCTTCTGCCATTTTCAATTCTCCAAAACTGTTCGATTCGAAGTGTTCAGTTTATTCGCGTGGCGGATCAACCGGCGGCCTGCTGCTTGCGCTCGATCCACTTCTCGGCTTCCTTGTCCCACTCGTCCGTGCGCACGTAAGAAACGGTGCGCGGATGGGTGATCATGTTGGGATCCACTTCGAGGCCGATGCCTTCGAGAAAGTTCACGAGACCGATGCGCTCGATCATCTCGCCGCAACGCTCGTGCTCCAGACCGTTCTCGGCCCAGAAGTCGATGATGTTGGCGGCCAGTTCACGGATCTTCTCGTAGTCCTCATCGGTTTCGAGCTTCATGAACGGCACGACCACGGTGCCGAAGGTATCGCCGATCTTCAGGGTGCGCTTGCCGCCGATGAGAATGGTCACGCCCTTGTCGTCGCCCGGTTTGAGCGCCTTGGTCATGACGTTGATGCAGTGCATGCAGCGCACGCAGTTGCGGTTGTCCACCGCCAGCGTGTCGTCGTCGTTCAGCGACAGCGCCTTGGTCGGGCAGCGCGCGACCACGTTGTCGATGACGTATTTACGGCCCTTCTTGGCGACGAAGCTCTTAACTTCTTTCTGGTCGACCTTCATGTCGTCGCGCCAGGTGCCGATCACGGAGAAATCGGCGCGCTGGATCGAGTTCATGCAGTCGTTCGGGCAACCCGAGACCTTGAACTTGAATTTGTACGGCAGGGCCGGGCGGTGCATGTCGTCGATGAAGTTGTTGACCAGGATGCGATGAATCTTCTGCTCGTTGGCGTTGGATTGCTCGCAACGCGCGGCGCCGACGCAGGACATCGCGGTGCGCACGCACGGGCCGGCGCCGCCGAGGTCGAAGCCGTATTCGTTGATCTCATCGAAGAAGTGCTGCACGTTCTCGCTGGTGGAACCGATGAACATGATGTTGCCGGTCTGGCCGTGGAACGCGATCAGACCCGAACCGTACTTGTTCCACGAATTGGAGAGCTGGCGCAACATCTTGGTGGTGTAGTGGTTGCCGGCGGGCGGTTGCACGCGCAGCGTGTGGAATTCCTTGGACTCGGGGAACATCGCGGCGACTTCGGAGAAGCGCGGAATGATGCCGCCGCCGTAACCGAAGACCGATACCGTGCCGCCCTTCCAGTAGCCCTTGCGGGTCGTATAGGAGTGCTCGAGCTGGCCCAACAGGTCGACCATCATGTTGTTCTCGTGGGCCAGGCGCTTCAGTCCGGTCACGAAGCTCGGCCACGGGCCGCTCTCCAGCTGGTCGAGCATGGGAGTCTTGTGGAACGGTTTGGTGGATTTCTTTTCCTTGGGCATGTACGTCGAATGCTTCGCCGGATTCTTCGGTTGATTCTGGGCCATTTAAACTACCTCCTGTACGTAGAAGGACGTATATTGCGCTTTCCCGCGACGAATTGTTCGCTGAAAGGCATGATTATCTGCTCCGTCGAGCGAGGTGTGTTATTCATCTTTGCCCAAGCGATGTTCTATCCCCCGGGCGCGTTCCTCGCTGGCAAAGGCAGCTGAAATGAAACTTTGCGGTAGGTGAGTCTAAACTGGACTCTCTATAAAAAAATCACACATTGGGGAGAGTCGGCGCCTACTTTAATCCCCCCCGAAAGGGATATATTAATGATGCACCGGTTGATGTTTCAGCGCTTTTGCTCATTATCGCTGAAATAACGGGGATTCCAGAAAAAACAAACACCTACTAATTTTGCAACCATTCTATTTTTGCGGAAAAAATAAATCAATGGCGATCCAACCGGCGGGGTTTTGAAATCCCGCGAGCGGGCCCATTATAAGGACCCGTGACGATCAGGAGCAGAGTTTGAAACACGCATCAACCATGTCGGCGTGGCCGAAAGTCACGGCGGACAGCCCGTTTTCGCTGGATAACGAAGCGGCCTACCGCCGCTGGCGCGAAGCCAAATTGAACGCCTATCCGACCACGGCCGAGAGTCTGGTAGTGGAAATCAAGGATCCGCGGGAACTCACGACGGCCGAAACACGGGCCATGGTTCGGGTTTGCCGCAAAACCAACATGGTCGTCTACGCCAGTCCGCAGGGCGGACGGGAAGACAAGGCGATGGCGCGCGTGCTTGGCGAGCAGCTTGGACTGCATCGCCTCGACAACAACATGCTCGCCGACGAAGACGGGATCACCTCGCTGCAGGTGGTGGCGGGCAAGTCGCAACGCGGATATATCCCGTATTCCAATAAGCGCCTGCTGTGGCACACCGATGGTTACTACAACGCACCCGAGGCGCGCGTCCGCGCGTTCGTGCTGCATTGCGTTTCGCCCGCGGCCGATGGCGGCGAAAACCGGCTGCTGGACCATGAAATCGCGTACATGCTGATGCGCGACGCCGATCCCGATCATGTCCGGGCGCTGATGGAAGCCGACGCCATGACGATCCCGGCCAACGCCGAATCGGGCGAGGAGACGCGCGCTGCCTCGGTCGGGCCGGTGTTCTCGGTGGACGTCGCCGGCAATCTGCACATGCGCTACACCGCGCGCACCCGTTCGATCGAATGGAAACAGGACGCCGCGACCCGTGAGGCGGTGCGTTTTCTCGAACGTCTGCTGGCCGGCGAGTCGCCGTACATCTTCCGTCACCGAATGGCGGCGGGAGAAGGACTCGTGTGCAACAACGTGCTGCATAACCGCACGGCTTTTACGGATGATGTGGACAAGGGTATCGCCAGACTGGTATACCGTGCGCGTTATTACGACCGCGTGTGTGGCACGAGTTTGAATGAACCATCGGGCTGACATCATGCTTTATCTTAGCGAAGTGTTGCTACAGCATCATGATATTGAAAGCTTCGAGCGATTGCTCGAGGTCGTGCGTCAGCGCGCGCCGTCGGAGGTGTTTTTCAAGATCGACGTCAAGCCGCCTTACCCCGACACGCCGGCCAACTGGGAGGATCAGCTGGAGGGCGCCTTCGTCGGCATCCATTCAGTGACCAAATAGTTTTACCGGCCGGGTACGCAGAAGACGCGAAATTTTTTCCCGTCGGCTTCGGCCCCTCAGTCATTAGAGACTAGCAATGAAATATCTGAAAAACGATGCCTCCATGCGTGACGCCGACAGCGGCGATGAACTGACCGAGCCGACCGCTCTGCTGGAAGCGCAGCTCGAGGAGTTCAGGAGCCAGCTGCTGGAGCTGCCGCCGAATTACGATCCGCTTTCCCGCGCCGATCTGCTGCTGCAAATCGGCCGCACGCTGGTGCGGCTGGAGCAGAACCCGGACGCTTGGGACGCGGCGCGCGAAGCGTTCGATATTTACGTCGTCCGCGAAGCCTGGGAAGGCGCGGTGCAGGCCTGTGACATTTTGTTCACGGCTGATCAGCCCGAGTCGCTGGCGGCGCTGGGGCAGGGCATCTGGCTCGCAGTCACCTTCCCGGTGGATCCGGAGCTGACGGTCGCGATGCTGCAGCATGTGATCGATGAAACGCCGCCGGATTCGGACGGCGCCGCGGTCGCGGCGACTGTCGCGCATTACGTGGTGGATTTGCGCGCCGAAGGGCGCCAACGCGAGGACCTGATGTTCTACAGCAACCAGCTGTTGGCCACGGTCGCGCGGCGTCACAGCGACGTGCCGGACCAGGAAGCCTTCGGTAAATGGTTCAAGAAGCTCGAGCTCGACGATCCCGCCAGATTCCTGCCGCGGCTGCGCAACGTGGTGGACGTGCTGGTGCAGGACGAGTGGTGGATCGATCGCGACGCCATCCGCGCCAGGCTACCCGTGCAATGACCGGCTGAAGAATTTATGTACTGGCAGGAATCCAAGGATAACGAACGCTACGTCGTCCCCGACGATGTCGTGGACGTGGTCTACAGCATCCGCTGCCGCAGCCTCCCGGTGGATCACGCCTACGCCTTGTCGCAGGCCATCCAGGCGGCGCTGCCCTGGCTCGCCGGGGAGGAGCGCGCCGGCGTGCACACGATACACGTGGCCGAGTCCGGCAACGGATGGATGCGCCCGGACGATCCCAACGCCCTGTTGCATCTGTCGCGACGCACCAAATTGGTGCTGCGTCTGCCGAAACACCGCATAGATGACGCCGGCCGGTTGACCGGCCAGACGCTCGATATCCAAGGCAATCCGCTGCAGATCGAAAAGGCGAGCGTCAGGCCGCTCAGCGAGCTGACTACCCTGTTCGCGCGCTACATCGTGACCGATGGCGCGGACGAAAACGCGTTTCTGCAGGATGCCATGAAACAGCTGGACGACATGGGTATCCGCCCCAAGAAAATGCTGTGCGGGATCGAACGGGTCATCCTCGCCCCGCAGCGCTCCATCCGCACCCGCAGCCTGATGCTCGCGGAGCTGACCCTGCCGGAGTCGATCCGGCTCCAGCAGCAGGGGCTCGGAGCGGAGCGAAAACTGGGCTGCGGACTGTTTATCCCCCATAAGGACATCAAAGAGCTTCAGCAAGTCTTGGATTAAGCGTCGGCGCTTTGTATCATTCGCGTTTTTTCGGGGCGTTATCGCGATCACTATTGTTATTTGCCTAAGAAAGTCGAAGGGGAAAAATCATGAGCTATGAGTTCAACGGCGAGACCATTGAAACCGACGCCAACGGTTTTCTCACGAACGTGGATGACTGGAGCAAGGAACTTGCCGAGTACATCGCGCAGCGGGAAGGCATCACCCTGACCCAGAATCACTGGGACCTGCTCGAGTATCTACGCGACCAGTATCTCAATCATCACGGCGAACAGCCCAATACCCGCACCATCGTCAAGGCGATGTCGGACAAGTGGGGCAAGAACGTCAGCCAGAAAGACGTCTATGACCTGTTCCCGAAGGACCCGAGCAAGCAGGGCGGACGCATCGCGGGACTGCCCGAATCACGCCGCAAGGGCGGATACTGACAAGCCGCCGCGGCGATACAAGGCACAGGACAGCGGGCGCAGTACAGCGACTTTTTAATCGCCCGCCTGAATCCTGTATCTTGTATAGATGATTCTCTCCACCCTCGTCGACACTGAAACGCTGTCGCGCCATCTGGACGATCCGCGCTGGGCTGTCGTGGACTGCCGTTTCGCGCTGACCAATCCGGACGCCGGCCGGTGCCTGTATCAGGCGGGCCATATCCCGGGCGCGCGCTACGCCCACCTCGAGGAAGACCTGTCGTCCCCAGTGACGCCCGGGAGCGGCCGGCATCCGCTGCCGTCCCCGAACACGCTCGCCGAAAAACTCGGTCGCTGGGGCGTCGACAAAACCAAACAGGTGGCGGTTTACGACGACAGCTTCGGCGCCATGGCCTCGCGCCTGTGGTGGCTGCTGCGCTGGCTCGGGCACGAGGCCGTGGCGCTGCTCGACGGCGGATTCCCCAAATGGCAACGCGAGGGGCGTCCCGTGACTAAGGACGCCCCGCTTATCGCACCCACGCAGTTTCACCCCGTCATCAACAACGCCATGTGGGTGGACGCCGATCAGGTCAGCGCGATGCGGCGCGTGCATGGTGACCTGCTGATGGACGCGCGCGCGGAAGAGCGTTTCCGGGGCGAGGTCGAGCCGCTGGACAAGGTCGCCGGGCACATCCCCGGCGCCGTTAACATGCCGTACGAGGACAATCTCGATTTCAGCGGCGAGTTCATGTCGGACGAGGCGCTGCGCGAACATTATCTTGCGATCCTCAATGGTGTCGCGCCGGGAAAAGTGGTACAGATGTGCGGTTCGGGCGTGACTGCCTGTCATAATGTCCTCGCCATGGAGCATGCGGGGCTGGCGGGCGCGAAACTCTATGCCGGCAGCTGGAGCGAGTGGATCACGGATCCCGCCCGACCTGTCGCCAAGGGCGAATAGAGAAAATTTAAAAAAAAAATTTTGAAACGCCAGGACGCCAGGGTCACCTGGAAAAGCGTTCTTTGTGAAATAGATTTCGCATGAAAAAAGTCGATGACTTCCGACTGAGATTCGGCAAGCAAGAGCTGGTGCCGATCGTGACCGGCGGCATGGGCGTGGACATCTCCACGGCCGAGCTGGCGCTCGTGGCCGCGCGCCTCGGCGGCGTCGGGCATATTTCCGACGCCATGGTGCCGACCGTATCCGACCGCCGTTTCAAGACCGGTTTCGTGAAAGAGAAGCAGAAAAAATACAAATACAACGTCACCAACCGCGACAAGTCCGTGGTGCAGTTCGATCTCGTGCGCCTGGCCGAGGCGACCAAGCTGCATGTCGGCCGGACCATGGAGGCGAAGCGGGGTGACGGCCTCATCTTCATCAATTGCATGGAGAAGCTCACCATGGGAAGCCCGCGCGAGACGCTGCGCGTGCGTCTGTCCGCGGCGATGGACGCCGGCATCGACGGCATCACGTTGAGCGCCGGTCTGCATCTCGGGTCGCTCGCCCTGGTGGCGGATCATCCGCGTTTTCGCGACGTCAAATTCGGTATCATCGTTTCGTCGTTGCGCGCGCTGCAGCTGTTCCTGCGCAAGAATGCACGGCTCGACCGCCTGCCGGACTACATCATCGTCGAAGGTCCGCTCGCCGGCGGGCACCTCGGTTTCGGCATGGATTGGGCGCAGTACGATCTGAAGACAATCGTCGACGAGATCGTGCGCTATCTCAAGCAGGAAGGACTGAACATTCCGATCATCCCGGCCGGCGGCATTTTCACCGGCACCGACGCGGTCGAATTTCTCGAAGCCGGCGCGGCCGCGGTCCAAGTGGCGACGCGCTTCACAGTCACCAGGGAATGCGGTCTGCCGGACAAGGTGAAACAGGAATATTTCAAGGCGCGTGAAGAGGACGTCGCGGTCAACCTGCTCTCGCCCACGGGTTACCCGATGCGCATGCTGAAGAGAAGCCCGGGCATTGGTTCCGGCATCCGTCCCAACTGCGAGGCTTATGGTTACCTGCTGGATGCGTCAGGCAACTGTTCCTATATCGACGCCTACAACCGCGAGCTCGAGCGGCATCCGGACGAGGACACGCTGTCAGTGAAAGACAAGATGTGTCTGTGCACGCACATGCGCAACTTCGACTGCTGGACCTGCGGGCATTATGTATATCGACTCAAGGACACGGCGCGCCTCCTGCCGGACGGAAGCTACGAGCTGTTGAGCGCGGAGCATGTGTTCAACGATTATCGCTGCAGCACCGAACACCGTATCGTGCTGCCGGCGGCGTAAGTTCCGAGCACAAGTGGTCAGCTCTTGCGACAATAGCAGTAGATGAATTCCTGATGTTTCCCCGCCGGCGTCACGTGATCCTCGGTGAGGGTCTGCACCAGTCGGTAATCCGCGCCGAACTCCCGCTGTAAACTCTCGGGTGCGTAGCGCACGATGTCGAGCCCGCTGCACTGGCGCGGCCCATGCGGGCCGAAGGTCGCCACGATCACGTGACCGCCCGACTTGACCGTGTGGTTGACCGCCTCGAGGTAACGACGCCGGTCGTCGACGTCGGTCAGAAAATGAAACACCGCGCGGTCGTGCCACAGGTCATAGTGATGGGCCGGCAGGTCGACCCGCGTGATATCGGCTTCCAGCCACGTGACATCATCCGCCCGTTTACCCAGGCGAGCGCGTGCATTCCGGATGGCGGCGGAAGCAATATCGAGGACGGTGACGTTACGGAATCCGGTGGCGAGCAGGTCATCGACCAGGGTGGAGGCGCCGCCGCCGACGTCGATGATCCGGGCGAACTCGTTCACGCCGGTTGCGCGGATGAGCTCGAGCGACTTTTCCAGATGCGTCTGGTGCCAGCTGACTTCCGTCGGTTTCTTGCTGGCGTACAGGTTATCCCAGTGGGTCTTGCTCATCACGCTGTCTCAGCCGCGGCCGCATGGTCGCGAAACATGATGACAGCGCCGCCGCGCCGATAAAATGATCTGGATCAAACTCCGGTACATGAACCAGTCGTCCACGGATTCGTGCTATCCGGCGGCCGCCGTGAAACCGGCGCGCGGCCGCGAGGTCGTGCACAGGAAAGGTCAGATGAAACGGCGGCTGCAATTATTTTTTCCGGTCCAGTTTTAGCGACGCCGAGTTGATGCAGTAGCGCTGACCGGTCGGTTTCGGGCCGTCGGGAAACACGTGCCCCAGGTGCGCGCCGCACTGGTTGCAATGCACCTCGATGCGGCGCATGAAGAAGCTGCGGTCTTCCTCTTCGGCAACGTTCTCGGGTTTCATCGGTTGAAAAAAGCTCGGCCAGCCGGTGCCGGAGTCGAACTTGGTGTCAGAGCTGAACAGCTCGGCCCCGCAGCAGACGCATTGGTACACGCCCGGTTCGTGGCAGTCGTGGTACTCGCCGGTGAAGGCGCGCTCCGTGCCCTTCCGCCGTGTCACCTGGTATTGCTCCGGTGACAGAATCTTCTTCCACTCGTCGTCGTTCTTGTACACCTTGTATTTCATCTGTCGGCCCTCCTTGCGGGAGCTAGAGGTCGCCCCACATGCGTACGAGGTTCATGTAGGCCGTGTCGACATGCGCCGTTTCCTCGGCCGCGGGCGACGTGCGCAGGAGCTTTTCGCGCGCCTGGTTGAGTTGATAAAGCAATTCGCGCCTGGCCGGATCGCGCACCAGGCTCTGCACCCAGGTCAGCGCCACGAGCCGCTCGCCGCGCGTGACCTCGCGCACCTGATGCAGGCTCGAGGCCGGATACATCACGGCGTCGCCCGCCGGCAGCTTGACTTCGTTGGTGCCGAACGCGGTGCGGATGACCAGTTCGCCGCCGTCGTAGGACTCGGGATCGTTCAGGAAAACCGTAATCGCGATATCCGAACGGTACAGCGCGCTATCCGCCCCCATGATCGGATCGTCGAGATGATCGCCATAGGACATTCCCGGCGTATAGCGCGCGTACAAGGGGCTGGCGACGCGCAACGGCAACGCGCCGCCGCGGTAGACCGGGTGCTGCACCAGGCTGCCCATGACGATGTTGTTGAGGATGTTCATCTGCTGCGCGTGCTTGTCCAGCTCTTCGTTGTGCTTGACGCGCTTGGCCGCCATGCCGGCGGACAGCTTGCCGTCGACGAAATGGGCGTTGGTTAGCAGTGTCCGGACGGCGTCGAGCTGGTCGCGCGTGAGCACCGATGGGATTCGCAGCAGCATGACAGTTATTTTGAATGATGGCTCGGGCTGTCAATTTCCATTGAAGCATAAACCAGGGACGCCGCCGTTGAAACTGCCGCCCCTCGCCTTTATTCATCTGAAATGAGAATTTCACCTGCTTCCCCTCTCTCCGGGACAGGGCAAAGGGCGAGGGGATCATCCCTCATCCCCATGCCTTTTCCCGCAAGGGGAGGAGGGGACGAGCTGATGCGCATGCGTGCGATTTGGTTCACTCGGAGCCGTTGCGCGCTGCGCACGTACCTCCTTAACTATCGGTAAAAAAGCGAGATCCCGCCGAGCAGGACCATCCACGAAACCACGCGCCGGAACAGGTGTTCATTGACGTGCAGGTGGAGCTGGTTGCTGAACCACAGCGCCACGGCCAGAAACGGTCCGCTGAACAGCATCATGTCAGCGATCTGGGCGGTGTAGGTGCCATGGACCAGATACTCGCTCGCCCGCACCCCATTCATCACCAGGAAAAAAGCGAATGCGTAATGTCGTACGAGATTCTTTTCACGGAAAGTCGCCAGCAGCCGCGTCATCGCGATCGGACCGCTAATGCCGAACAGCGCCTGCGAGGTCCCGGCGAGGGTATCCATCACGCGCGCGCCGGTATTGCTGAAGCGCGTGCGGTGCGGCGCAATCACCAGAAACAGGCCGACGGCGGTGATAGCCGCGGCCAGCAGCACCCGGAACACGCCAGCCGAGAAATAATAGAACAGGGCAAAACCCGCGATTGCGCCCACGCCCGCAAACGACAGCATGCGCGTCATGAATCGCCAGTCCAGTTTTGCCGGCGAACGCACGAGTCCGATGACGGCCACGATGATCTGCGGCAGCACCGAGTACATGACCAGCGTCTTGGCGTCGTACAGGAAGCTCAGCAGCGGCAGCATCAGGATCGTCCCGGCCAGGCCGAAGACGATCTCGAACGTATAGGTGAGGGCGCAGACGAGCGTCAGGATGGCGAGGGAAATCATTCAGAAGCCGCGCGGAACATGAGCGGCGCTACTATGCCACAAAGCCTCCGTCACGGCGCGGCGGAGGGTTGATCTGTTACGCGATCTTCTTGCGCTGCGCCACGCCGACCAGCCCGAGCAGCCCTGAGCCGAACAGCCACACCGCCGATGGGACCGGAACGGCTTCGACTTCATAAATACCGCGCGGCATCCGAAAGCTCGAGTTGGGGTAGTTGTCCCAGGTTGCGTCACCCGTAAAGTTGATGGCCGCAAAGCGATCGTTCCCCGTGCCGAAGTCCGGTTGCCCTGGTCTCCAATTGCGATAGTTTGAAGTCGAGCCGTTCACCCATACCCAAGTTGCCGGATCGGTAAAGTCTCCAACCGGGCTGTTAAGACCGATCCAGAAATCTTCGGTGGCGCTCGGCCCCGTTAGAAAAGTCGCCTGGATGAAGGCGTTCTCGGCGCTGTCGTCGATCGAGACGAGGTGTCCTCCCTGGGAGATGGCATAGGCCTCGGCATCGGTCCAGGAAGAACCCGCTGGGGTAGTATCGTAAAAGTGCCCGTTCCCACCGCTGCTGATTGACCATTGAATCAAGGCAGCGCGCGCTTCGGGTTGCCATCCGAACAAAGAGACCGCAGTCAGCGTGATGAGAAGGACATTTGAGCTCCACAAACTTTTCATGGGTTACCCTCCGTAGGTTGGTCCCACAACATTTCGTGGCATCACAACTCGACTAATGCGCCATCTTGGACTTGCGCCGTGCGACACGGATCAACCCCAGCAAACCCGAGCCAAACAGCCAAACGGCGGCGGGGATCGGAACGACGGCAGTGGCACCGAAATCCGGTGCGACGATATGTCCCCATTCCACTATTCCGCCGTTACCAATCGCGGGCGGTCCGCCAGTGTAGGAATTGCTCCAAAGAAAATAGTTGTTGGCTGAGCCGGTGACGGGGGCAATGGATGTGGTGAAGGAAAACCCGCTCATGGTGCCACCTGTTGGCAACGCCTGACTTGCGTACCATTGCCAAAAGGTCCCGAATTCATTTAGAGGAGAATCTGCGCTACTGCCGGAAACGGCCTGGCCCAAGTACCATCCGGTTGGGGTCGTATACGACAGGGGAGCTTTAGTAATCTTATCCTGACTGTTGTCGACCAGAACAGAAAGTTCTTTGATGGCAGCCAGGCCCGAGGTGTTGTCCAGAATGTAGCTATACGTATATAAACCGGTATTCGAGTCGAACGAGACAGCGCCACTTAATGTTGCTGCATTGGCTGCAAGTGGGCAGACGTTTGCAAACGCCACCAGTGAGATAACACAAAGTAAATTGACCTGCCCAAATAGATAACGCCAAGAACAGCGGTTATTGTTTTTCATAAATATTCCCCTGTGTTTTTTCAATTTTTAATTTTTGATCTTGAGAATCCTCAGAACTACCGGTGGATTCAGGTTGTTCGGTGTGCAGTCAGTCCGCCGTTTCATGATCCGTGTTGGCACGCTTACGCCGCGTCACGCCGATCAGCCCCAGCAGCCCGGAGCCGAAGAGCCAGGCGGCGGGCGGCACTGGCACGGTTGCAAGATAGGTTTGGCTTTCATTTTGGATCCAATTGGCGTAAGCCGCGGTAAAGCGAACGCCATCACTGGTCGCAAGGTTGGCCGTGCCCGATCCGTGCACCTGGATGCCCTGAATTAGGGCCTCCCCCCCTTGGCTGATCGTTAGCGGCGAGCCTGAGTAGCCGGCGTAACCGGCACCTTCGCCCGGGATCCAGTCGCCGGTGTTGGGATCGTTGTAAGTCCAGCCTTCCATTCTTTGGGTGTACACCAGCGGGTTTCCCAGTTGGTCTGTCGTGTAGCTGCCGGCGGTTAACATGTGATAACGGTCGATCATGTTGTTGAAGGTCTGCTGGGTGCCGTAGTCTGTGACGGAGCCCGATAAGCCGAAACCGTAAGTCGTGATCTCGAAGGGGCTAAAAGGCGTTGGCGCAGCGGTGAGCCCCAGTGGAGTGAGGCTGGATAAGAAGGACTGCTGACTCGGCGTCAGGTTGCTCCGATCGATGGTGATACCGATCACGGCCAGGTCCTCGGTGCCGTCGGGTCCTTTCGTGAATATTTGCACGTTCTGCGTGGCGGTGGTATTCAGGTTCAGGATCGGCGTGCTGAGGTTGCCGAAGCCGATGGTGTCCAGGGTGCCGAACTGCTGGATCAAATGATCAGCGGTAAGAAAGGTCATGGCGACCTGGTTTCCGTTGTTTTGCATTCCGATCAGAGAGCCAGTCGCGTGACCCAGTGTCCCCTGTACTCGCACCACTTCGGCGACGCCGCTGGGGGTGTTGGCATACGCGGCTTCAGGCGGAACCGCAGCCAGCGCCAGCAGCAACATTCCTGGTACACCAATGCGCCAGCCGCTTTTCAGTAACAAGTGGCGCCTCCTCGCGGAGGCGGTAATTAAGACGGCGCCGAAAGCCATATTTCTAATCGCCGAGCTCGCGTTTCCGTTCATGGCATCTCCTTGTTTCGTGGTTAGTAGGCAGCCACAGCTTTTGATATCGAATTCAGGGAAGGATGTATCGTGTTGTTCCTCTTGTGTGTGCGTCGGTGGCGGATCTGAACCTGTTTATTCACGCAGTCCGCTTGCTGTCGCTTGTCGTCTTGCGCCGCGCCACGCCGATCAGTCCCAACAGTCCCGAGCCGAACAGCCACACCGCGGGCGGCACCGGCACGGCGGAGACATCGACCTTCACGTTATCCAGCCCCCAGCTCTCGTCCGCCAACCCCTGCAGGCCGTAGGCCGAAAAATTCAGCACCATGTCACTGGCGCTGTGGTTGAACGTGAAGCTGAGGTTGTAGACCGAATCCATCGCCTCGTTGACGCGATTGTTTATTGGATCGGTGAAGGTGTAACCCAGCGAGTAACATTCGGCCGCGCCGGTCATGGGGTTGTAGGTGCCGGTGGGGTAGACCGCGTTGTAGCCGGCATTGCAGCTGAGCGCGCCGGGCGACGGCGCATACGACTGGCCCGCGGGATTGCCGTTGCTGAAGGTCTTGTCGAATAGCGTCGTGTCGCCGAGAGCAAGCTTCCAGTGATCGGGTCCAAGCGGATCGCCGTTGACTACCGTGGCGTCGTTGCCATCCCAGGAACGGATTAGATACAGACTGAAGGAAACCGTCGCCGTCGCGTGCACCGGCAGCGCGCCGAGCGAAAGCGTGAGGGTATCGTTGCCGTACTCGCCTAGGAACAAGCGGGTGTTGTTGTAATCCGGGTTGGGGGCCGAGGCAGTATGGATTCCGCTCGCCGCGGTCGTGGTCCACGCACTGCCGACCGTGCCTTGGAAGTCATTCAAGTAGACTGTGGCCGCGCTGGCCGGCAGGGAGTGCCAACCGACGAATCCCAGGAGTGCGCACGCTGCATAGCGCCATTTTCCTATGGTTGTACTTGTTGTCGATTTCTTTTTCATGTTGGCACCCCCTTAATCGCACCCGTCAGATTTCAGATCACGTCGTTTTCGATTGTCGACGCGACGCCAAGCCGAACAATCCGATCAGCCCGGAACCGAACAGCCATGCCGCCGCCGGCACCGGCACGGGAGCTGCCGTACCGCCGGCGAAATAGGCACTCTTCGTGCAGCGACGGCAGCCGTCGTCTCGCCACTTGTCGTGCCATGTTCCGTGCTTGTTGAATTCGTTACCGCCAACGAACGCGGAGAAAAAGAGGCCATCACTACCATCGTGAGAGGTGGCGTAGTTGTAGATGTTGTCGCCGTCGATGCCGACGATCGAAAAGGTGAGGGGATCCTGACTAGTCCATTTTTTCCCGACTAGGACGTTCTCGAACTTGCCGAAGCCGTCCATTTTCTTGTCGTTCGTAAACTTCCAGTGGTCGGGCAATCCGACGATGTTGCTTTTGTGGAGTTCGTTGCCGTTGAAGCCGAATTTCAGGATGCTGAAGTTGTTGCAGAACTGGCCGGATAGTGGTGCCAGCGCCTGCAGAGTGAAATTGATCGCGCCGGGCGCGCCGTTATCATCAATGGTGACCTTGAGATAGTCGGTTCCATCGGCGAGACGATTGGATTGGTCGAGGAAATAGGAAACCGACGCCGCCAGAGTTGGTGCCGACGGCAGAAAAACGGCGGCGATAGTGGCGGCCATGACAAAGCGGATGCGCCGTCCGAATCCTGCAACCCTCCGGTGGTTGGTGCTTGCCTGCATGATCTTGTTTCCTCGTGGTATGTTCCTGCTTGTTATCGCTTTCCGTTCAACCCGAGGTCCCCTGGAAAAAATTGCGCGTCCCTGCGCATTGCGGAGTTGCGGAATGAAATCGCTCAATCGGCTCTTCGGCCCCTGGCGTGCTTCGCCGGTTGGTTGTTGGCTAGCGACCGGCGCCAGCCCTGTCTCTCTCCTCCGGCGTCGCGACAATTTCGGCGGACTGTGTCGGCGCCAGCAGTATCTTCAGCAGTTCGGCCACGCCGTTGAACCGTTCGATAGTGCCTCGTTCCGGGTGTTCGACTAGGCCGATCACCCGTCCGGGTTCTGCTTCATAGCGGCGATAGATGCGCACAACGTAGCTTTCCACAGTCCCTTCCTTCTTCAGTTCTATGGCGCACAGCATGCAATGGTTGTCCTTACGGATTACTTACCGATTCAGAAAAAATCGTAGCGGGTCGCGATGCGCGGCAGTGGAGACGGAACCGGCGTATGGCCGTCAGCTGGATGAATCTAGCAAAGGGATGGACTCCGGCGGTGCTGTTGCCGGAGGGACGGGCTTCAGGAATTTATGCGCAGGCGCCGGTACAAGGATTCGGTTGCGGGACCGGGCTCAATGCCGAGCACCGCCGACAGAATGAAACGGCAGCGCCGGTAAACGGCAAGTGCTTCGCTGCGCTGTCCGAGCTGCTGGTGGCAACGCATCAAATTCTGGTAAAGCTGTTCGGCCAGGTCGTCGACCTCGAGGCCCTTGCGATAACATTCAATGGCGCGATCCCAGCGACCGATTTGCTGCCAGCGCGCACCGGCGCCGATGACGTGCCGCAGATACCGGCTGCGCAGACGTTCGCGCAATGATATCGACCACGACGCGCCGAATTCCTTTCCGAGGAACGGTCCATGATAAAGCGCCTGAATCCGGCCCACATGCTGCGCCAGCGCCGCGCCGTCCGGATCGGTGTCCGGATTCGCGAGAATCGTTTCGGTTTCGGACAGTAATCGCTCGAGCGCCCAGCAGTCCACCCAGCAGAAACGGTTGTTGATGCTTAATTTTCTGTCATACAGCAGAATCGCCTGTTCGTCGCCGAGCAGCTTCCGCAGCCGGTGTAGGGTGGTGTCGAAGGCCTGACGCGCCGTATCGCCTTCGGCATCGGGCCACAACATGGTAGTCAGCGTGTCTTCGCCGACCTCGCGGCCGCCCTGGGCGATGAGCGCTTTGAGAAGCTCGAGCGGTTTGTGCTGCGCCTTGCGTCCCGCGCGCGCCGGTTTGTCGTCGACCAGGAGCGTGAAACGACCGAGGGTGTAGATCCGGACCAGCCACGGCCAGCTTTCGATGTGCACCGGCGTGGCGGCGGGAGACAGATGCCGAATTTGCACCAGATTCCGTACGTACTCGGTATCGATCCCGTCTTCGAGCGCCTTGATGCAAACCTCTTGCATCACGCGCGGCGACCACCAGGAAAAATTCTGATATCCATGGCGCGCGGCCAGAGCGAATCCGCGCTGCAGGTGACAATGGATATCATCGCAGGCGCGGCTGCGGATCGCGTACCAGCCGCGCGCGAGGTCGCTAAGGCAAGACAGTTTGATGCTGCCCGTGACGCCGGCGATCTGTTCCGCTTCCTGCAGCCGATTTTCCGCCTCCTGGAATTCTTCCTGCTCCACGTGCACCTCCGCTGCCGTGAGGCAGGCGATCGCGTGGAACAACGGCGCGCCGGCCCGCGCGGTCGATTGCAGCGCGGCTTCGGCATGTTCGCGCGCGAGCGCGGTTTCGCCGTCGGCCAGCGCCAGCTGCACGCCGAGCTGATGCAGACGCGCGGTGCCGAGCAGACCGTGGCGCGATTTTTCGGACAGCCTGCTGTCCCAAGCGCGCCGCGCGGCGGCCAGGTCATTCAGGCCGAGGCGGGCGGAGATTTCCAGCAATCGCAACATCGCTGACCATTGATGTATGCCGCGCCGAGTGGCGAGTTCCTGGGTCCGATGAATGGTTTCGAGACAGTCGGCATGCGCTCCGGTGATATCGGCGCACAGCGCACGCAACAATCCCCATTGCAATTGCAGGACCGGAGCACGCAGTCGCTCCATGCCCTGGGCGCGCAGAGTGTCGAGGAGCAGAGCGATGCGCGTGGGACGGCCAAAGAAGTTGTCATAGTGAACCAGCCGACGCGCAAGCGTGAGCCGGGCCGGCGGTAACAGAGCTTCCAGGTTTTCGCGCGCGCGGTCAGCCCACTGGTTGAGTTCCGGATGATCTGGCAAACGGAAGAAGAGTGCGTTGAATACGCACGCGGCCGTATTGTCGAGGCTGCACAGATCGGAAACGGTTTGCGGATTAGCCGGCGTTGAAACGATCTGTGCCAGCCACGCGTCGAGTACTGCCCACTCACCGCGCGTGAGCGCAACTTCGATTTCCCTGGACCAACTCTGATTTGCGCTTTCCCTGCTGGTGCCGTACTCAGGAATCCGCATACAGAATGCGCTGGTCGTGCGATCGAACGCCCGAACCAGTATTAAAGTCTCGCTGGCTGACCAGCCAGATCGGATTGATACCGCGATTGGCCGTCCCCCGGTCGGGGACGGCTGACTCCGCTCCTTCCATCTTTCTCTACCCCGGCCCTGAATGAGGCTTATATGTGTCTTTAAATTAACCGCTGATTAATGAATTATGCGCGTTATTGTAAGGATTTTTCGGGATCGAACGCCAGTGGATGGAAAAAACACTGTCAGATAAGGGTGTTACGCGAAGCAGACCCAGGTGGTGGCTATATACTTGACCCGGTCTTCCAGGGTCACGGCGCGGTGCACGTGGGTCCAAAAAGGGGGGAACAACACCAGCTTTCCTTCTGCAGGTTTCACCAGGATCTCTTGCAACGGAAATTCGGTTTCGCCGCCGGGTCCGGCGACGTCGTTGAGATACCAGATGGCGACCAGCTGGCGGCTCATGAATGCGCCCGGGCCGCTATCCACGTGCCAATGGTAGTACTCACCTGGTAAATAACGCTGCAAATTATAACCAATGTCCTTGAACGAATTGGCGGCGAAGAACGGAAACATCTGGCCGAATTCGTTGAAGACCTTCGCCAGCGATTGCATCAGGGTCGTATCCACGTCCTTCCAGTCAGGTCGCCCGCTGATGCGCAGGTCGGTGGTTTTCTTGATTTCGCTGGCCTCCATCTGGCCCTGGCCGATGCGCCCGGCGTATTGCTGATCCTTGTTGGCTTCGAAACGCCGGATCATCTCGCGGCATAGCTCCGCGGGCAGGGCGTTTTCGATCTCGTAGATGAAGGAGTGCGGTTTGATTTCGCGCATGCGCGGGACGGGAAGATTTCGGTTCAAATCCGGTGAGTTAATGAGTATCTTAATGCGCCTTTTTCAGGCGTCAAACCGATCGTCAAATGACTCCGAAAGATATAAAGGGACATATCGGCTCGTTTTTCCGCGCCGCCGCACCCGTCAGCGTGCGCGAGAAGGCGGTTTCGGCGATCGCGGCGTTCTTCGGCATCCTGTTCACTGGAATCCTTAGTGCGAGCCTCGGTCACAGCGCGCTTCCGCTCATGGTCGCCTCGATGGGCGCCTCTTCGGTGCTGCTGTTCGCGGCGCCGCACAGCCCGATGGCGCAACCGTGGTCGTTCGTCGGCGGGCACCTGATCTCGGCGGTAATCGGCGTGACCTGTTACAAAATCGTCCCCGGCGCGTTCGTGGCCGCCGCGGTCGCGGTGTCGCTCGCCATTTTCGCCATGCACGTTAC
>DASPRK010000160.1:0-10202 GCA_035624495.1 Methylomirabilis sp. (SeqCode) | reverse complement strand
GCCTGCTCGATGCGGCCGGCGAGCGTCGGTTCGTTCAGGGTGTAACGCAGCATCATCGCCACGGAAAGTATCGTCGCCAAAGGATTGGCCACGCCCTTGCCGGCAATGTCCGGCGCCGAACCGTGGATCGGCTCGTACATGCCCTTGTTCGCGGCATCGAGCGAAGCCGACGGCAGCATGCCGATGGAACCGGTCAGCATCGCCGCTTCGTCCGACAGGATATCACCGAAGATATTGCCGGTAACGATTACGTCGAACTGCTTGGGCGCGCGCACCAGCTGCATCGCGGCATTGTCCACGTACATGTGCGACAGCTCGATGTCCGGATAATCCCTGGCGACTCGCAGCACGACCTCGCGCCACAGGCCGCTAGTCTCCAGCACGTTCGCCTTCTCGACCGAGCACAGCTTCTTGCGGCGCTTGCGCGCGGCATCGAACGCCACCCGCGCCACGCGCTCGACTTCATGTTCGGCGTACACCATGGTGTTGAAGCCCTGGCGCTCGCCGTTCGCGAGCGTGCGCACGCCGCGCGGCTCGCCGAAATAAATGTCGCCGGTCAGCTCGCGCACGATCAGTAGATCGAGCCCCGCGACGACTTCCGGTCGAAGCGTCGAGGCCGACGCCAGCTGCGGATAGAGTATCGCCGGGCGCAGATTGGCGAAGAGCTTGAGATCGGAGCGCAGGCTGAGCAGCGCCTTTTCCGGGCGCAGTTCGCGCGGGAGCGTATCCCACTGAGTTCCGCCGACCGCGCCGAGCAACACGGCGTCCGCCGCCTTGGCCAGGCGCAGCGTCGAATCCGGCAGCGGATGTTTATGCTGGTCGTACGCGGTCCCGCCCACGGGGGCCGTTTCCAGCTCGATTTTCAGGCTGAAATCGCGCTTCAGGCGCTCGAGCACCTTCACCGCTTCGGCCACCACTTCCGGCCCGATGCCGTCGCCGGGCAATACCGCGATCTTTCTGGTCATGGGTTCTCTTTCAGTGTGAAAACAGCCACGGCGCATTCTGGCGGCGCCGCGCTTCGTAATCCTTGATCTCGTCGACGTGCTGCAGCGTCAGGCCAATGTCGTCGAGGCCATTGAGCAGGCAATGCTTGCGGAACGCATCGATGTCGAAGCGATGCGTCGCACCCGACGGCGTGGTCACCGTCTGCGCCGCCAGGTCCACCGTCAGCCGGTAGCCCGGAGCGGTCTGGCATTCCCGGAACAGGACATTGACCGCCTCGCGCTCCAGCACGATCGGCAGCAGCCCGTTCTTGAAACTGTTGTTGTAGAAAATGTCGGCGTAGCTCGGCGCGATGATCGCGCGAAAGCCATAATCCATGAGAGCCCACGGAGCATGCTCACGCGAGGAGCCGCAGCCGAAGTTGTCGCGCGCGAGCAGGATCTGCGCGCCGCGATAGCGCGGCTGATTCAGCACGAAGCCGGGATTGAGGCGGCGCTTCGCGTGATCCATGCCGGGCTCGCCCGGATCGAGATAACGCCAGTCGTCGAACAGGTTCGGCCCGAAACCGGTGCGCTTGATCGATTTCAGATACTGTTTCGGGATAATGGCATCGGTATCGACGTTAACGCGATCGAGCGGCATCGCCATTCCTGTTAATTTTTCAAATTTCTGCATAAAAACCTCAGACCGCCACAACGCCAATTACACCTGGATTTCAATACGATTCCGATTCGCTTTGTCCGGCGTCCTGGCGGTTCATTTCATATTTCTCACGTCCACAAAATGTCCCGCGATCGCGGCGGCCGCGGCCATCGCCGGACTCACAAGATGCGTGCGTCCACCGGCGCCCTGGCGGCCTTCGAAGTTTCGGTTCGAGGTCGAGGCGCAGCGCTCGCCCGGCGCCAGGCGATCGGCGTTCATCGCAAGGCACATCGAACACCCCGGTTCGCGCCACTCGAAGCCGGCGTCCTTGAAAATTTTATCCAAGCCCTCTTTCTCCGCCTGCGTCTTCACCAACCCCGAGCCCGGTACCACCATCGCCAGCTTGATGCTGCCGGCCACGCGCTTTCCCTTCACCACGGCGGCAGCCGCGCGCAAATCTTCGATGCGCGAGTTGGTGCAGGAGCCGATGAAAATCTTGTCGAGACGGATGTTCCGGACCGGCGTGCCCGGTTCGAGATCCATGTACTTCAAAGCCTGTCGCATGCCGGTGCGCCTGACGGCATCGATCTCTTTCTCCGGGTCCGGTACGGCGCCGTCCACCGGGACCACCATCTCGGGCGAAGTTCCCCAGCTCACCTGCGGTTTGAGATCGGCGGCGTTGAGCAAGACTTCTTTGTCGAATTTTGCACCCGCATCGGTCTTCAGTTCGCGCCATGCCGTCACAGCCAAATCCCACATCCCGCCTTTCGGCGCATAGGGCCGGCCGCGGAAGTATTCGATCGTCTTGGCGTCCACCGCGATCATGCCGGCGCGCGCGCCGGCTTCGATGGCCATGTTGCACACCGTCATGCGGCCTTCGACCGACAGCTGCTCGATCGCTGAACCGGAGAATTCAATCGCGTGACCGGTACCGCCGGCGGTGCCGATTTTACCGATGATCGCGAGCACGATGTCCTTGGCCGTCACGCCGGTCGGAATGTTGCCGTCCACGCGCACGAGCATGTTTTTCGATTTCTTCAGGATCAAACATTGGGTCGCGAGCGCGTGTTCGACCTCGGAGGTGCCGATGCCGAAGGCGAGCGCGCCGAACGCGCCGTGGGTCGAGGTGTGCGAGTCGCCGCAGACCACGGTCGTGCCGGGCAGCGTCGCGCCCTGCTCCGGCCCGATCACGTGCACAATACCCTGGCGCGCGTCATGCATGCCGAATTCGATGATGCCGTATTCACGGCAGTTGCGATCGAGTGTCTCGACCTGCAGCCGCGACACCGGGTCGGCGATGCCTTGGGCACGGTCGGTGGTCGGCACGTTGTGGTCGGCGGTCGCGAGATTCGCGTCCACGCGCCAGACCTTGCGCCCGGCCAATTTCAGGCCCTCGAACGCCTGCGGGCTGGTCACCTCGTGCACCAGGTGCCGGTCAATATAAATGAGGCTGGTCCCGTCGTCGTTGTGACGGACCACGTGCGCGTCCCAGAGTTTGTCGTACAGCGTCTTGGCGGTCATCGGGGTCGGATGAATGTTCGGATTGCGCAAATCCTAGGCATTCTGTATAAATAACACAAATTCATATTTATCATATATTCCATTCCTTTCAGTTATGGATATATCCGCCCTTCAAGCCTTTCTCGCTGTCGCCGAATCCGGCTCGTTTTCGCGTGCCGCCGAGCGGATTTACCTGACCCAGCCGGCCATCAGCAAGCGCATTGCCGCGCTAGAGCGCGAGATCGGCGCGCGCCTGTTCGACCGTATCGGCCGCGGAATTCATCTGACTCCGGCCGGGGACGCCCTGCTCAACCGCGCCCGCGCCGTGCTGAAAGAGCTGGAAGACGTAAAACGCGGCATTGCCAACCTGTCCGGATCGATCGCCGGCGAGCTCGCGCTCGCCACCAGCCATCATATCGGCCTGCACCGCCTGCCCGGACCACTCAAACGGTTTCACGAAACCTACACCGAAGTACGATTGAATCTGCACTTTATGGACTCGGAAAAGGCCTGTCGCGCCGTGGCCAAGGGCGATCTGGAGTTGGCAGTGGTCACCCTGCCGCCGGCGGCGGAGGCGCCACTGCGCGCCGAGAAGATCTGGGACGACCCGCTCGATATCGTGGTCAGCCGCGAGCATCCGCTGGCGTCGGTTTCGCAGGCAAAACCCGCCATGCTGCTCGATTATCCGGCGATTCTCCCGGGAACCGGAACTTATACCCGCGAAATCATTCTGAACGCATTTGGCCCGCTACGCGATCGAATCCAGATCGGCATGGCGACGAATTATCTGGAAGTGCTCAAAATGCTCGCGGCCATCGGCCTCGGGTGGAGCGCGATTCCACGGACTATGATTGACGAAGGGCTGAAAGTGGTCCAGATTAAAAAAATGGAGATACGGCGCGAACTTGGCATTGTCACGCACGAGAAGCGCACGCTCTCCAACGCCGGTCAGGCGATGATTGAAATCATTAGGGAAGCAAAATGAATTTTAAGGAACTGTTGGCGCAGCTGGAAGAACACCTGGGTTATCACCAGTTTCCGGTGAATCCGGCCGCGACCCACATCAAGGACGTGTTCGACGGCAGTCCGCTGCATCACGACATGATGACGCGACTGGTGCGCGCGATTTACGTCGCCAACGCCTGCCGCCGCCTTACCGATCCGGTGACGCTGGACAAGACGCTGTCGGCGCTGACCCCGATTCGCCTGGAAGCATTGCGCTCGGCGACCACGGATGTCGATTTGTACCGTCTGCTGGATGAGCTCAGCGGAGCGCTCGGTGAAATTTTCTCCGAAAACCTTACCGTCGAAAAAACTCCGGCAACGCCCGCCCGGCGCACGGCGGAAATCATTCCGCTCGCAGCCTACCGCATGCAGCGCCGTCTCAAGTCTTTGGCTTGATCAGAAAGTAAGCGACGAGTAACGCCAGTCCCGCGCTGGCGGCGGCGATATTGAAAGTCATCGCCGGACCCAGCACGGTCCAGGTGTGCCCGCTGTAAAAACTCCCCACCGCCCCGCCGATGCCGAAACTCAGGCCGCCGTAAATCGCCTGGCCGCGATGCTGATGCCGGCCGGTGAAGAAACGGTGCACCAGCTGCATCGCCGTGGCGTGAAAACTGCCGAAGGTCGCGGCGTGCAATGACTGAGCCGCGATCAGCACCGGCAGATTGTCCGGGTAATGGCCGATCAGCAACCAGCGCAGTGCCGCGAACAGAAAACTCGCCATCAGCACCGCGCGCAAGGCCACGCGCGCCAGCAGCCGCTGCATCAGCAGGAACACGCCGATCTCGCACACTACCGCGAACGCCCACAGCCCGCCGATCAGGCTCTTGGAGTAACCGTGACCTTGGAGGTAAATGGAATAGAACGTGTAGTACGGACCGTGACTGACCTGCATCAACAGGCAGGCGAGCAGAAACGCGAACACCTCGGGCCGCAGCAACACCTGACGAAACGGCCCCGCGTGCTCGGCCGGTCCTTTCATCTCCGACTCCGGCAGTGTCAGGCTGAACGACCAGATGCCGAGCATCAACGTCAGCAGCGCCGGCAACACCCACCACGGCCCGTGCGCGTCGATCACCGGACCGAGCGCGGTCACCGAAACGATGAAGCCGATCGAGCCCCACAACCGCACCCGGCCATACGCGCCGGGACGCGCGGCGGTGTGGCGCATGACGAACACTTCGAGCAAAGGAAGCGAGGCGTGCCAAAAGAAACTGAACAGCAGCATCACCGCCGCCAGCCACCAGAAACCGGTGCCGAAGAACGTGCCGGTGAAGGCAGCGACGGTCAGAAACGCCGCCAGCCGCACCACCGTCATGCGCCGCTCGCGGTGATCCGCGATCCAGCCCCACACCACCGGCGCGACGATGCGCGAGACCATCAGGATCGCCACGAGATTGCCGATGTCTACTGGTGTGAAGCCGACCGACTGGAGATAGAGACCCCAGTACGGCACCAGCACGCCGAGGGTGGCGAAGTAGAAAAAATAAAATCCGGAAAGGCGCCAGTAGGGCATAGGATCAGCAACTACTGGCTTCGATCAAGAAAGGTTCGTTAGGAAATTACTTTTTGATTTCAACTTTGTTTATCTGAATGATCGGCTGGATGTTGGTGTAGTTCGCGATGTCCCCTTGCAGCTCCGCCGCATGCGGCGTGAAGACCGCCATGAAATTTTCCAGCGTATCGAAATAGTAATGACACATCGCCACATAGGAGGATTCGATTCTCGGCTCGGCGATATCCACCCCGCGCTCGACCGACACCCCCTTGAACCCTTTTGCCCTGGACAGCCTGTCAACGGACATCGGCATGTGCCTACTCAAGTAATAATCGAAATCGAATCGATATCCTTCTTTCTTTGGATAGATGCTTGAAATATTAATCATCATTACTCCTTATCAAAGGAATCGACCCTAGCCCCGTTGATTGTGAGTTGGAGCCAAACGCGTTGTTAGCCGTTCTTCCCAAAAAGTTCAATTTCGGCTCCGCGCTCATTTAGCCGTGTTAGAAGTGTGCCCGTCAGCGGAATTTCGGCCAAATTAACGGCCATGCCATTTTCGAATAGATGATGGTCGAAGGAGATGAAAAGCTTCCCGCTTTTGGCCAGAAGGTAAATGTCATCTCCCTCTCGCTCAACCGTCGGGTAACTCTCTATCAAAAACTCAAGGATGCTCGGAATCTCATTTTTCGTAAATTCCTTTGACCGTAGCTCACCACGTCGATTAAAGAGTATCCACTTGGTTTCGAGCTGTGGAATAGCAGCTAGCAATTCTTTGACCTTGTCTGGAAAATCAGACTCGACAAAATAAACAACGACTGTCCTGGCCGGAGAATCGCGATACGAAAGCTCGCGACCGATACCGAGTTTGGAATCGGCAATTTCAATTCGAGCGGGGTCGCATATCTCAGAGATGTCGCTTTGGCTCAGTGCACTCACCTTTTGAACGGCAAACCAGAGAGAGAATTTTAGGCGCCGCCGGGAATCACGGGCGTCGGGCTTTTGACGTCGAGGTTCTGCGCCCGGTGGCGCAGCGCGTGGTCCATGAGCACGAGCGCGAGCATGGCCTCGGCGATCGGGGTGGCGCGGATGCCGACGCAGGGATCGTGCCGGCCCGTGGTGGCGATTTCAACGGACTCGCCCCGGAGGTTCACCGTGCGCCCGCTCAGGCGGATGCTGGAAGTGGGCTTGAGCGCCATGCTGACGACGATGTCCTGGCCGGTCGAAATGCCGCCGAGAATGCCGCCGGCATGGTTCGAGAGAAATCCTTGCGGCGTGATCTCGTCGCGGTGCGCGGTGCCCTTCTGTTCGACCACCTGGAACCCGGCGCCGATCTCGACGCCCTTCACCGCGTTGATGCTCATCATGGCATAGGCGATGTCGGCGTCGAGCCGGTCGAACACCGGCTCGCCCAGGCCCACCGGCACGTGCGAGGCGACGACGTTGACGCGCGCGCCGATGGAATCGCCTTCCTTGCGCAGCGCGTCCATGTAGGCCTCCAGCTCCGCGACTTTTGAAGCATCGGGGCAGAAGAACGGATTGCACTTGACCTCGTTCCAATCCTTGAGTTCCAGCTTGATCGGCCCGAGCTGGGCGAGGTAGCCGCGGATGACGGTGCCGTACCGCTCGCGCAGGTATTTCCTGGCGATGGCGCCGGCGGCCACGCGCATCGCGGTCTCGCGCGCCGAGGCGCGCCCGCCGCCGCGGTAGTCACGGATGCCGTATTTCTGCTGATAGGTGTAATCGGCATGGCCCGGGCGGAACCGGTCCATGATCTTGGAATAATCCTTGGAACGCTGATCGGTGTTCTCGATCAGCAGGCCGATAGGCGTGCCGGTGGTCCTGCCCTCGAACACGCCGGAAAGAATTTTGACCTCGTCGGACTCGCGCCGCTGCGTGGTGTGGCGCGACTGGCCGGGCTTGCGCCGGTCGAGGTCGGGCTGGATGTCGGCCTCGGAAAGCTCCATGCCGGGCGGACAGCCGTCGACAATAACAACGTAGGCCGGCCCGTGGGATTCACCCGCGGTGGTGACGGTGAACAGCTTGCCGATGGTGTTGCCGGACATGCTCGAATGTTACCGGCAAAACGACGAAGTCACAAACCGCGTCAGGTACTCAAACCCTGCCGATGGATGTCGTTGAGCGCCAGCAGCAGGTCATGGTACGGAATGCGCTGCTTCCATTTCTGCACCAGCGGCATGAACGCCAGATCGCCCTGCCCGAAGACGTGCTTGCCCTGACGCACCTCGTCGTGCAGCGTCTTCAGATCGCGCGACAACTGCTCGAACACCGGCAGGATGCCGGTGAAGTCGGAATCCTCCGGGTCGCCTTCGTCCGCGGCGCACATCAGCACGTCGTCGGTCTCGTAGATCGCCTGATCCACCAGATCGAGAAAGTCATCCACCGTTTTGGGCTGCATCATCGAATCGTTCGCTCCACCTGCCATTTATAGAGATATGTTTCACGGATGACTGGCCTCCGCCAGTATCCAGGCGATGCCGACGCCGGCCATGAACGAATCCTTGCGCTTCACCAGCGGGCTGTTCTCGAACACCGCGCCGGAAAGATTATCATAGCGCGCGAACGCGCCGACCCAGAAGGTCGGGAAGCGCCGGTTCGCCGTCAGCGTCAGCCGGCTGCCGCTGTAGCCGCCGGGGGCATCGTATGCCGGTCGCGTGGCGGTGGCGAACTCCGGCGCGACCTCATAATAGTAATCGTGATTATCCTCGGTCGCATAGATCGGTCCGACGGCAACGCCGAGGTCCCAGCCGCCGCGCACTTGGAGCGCGTCGAAATTGAGGTTGGGCGCGAACACCCAGCCGATGCGCTGCACGTGATGCAGATCGACGGCGGCCGCGGCGCGCAACGGAAACCGCAGTGACCACACGCGGTCGCGGGATTCGTTGCGCGCGAGATCGAAATGGAGCGAAGGACCGGCCTCGACGGTCGGATCGAGATTCGGCATGCCGGTACGCGCGTCGTTCCGGTCGCTCTTGGCCGGCACCCCGGCGGCGAGGCTGATCTCAAGTTTCACGCGATCCGAGGCGAACAAGTCCCCGTGCGCGCCCTCGTCGTCGATCCGGAAAACATCGCCGCGATACTGAACGTACGGCAGCGGCAACACGTAGCTGCGCCGCTGATCGGAGCCGCGGTAATCCGGAATGCTCAGACCTCCGACCCCGAGCCCGATCTCCCAGCGCGGTAGCTCTGCGGCACTCACCGGTGTCGCCGCCAAGCCCACGGTCAGGATGGCGGAAATAATCATTTGGCGCATTCGCATTCCTAATATATTCTTGTGCCCATGGTAATCGGGCACTTCTCCTGACACCATCCATGCAAATCGCCGATGTCCCGCGATTGGCTCCGCGACAGTCCCGTACTGGCGGGCACGGCTTTCCCCGATTTTTTCTGGCGCTGGTCTGCTCCCTGCTGTTCGCGAGCTGTGCGACCAGCGCCGCCACCCCGGCGAGTCATGACAGCGGCGCCGCGTCCCGGTTCGATCACGGATTACTGTGGACGATTCAGGCGCCGGGCGCACAGCCGAGTTATCTTTTCGGGACGATACACTCCGACGATCCACGCGTTACCGCGCTGCCGAATCCGGTCAGCCGAGCGCTCGACAACTCCGACCGCTTCGTCATGGAGACGCAGCTCGACGGCGATTCGCTGGAGCAGATGGCAAAGGCCATGTACTTCGATGACGGTCGCACCCTGGAACAGGTCATCGGCAAGGATTTGTACGCGGCCACTCTCAAGGCGCTGACCGCGCGCGGGGTGCCGGCCGCGGACGTGGCGAAACAGAAACCCTGGGCGGCGATGATGACGCTGTCCATGCCGCCATCCAAGACCGGCGAATTCCTCGACCTGGTCCTGGCGACCCGCGCCGCGAAACAAGGCAAGCCGGTCGCCGGGCTCGAAACCATGGCGGAACAGATCGCCGTATTCGACGATTTGCCCATGCCCGACCAGATCGCGCTGCTGAAAGAGGTCGTGCGCCAGCAACCGGAAATGGAAAAGAACCTCGGCGAGCTGATCCAGGCCTATCTGGCGCGCGATCTGCGGAAACTAACGGAGATCAGCGAAAAACACGAACTCGGGGAGGAACAACTGTACCGCCGCGTCATGGAGCGGCTGCTGACGCGACGCAACGCCCGCATGGCGCAGCGCATGGCGCCGATTCTCAAACAGGGCAACGCCTTCATTGCCGTGGGCGCGGCGCATCTCGCGGGCGAGGCGGGACTATTGAATCTTCTGGAAAAGGCGGGTTACCGTGTCACGCCGATCTACTAACATTCCGATCTACTAACATTAAAGAAGAATAATCCCAGTCAAGGAGACGGACATTCCCTCGCACAAAAAAAAGAAACGCCGGATCCGCAAGAAAGCGGCGCTGAAACGCTCCTCGGGGACGGCCTGGATCCGCTTTTCCGACGAACGCTTGCTCGACACCCGATTGTGCGACTTGGGGCTCATGCTGGCGGGCACCAAGCTGCAAAAGGAGATCGAGGCGCTTTACCGCGAGCTGGAAAACCGCGGCTTCGCCTTCCGCCCGCACGTCTGGCTGTCGGACTGCTGGTTCTGTCCCGACGGCGTTCCGGGTATCGCCATTCCGTTTTAT
>DASPRK010000211.1:0-3403 GCA_035624495.1 Methylomirabilis sp. (SeqCode) | reverse complement strand
GCTGAGCGGCGGCAACGTCAGCCAGGCGGCCAGGATACTCGGCGTCAACCGCACCACGCTCTACAGCCGTATGTCCAGTGGCGCCGCAGACGCTCAGGGCGCCGCCGACGCGCCGCCGCCCCAGCAAAGAACGAAGTAGCGCGGCGCCGTCCATGTATCTCGAACACTTCGGACTCGACGAGCCGCCGTTCCGCATCACGCCGCACACGGATTTTTTCTTCGACGGCGCCGATCGCGGTGCCACGCTCGATGCGCTCGTGTACTCCATCCTGAACGACGAGGGCATCGTCAAGGTGAGCGGCGAAGTCGGCAGCGGGAAGACGATGCTGTGCCGGGTACTGATGGAACGCCTGCCCGAGCACGTCGACACCATCTATCTCAGCACGCCGTCGCTCGGGCGCGACGAGATCCTGTACGCGATAGCGGACGAGCTCGAGTTCCGCTTCACGCAGAGTCGCGTCTCGGTCGCACTGCGCGAATTGCAGGAGCACCTGATCGGCCTGTATGCGGCCGGCCGCCGCGTTGTGATTCTGATCGACGAGGCGCACGCCATGCCGGAGGAGACGCTCGAGCAGGTGCGGCTGCTGTCCAACCTCGAGTCGAGTCGCCACAAGCTCCTGCAAATCGTGCTCTTCGGCCAACCCGAGCTGGACGAGGCGCTCGCCAAGCCGTCGCTGCGTCAGCTCAAGGACCGCATCACGCAGAGCTTTCGCATGCGCCCGCTGACGGACGACGAGGTCGCAAAGTATCTTGCCTTCCGCATGCGCGCCGCCGGTTATCGCGGGCCCGACGTGTTCACGCGGCAGGCAGTCTCGTTGATCGCGCGCGCCTCCGGGGGGCTGACGCGGCGCATCAACATCCTCGCCGACAAGTCGCTGCTCTCGGCATTTACCGTCGACACGCACGCGGTGACCGGCCGGCAGGCGCGCGCCGCGATCGCAGACTCGGACTTCGCACCTCTTAGACGCCCGTGGCGCCGTCGCGCCGCCTACGCCGGCGGCATACTGGCGGCGGGTATCGCAATTGGAGTGACCGCTCACTGGCTGCTTTCCTCGCCCCCTTCTGCGCCCGCTCCCGGTCAGCCGGCGCCTGTGCCAGCCGCCCCGCCGGTTTCGGCTAAACCCGCGCCGGAACCACCCCCACCTGCGCCGGTACCTGCACCCGCGGTGCAAACTCCACCGGCCCCCAAATCCGATCCCGCGCCAAAACCCCAGGCGGCGGCGCCTGCGCCGCCCGCCTCGCCGGCGCCAGAGGCCACACAGTTATCGCGCGCGCAACTGCACCGCATCGAGGTGCGCTACGCCGCGCGCGGCCAGCCCCTGCTCGGAGAGCGCCTTGCGGCGACGCGGGACTTGCTCGCACGGGCGCCTGACGATGCCTACACGCTCGAGATGTATGTCACGCAGAACATCGATCCGGCGCGGGTCGAGCGCTTCCTTGTCCGTGCGCGCGACATGGCGGCGCTGTCCCAGGTCTACGTGGTTCCGCTCGGCGGCGCGGCGACGCGGCTCTGGGTGCTGTTCGGCGACTACGCCGACCGCCAGGAGGCCCTCGCCGCGCAGAAGGCGATGCCGCAGGAATACCAGCGCGAATTCAAGAACGTGCCGCGCAGGTTTGCCGAAATACGGCACGCCCTTTGACGATTATTGACAACTTGTACACGGGAAAAACGCCCAAGCGACAGAAGGTTAGCGTGGTTTTCTCAGGATTGGCGTGATATCCTTTTCTCCAACAAGGGGGGGCGCGCCCGTCATGAATCGAAGCAGGAAGATCGCCGCCATGGGTTTCGTCGCGCTGCTCGCGGGCTGCGGGCAGGCGGCGCTCAAGCCCGCAGAGACTCACCTACAGGCCGAGACAGCTCCCCGCGCCGGCGCGATTCCGCCTCCCGTGCAGGCTGCGCCCGTCCTGCCCAAGCCTGCGCCGCGCACGCCGCCCGAAACCTACAGCGTGGTGGTCAACAACGTGCCCGTACACGACTTGCTGTTCGCACTGGCACGCAATGCGCACGTAAACGTGGACATCGACCCTGGCGTCACCGGCATGGTGACGCTCAACGCCATCGACCAGACGCTGCCGGAGTTGCTGACCCGCATCGCGCGCCAGGTGGACATGCGCTACGAGATGCGCGGCAACGACCTGGTGGTGATGCGCGACACGCCTTACCTGCATCTGTACAAGATCGATTACGTCAACATGGCGCGCAACGCGACCATGAACGTGTCAGTATCCAGTCAGCTTGCGGGAGGGACGGCCATGGCCGGGGGCGGGGGCGGGGGCGCCGGCACCGCAAGCGGCACGACGAACTCCTCGTCGTCGCTCGTCATGACCTCGAACAACAAGTTCTGGGAGGCTTTGGTTGCCAACGTCAAGGACATCCTGCGCGAGACAGACAAGGTGCTGCCGACCAACGCGGCGGCCGAAACGGCGCAGGCTGCCGCCGTGCCTGCGGCCGCTGCCCAAAGCGCCGGGGGCGCACAGCAGACTGGTCAGCAACAGTCCGCTACGAGCGCGCCCGTGGTCCAGCCAGTTATGTACCGCGAGGCGGCTTCTGTGATCGCCAATCCCGAAACCGGCATCCTCACCATCCGCGCAACGGCGCGCCAGCACGCCAAGATCCAGGAATTCCTCGACCACGTGATGGCGAGCGCCAAGCGCCAGGTCTTAATCGAGGCGACTGTGGCAGAGGTGCAGCTCAACAATGACTACCAACGTGGCATCGACTGGTCGCGGGCGCTCACCGGGAGCGCCGGCTGGACGTTCAGCCAGTCTTCCGCGGGCACGCCGGCAAACATCATTACCAACGCCTTTACCGTTGGATATCACGTAGGCAACATGAATTTCACTTCGGCGCTCAGGCTGCTTGAGTCCTTCGGCCAGGTGCGAGTGCTTTCCAGCCCGACGCTTACCGTGCTCAACAACCAGGCGGCGGTCATGCGAGTAACCGACGACCTGGTGTACTTCACCTTGCAGCCCGGCACCACGACCGTGTCGTCCACGGGGACGGGAGTGGTCAATGCACCGCCGACTTTCACCACCACACCGAACGTATCTCCGGTCGGCCTGATCATGAGCGTAGTACCGCAGATCAGCGACAACGACACCGTGCTGGTCGACGTCCGACCGACGATCCGCAGGAAGATTGCCGACGTGGCAGACCCGAATCCGGCGCTTGCCAATCCCTGCGGTACCGCAATCGCGTGCGGCACGCCGCCCATCCAGAGTCTCATCCCGGTGATCCAGACGCGCGAGATGGAATCGCTGCTGCGCCTGCAGAGCGGCCAGATTGCGGTGCTCGGCGGGCTGATGGAGGACACGCGCTCGTCGACCGAGGACACCGTTCCGGGTGTGAACCGGATTCCGTTCCTCGGCGACCTGTTCCAGCAGCACCGAGACCAGAATCAGA
>DASPRK010000049.1:0-22487 GCA_035624495.1 Methylomirabilis sp. (SeqCode) | reverse complement strand
CCGGACCTGCGCCATCTCCCGATCGACAAGGTCGGCATCAAGGACATCCGCCACCCGGTGCTGGTGAAAGATCGTTCCCAGGGCGTGCAGCATACGATCGCGAATTTCAACATGTTCGTGGAACTGCCGCACAACTTCAAGGGCACGCACATGTCGCGCTTCGTCGAGATCCTGAACGCGCATGACATGGAAATATCGGTCGAGTCGTTCCGTGACATGCTGGCCGACATGAGCCGGCGCCTCGAGGCCGACACCGGCCACATAGAGATGCGTTTCCCCTATTTCCTCATCAAGTCAGCGCCGGTCTCGGGAGTCAAAAGCCTGATGGATTACGATGTGACCTTTATCGGTGAGATTCGTGGCGGCAAGGACATCATGACCATCAAAGTCGTGATACCGGTGACCAGCCTGTGCCCCTGCTCCAAGGAGATTTCCGAATACGGCGCGCATAACCAGCGCTCGCACGTCACCCTGACCGTGCGCACCAACACCTTCGTGTGGATCGAGGACCTGATCGATCTGGTTGAAAAGCAGGCCAGTTGCGAGCTTTACGGGCTGCTCAAGCGGCCGGACGAGAAATACGTCACAGAAAAGGCTTACGAAAATCCCAAGTTCGTGGAAGACATGGTGCGCGACATCGCCGCGATTCTCAACAAGGACGATCGCATCGACGCCTACGTGGTGGAGTCGGAAAATTTCGAATCGATTCACAACCACTCGGCGTACGCGATGATACAGAAGGACAAAACCTAGACCTGGACCGCTTCACCCCGCGGTCTTCTTCGCCCCGGCAACGACCCGCAGATTCACCGGCAGCCGCTCTGACGGCACGCCGACGTAGTAGCCCTGGAGAAAATCCACCCCGGATTGCCTGAGCAGCGTGATCGTCTTTTCGTCCTGGACGAATTCGGCGATTGTCTGCTTTCCGAGCGAGCGCGCGATCTGGATGATCGACATCACCATGGTCTCGTCGATGGCGTTGCGCGCCATGTTCCTGACGAAGGAGCCGTCGATCTTGATGAAGTCCACCGGCAGGTCCTTGAGGTAGCCGAAGGAACTGAAGCCGGTGCCGAAATCGTCGAGCGCGAATCGGCAACCGAGATCCACCAGCCCCTGGATAAGACGCTGCGCCTTGTCCATGTATCGCACCGCGGATTGCTCGGTAATCTCGAAGATCACGCATTCCGCCGGCAGCTGATGGCGCGCCAACTGATCCTTGACCAGCGACAACAGCGACATGTCCTCCAGCGACTGGCCGGAAAGATTGATTGTGAACGTGATATCGCGCCCGCCGGCACGAAAATCCGCGAGCGCGTGGAGCGCTCGCTGGATCACCCAGCGGTCGATCTCAACCATCAGGCCAAAGCGCTGCGCCACCGGCAGGAAGATGGACGGCAACACCAGATCTCCGTCCGGTCCGGGCATGCGCAGCAGCACCTCGTAGCATTCCTTGGCGGGATCGGCGACGTTCAGGATCGGCTGGTACATCAGGCGGAACCGGTCCTGCTCGATGACGCCCTTGATGTGCTGGAACCAGCCGATGTCGAGCGCCATCGTGCGTTTGCTTTCGCCGCTTTCCTCGTACATCTGATAGCGATTGCGCCCGTGCGATTTGGCGGCGAAACAGGCCATGTCGGCGTGCGACAGCACTTCCGCGGCCGTGTGCTGTCCGGCCCCGATCATGGCGATGCCGATGCTGCAATTGACGCTGAAGGTCTTGTCACCCTCGACCAGGCGCATGTCGCGCATGATCTGATTGAACGCCTGCGCCAATTCGACGGCGCCGGCAGGCGCGACGCTGCGCGCCAGCACCGTGAACTCGTCACCGCCGAAACGCGAGACCACGTCGCCGCTGCGCACGCGGGATTTCAGCAGCTCGGCCACCCTCACCAGCAGTTTGTCGCCGGCGGCGTGTCCGAGCGTGTCGTTGATGTACTTGAACTGATCGAGGTCGATGAAGTACACCGCGCTGTCGACTTTGTCGTGCACGGCGCACTCGACTTCCTTTTCCAGTTCGCGCATGAAGTAACTGCGGTTGACCAGGCCGGTGAGGGGGTCGCTTTCCGCCATTGTCCGGAGCGTTTCGTCGCGTTCCTTGAGGGCGCGCACGGTGGCGTTCAAGGCGTCGCTGATGGCGGCGATTTCGACATCCTTGGCGCGCACCACGTGGACGTTGATATCGCCCTGGGCGAGACGGGCCAGCGGCACCTGCAATTCCGTCAGGGGCGCGAGCGCCTTGCGAATCAAGCGACGCCCGAAAATCAGCGCGAACAGCAGGAGCGCGGCGATAAGCAGGCTGCCCGTGGCCATGCTGCGCACCAGCTGTTCCTTGTAGTAACCGAAGTCGATGCTCAGATCGATATAGCCGATGATCTTCTCGTTTTCCGCGCGGTCGCCGTCCAGGCTGAAGTTGAGCAGCCCGTCGGAGCGGATGGATTTCACGCGCACCGGTGCAATGAAGCGCATATAGGTGCCATGCAGCAGCGAACGACCCACGATGTAATTTTTATCGCCCGCGGAGAGCGACAATTGCGCCATCTGTTCGGGCGTGAGGGACGGAACATCTTCATCCTTGGCTCGACCGTATTCGCCAAGGACGTTCTTCCCGGAGGCATCGTAATACCGGATATGGGCGATCTCGGGAAAATTTCTGATGCGCCGGTCGATGCTGGCGAGGTGTTTCTGGCCACCTGAGGCGTAGTGCGGGGTGCCCAGCTCATCGAGCTCCGCCAGCCAACCGCTCGCCTGCTTTTCCAGGTTTTGCTCGATCAGGCGGCTGGATGTCCACCACAGACCGACATTGACTGCCAGATAGACCAGCACTGCGCCCAGCAGCACGATTCCCAAGAGGCGGCCGACCAGACTTTGATCGCCCATGCCGGGGACGAGATGTCGCCATTTCGGGAAACACGACAACCAGCGGGTTAAAGCCGCAAGCGTCATTGTCAGGTCACGGGGCACGGGCCATACCTCGTAATGCCGGCGGGATGGAAATATTCAGACGTCCGGCCATGACCTTGTTGATGCTGATATTGGCCTTGCTCAATGGAACCACGGGTTCGCCCGGCACGCCGGCATATTGCTGCGCCTGCTTGACGCGTGCCAGCACCTTCTCGGCGATATCGTCGTAGCTGCTTTCAGCACTCAAGAGCCCGCCAAGACCGAGCAATTCATGATTGAAGACAGCCATCTGTTGTCCCTGCTTCATGCCGTACGTCATCATGTCGCGAATCACTTCCAGACTTAATACTCGATTGTCCGGCACCAGCCACAGGCCCTGTACCTTCGGCGCCAGCTGTTTGAAAGCGTAAAGTGTTTCCCGGTCCGAGCGCGCCTCGACGTGAATCAGATCGATCCGGTACGCCGCAGCGGCGGTCCGCGCCTCGTCGATGAGACTCCCGAGATTGCCGCCGGTGATAACGCCGACTTTCAGCAGGCGCGGCGATAGCGTCTTCCAGGCGCGGAACAGATCGCGTACGGGCGGCGTGGCGGCGACGCCTTTCATCGACGGCGTCACCAGGTTCTCTTGTTCGTAGTTGAAGACCTGGCAGAAAATTACCTTCTTGCCCGGGAGGCCTTGCGCCGCGCGGGCCGCGTGCAATCCAATCGCCACCACCACCGGCAACTGCGGCGACTCGATCTTTTTGCGCATGTCCGCGGACAGCACCGTATTGCCGTTCAGGTTGAAGATCGCGACGCGATGCGGATAACGTTTTTTGATCTCGCGCTCGACCCCGGTGAAGGCGGAGGAATCGTCGCTGGAAAGCACCGCGATGCCATCAGAAGCCACCGGTTCCGGTTTTGGGCCACCGAGGCAGCCGGACAACAGCGCGCCCACGGCAAGCCACGCCAGCGGCAGCCAGCGACTCCGATCGGGAAACACGCCGGCTTTGCGATTTTCGGCCGCCATATGCACCGCGTGCATGCGTGCAAAAAATCCGGAACGAATGTCCCACCAGAATTTCACTTTCACCTGATTACTCTCCTCTGCCAGCGGGCGGGCATTAGCGCCTCATTCGCCGCTTCCGAGGACATACTGCAGCATTCATGCCATAGGCATGAACGTTTTCAGAGACTCAGACGAGGAATAAACCGCAAAAGAAAGCTTTTCAGGTGCTTGAAAGCAAAGGTTTTTTCATGATTCAGGACACCGAAACGCCACGACCCGGGCCGCACCCGCCTCGAATCCGATTCGACCCTCGGGCCGCCGTCGTTCGCTACGGGGCGTTCGAAGTCAGTGAACGCCGGGCGGCGCGAAAACTCGGGCTTCACGCTCGATCTCCTGGATCAACCACGGCAGCGACCGCCGAACCGGTTCGCTGAGGGAACACCCGGCGCCGGACGGATCGATTTCGATCCCGTATATCACCAGATGCGGCGGAAGGTCGTTCAGGGCGCGCGCCAGTTCCAACGCCGAGGCCAGTCCAAAACCGTGCGAAGAAATCGATTCGAATGCGGACAACTCACCGGGCTCCAGCCGGTGGCAAGTACCCGGCGGCGCGCCGGAGCGCACGGCATCCACCACCAGCACGTTGTCAGCGTCATGCCAATGCGCAAGCAACAGCGTGCCGGGCCGATCCAGGATTGAGAACGACAGGCTGCCGCCGCCGAGCGCGGCCAGCGCGGCGGAACCTTGCAGCGTCTCCACCGCCACCCATCCGAGACGATCGTCTCCGAATGGAGAGCCGACACCGATAATATGAAGATGGCCGCGCATGGCATCAGGATCGCCGCACGCGCAGATTGATAAAATGCGTGGCGCAGGAGATGCACGGATCGTAATTGCGGATCACCATCTCCCCGCGTTGGCGCAGTACCGCGTCCTCATGCTCCAAACCGAACGCCTGCAACGCCTGGCGCAGGTCCGCCTCGATGCGCGCCTGATTCTGGCTCGTCGGCGGCACGATACGCGCCCGTACAATGCCGCCGTCGCGCGCGACATCATAGCGGTGCCATAAGGTGCCCCGCGGCGCCTCGGTGCAGCCGAAACCGGTTCCGGCGCGGGGTTGCACGTCGACAAATGGCGATTCCAGCCCGCGATACGCCTCCAGCAGGCGCAACGCCTCGTGCACGGCGAAATAAATCTCGACCGCGCGCGCGACGATGCTGTAATTCATGTTGTGGCAGGGAAATCGCATGCCGGTGCCGTCGAGCACGGCGCGCACCGGCGCCGGCAGGCGGTCGCGGTTGAGATTGAGCCGCGCCAGCGGTCCGACCAGATACGGGCGGCCGTCGAGCAGGCAATGCAGGGCGGTTGAATGCGGCACCTGTTGCTCGGTGAAATGCGTTTCGAACTGATCGATGGAGATATCCAGCATGCCGTCCGAAACCACCCGGCCGCGGTTCATCGGATATTCCTCGGGGTGACGCAGCGCCACGCTGGTGAATTCCTGTCCCGACTCCGGCAGGTCCAGCGACGCCGTCCAGCACACCAGCGCTTCCGCCTCCGGCAGCGCCGCGCGCAACTGTTCCCGCAGAGAGCGCACGTCGACCGCCGCCGGGGCGCCATGGAAACCGCCAACGCGCACGCCCACCGGATGCACCGAGCGTCCCCCGAACAGGCGGATGATGTCGTTGCCGAGCGCCTGCAGCCGCAATCCGCGGCGCACTTCCGCAGCATGGTCGCGCGCCATCTGCACGACACCCGCGTGGCCCAGAAAATCCGGAGCCGCAAGCATGTGTATGTGCAGACTGTGGCTCTGTATCCATTCGCCGCAGTAAAGCACGCGGCGCATGGCGCGCACCGACGGACCGGGCTCCACGCCGAACAGGGCTTCGATGGCTTGCACGGCGCTCATCTGATACGCCGCGGGGCAGATACCGCAGATGCGCGCAACTATGTCCGGCACTTCGGAATAATCGCGGCCTTCGAGCAGCTTTTCGAACATCCGCGGCGGCTCGAAGATGCGCAGCTTCAAATCCTCGATGACCCCGTTGTGAATCCGCAGCTCGAGGGCGCCTTGGCCTTCCACGCGCGCCAGTACCGGCACCTGGATCGAGATGTCGCGCCGCTCAGCCATGCGGGGGCTTGCTCCAGCGCACGCCGGCGCCGTGGAACGCCGGGGCGCCGCTGTTGAGGAACAGGAATCGCCGCGCGATCGCCTCGGGCAGCAGGCCCAGACCCTCGAACCGCCGCGCCAGCGATTCGGTATTGGGGTTTTCCGCCGGTCCGTAGCAGGCGTAACAGTCGCGCCCGAACTGCGGGCACAGCGCCCCGCAGCCGGTGCGCGTCACCGGGCCAAGACACGGAGTTCCCTTGGCCACCATTACGCACACGGTCTGGCGGCGCTTGCATTCCAGACAAACCTTTTCATTCTGCTCCAGCGGCGCCACGCCGAACAGCAGCGCGCGCACCGCCGCCAGCACCTGGCGTCCGTTGACCGGGCAACCCCACAGTTCGAAGTCGACCTTCACGTGCTGCGCGATGGCGGTTGAGGTGGCGAGGCTGCGAATGTACTCGGGTCTGGCGTAGATCGACGCGACCCACTGCTGACCGTGCGCCAGGTTGCGCAGCGCCTGCACGCCGCCGGCGGTGGCGCAGGCGCCGATGGAGATCAGGTAGCGGCTGTTGTGGCGGATGCGCTGGACGCGTTCAATGTCCTCCGGGGCCGACACGCTGCCCTCAATGAAGGCAATATCCACCGGCGCCTCCGGGTTCACCGGACCGGCTTCGGCGAAATGAACTATTTCCACGAGCTGCGCAAGCCGCAGCAGATCCTCGCCCAGATTGAGAAAGGCGAGCTGGCAGCCGTCGCAGGAAGCGAACTTGTGCACCGCGATTCTCGGTTTGGTCGCCATCAAAAACCTCGTTTGCCGAAAAGCGCTTTGACGTCCCGGTAGCTGAACACCGGTCCGTTTTTGCAGACGAATTGGCCGCCGTACTGGCAATGGCCGCACAACCCGACAGCGCATGGCATGCTGCGCTCCATGCTGAGGTAGATATCGGTTTCGGCGATTCCGCGTTCGGTCAGGTTATCCACCGCCACCTGCATCATGCCTTCCGGACCGCACATCATTACGGCCGCGTTCCGGGCGTCGATCTCGACCTCGTCGAAAAGCTCGGTGACTTGGCCGATGTGCCACGGCCACAGCGTCGCGCCCACATTCGCCGCCACCAGCACCTGGGTGTCGGGCGATTCGCTCCAGCGCACGTACCGCTCGCGCCAGATGAGATCTTCTGAATGCTTGACGCCCTGCATGATGACGAGCCGGCGGAACCGTTCGCGCCGCCGTATCACGTAATTGATAACCGAGATCACCGGCGCGCAGCCGAGCCCGCCGGTCACCACCATCACGTCGCGGTTCTCGGCAAGCCTGAGCGGCCAGCCGCGCCCGTACGGTCCGCGCACGCCGAGGTGGTCGCCGGCCTGCAATTGCGCGAAGCCCCGCGTCACCCGCCCCACCACGCGGATCGTGTGATCGAACAAATGCTCATCCTGCGGATCGGAAACGATGGAAATCGGGATCTCGCCGACGCCGTGAAGATAGAGCATATTGAACTGGCCCGGCTCGAAGCGATAAGCGGTATGGTAGGCCGGGTCGGCGAATTTCAGCCGCAAGGTAAATATGGTGGGCGATTCCTGGATACGCTCCACGATCCGGGCGTCATGCGGAAGTCGCGCATCAGTCATGCGCGTCGCCGCAGCCGATCGCGGCTGCTTCCTCGGTGATGTCGATGCCGACCGGACACCAGCTGATGCAGCGCCCGCAGCCGACGCAGCCGCTGCGGCCGTACTGGTCGTGCCAGCTCCCGAGCTTGTGCGTGAGCCACTGGCGGTAGCGCGTGCGCGTCTCGGCACGGATGGTGATGCCGTGGATGTAGCTGTGCCCCGGCGTGAAACAGGAATCCCATCGGCGCACATGCCGGCTGTCAACGCCGTCGAGCGCGGCTTCATCCGCGTCACCGTGACAGAAACAGGTGGGGCAGACCGCGGTGCAGTTGCCGCAGGAGAGGCAACGCTCGGCCACGTTCTCCCAGCGCGGATGATCGAGGTTGGCGAACAGGACATCGCGCAGATTGCGCGACGGCAGGCGCCGCGTCTGCTGCCGTGCCGCGGCGTCGATTTCATCGTCCGCCGCGCGCTGTTGCGACGCGGTAACCGGCGCGAGCGCCAGCCGTGCCGCCAGCGCCCGTCCCGCGTCGCTGCCGGCCTGCACCAGGAAACCGTCGTCAAGCTCGGACAGCGCCAGATCGAAACCCTCCGTGGCGCGCGGCCCGTCGCCGGTGGAAACGCAAAAGCAGGTATCAGCCGGGTGGGTGCAATGCACCGCGATCAGAAAAACATTCGCACGCCGCGCGGCATAACGGGAATCCGCATAGCGGCCATCGAGAAAGTGCCGGTCCTGGAGCCGCAACGCGGCGAGATCGCAGGCGCGCACCCCGATCACCGCCAGCCGTTCCGCCGGCGGCTCGATCTCCGTGAATCGGAGTGCGCCGTCGGCGGCCCGTTCGCTGTGCCATATCGGTTCCACCGGCGCGAAGAATAACGGCTTCAGCGCCTGCGGTCCGTTTGACCAAGCGAAAAATCTCGGGCTCGCATCATTTTCCAGCCGATACCGGCCCGGCGCCTGGCGGTCGTGCACGCCGCGCGGCAACTCCTCCGCCCGCATGAGCGTGTCACAGACAATCGCGCCGTCGCGCGGGCGCGGCCCGACGCAGCGGTAACCGGACTGTTGCAGCACGTCCAGCAGTGCCTGAAACCCGGCGCGTGGGAGAAACCCGGCTTCCATTCTCGCCTCGGTGATCCGATACGGCCCGGTTCATTAGACCACATTCCGCTGCGGGTGTCCCCGACGGAGGCGTCAGAGAAAATCGCCCGCCTCGGCGCGCCGCCACTCGGCGGTGACGACTCTCCATTCCGTGTTCTCGCGCGCCAGTGTTACGACGAATCGATTCAGGTCGGCGTGCAGGCGCTCGAGCTCCTGTTCGCCTTTGATCGGCCGGCCGGCCATCGCCACCAGCGCCACGGCGCGGGCACGCGACGGTTCCGGGAACGTGATGGCCTGAATCCGCGTGAACAGGTGAATCGACTGGTTGCGCAGAAAATAAAAGCGCAGGACCGCCTCGATGGCCTTTTTGTCCTGGCCCTCGCTGTCGGCGTATTTGTCGGAAATCATCGACCGCAGCGCGGCGAGGTCCTTTTGCTCCGCGGCGGTCTCGGCGCGCGCGATCAGCGCGCGCACCTGCGCCTCGGGTGTGTCTTTTGCCGACGAACAGGATACAGGCAACAGGCTGGTCGCCGCCAGTGCCGCGAAAAGAATGGCGCGCCGGCGCGTGTAACGCCGCTCGCGATCCGGTCGGATTTCCAGCGGTGCCATGCAATTACCTGAGACGATAGGTTTCGTGACAGGCGACGCATTGCTGGAGTACCGCGGCCAGCGCCTCCTGTACCGGCGCCATGCCGCCCTTAACCGCGGCTTCCTGCGCCGTCTGCGACAACCGGCTGGCGGCCCGATGCATCGACGTGCCGATATCCTGCATCGGTTTCGGCATGTACGGCACCAGATGCGCCGCGCCATGCGCCTCGAGCGAGCTCAGGCCAAGACGCTGTTCGGCGATGTCCGCCACCTTGTCAAAGTCTTTTTTCGCCAACGCCGCCTCGATCTCCTGCAAGGTGCGCAAATGATCGCGCATGTTACCGAGCATGTGCTCCTGCATCATCGGCGGCATTTCGATTTTTTGCCGCGCGTCCGCGGCCATCGCGCACGGAACAGCGAGCACCAACAAAAACACCCCGAGTACCGGGGAAAAAAACGGTTTCGTCATTTGCGTCTCCTCGAAAGTTCGCGATAGCGAAAGCAGTTTACCGTATGGTCGTTGACCATGCCGACCGCCTGCATGAAGGCGTAACAGATGGTCGAACCGATGAATTTAAAGCCGCGCTTTTTCAAATCCTTGCTCATAACGTCGGATTCCCTGGTGCGCGCCGGGACATGCCGCATGCTGCCACGTCGGTTCTGGATCGGCTTGCCGCCGACGAACCGCCAGATGTATTCATCGAAACTGCCGAATTCCTTCTGGACCTCGAGGAAGGCCCTGGCATTCAGGATCGAGGCGCGGATCTTGAGGCGATTGCGGACAATGCCCGGATCGCGCAACAGTCGCTGCACCCTGGCGGCGTCGTAGCTGGCGATCTTGCGCGCATCGAAGTGATCGTAAGCCTTGCGGTAATTCCGGCGTTTTTTCAGTATCGTCGACCAGCTCAGTCCGGCCTGCGCGCCTTCCAGAATCAGGAACTCGAACAGGCGGCGGTCGTCGTGCACCGGCACGCCCCACTCATCGTCATGGTACTTCTGATAAAGCGGATCCGCGTCGGTGGCCCAGGCGCAACGACCGGTTTCAGCCATGACCGGAGCGTGCCGTGTCCGCGTTCTCCGAAGGTTTGTCTTCGCCCCGCCATGTAATATGCATCACGTGGTTCTTGCCTTGTCTTTTCACAGCATACATGGCCTCGTCGGCGAGCCGCAGCATTTGCCGCACATCGGACGGCGGTGTTTCATAGGTAACCATGCCGACGCTGAAAGTGACCGCCAATCGCAATTTCTGGGCGATCTCCTGTAGGCGCGTCCGCACCTTGGCCATGGCTTCGGTCGCGCCCGGCAACGACGTCTCGACAAAAAGAATGGCAAACTCATCGCCGCCCAGCCTGGCGACGATATCCAACTCGCGCACATTGGCCCGGATCGCGGAAACGATTTTCTGCAGCAGTTCGTCTCCCGCCAGATGACCATGGGTATCGTTGATCTTCTTGAAATCGTCGATATCGAGATAAGCGATGGTGAACGGACGACGGTTACGCTCCAAACGACGAATCTCGATCGCCGCGCGCTCATGGAACGCACGACTGTTGTAAACCCCCGTCAGCGGATCGGTGTCGGCCAGATTCCTTTCAAATTCAAACCGCTCCTGCAGACTGGTCATGAGATGCGATATGAGCATCAACAAACCGAACCTGGCCAGGTTGTTCCAGGTCTGAAAGTAGATATGCGAATAATGACGGCCGGACAGGATTTCAGCCGCCATCAGGGTCACCGTCGCGAAGATGACGATGGTGAAACCCATGCTGCGGCTGCCGTACCAGGCGGCGATGGAGATCGGCACGACATAAAACAACGTCAACGTGGTTTCCGGTCCAGTCAGGTAGTCGACAACGCCGACGAAAAGCGTAAGCAGCAGACTGACGAAGAACATGATCCAAGAGGGCAAACGCCTGGCGATTTGATCGAGATTTCTCATGTGTCCTGCTTTGCGTTGCGTTCGAGGAAAAGCTGCGCTTGAAGTGGCGATATTCTCAGTTTAGCTTGCCATTGCCGTCCGATATTCGGAGCGCAGGAATCATCTGGTACCAGCGTTTTGGCGCAGCACCTTGATCTGATAAAGCGTGTTGCGCTCCTCTTCCTCGAGCGCGGACTGAATGTAGTGGATGGTCGCGCGGTAGCGCGGGATCACGTTGTACTTGAGCGCGTTGACGCGCTTCTGCGTCTTGCGCTGCTCGGCCAGCAGGCGCCACAGCGCGGTCTCGGCCTCTCCCAGGCGCGCGAGCAGCAGCGCCGCGCGCGCCAGTTTGCTGCGCGCCTGGTCGAAACTGGCGTCGGTCCACATCAATCCCACCGGCTGCAGCGGCACCGCCTCGACCGACACCGCCGGATATTCCACGCCGATGCTCGAGCGCGGCAGGATGCTCAGCTGCAGCGCCGGTTTCAGCCCGATCGCCGACTGGCGCAGCATCTGGCTGCCCATGCGCATCTGCGCCAGCGCCAGCCAGCGATAGGCATCCTGCAGCGCCGCGTGCACCTCCGTACGCAGCCGCCGGTACTGATCGAGGCGTTCGTAGACCAGCCGCGTCAACAATTCGCGCTTGCGCTCGAGCATGGCGTGGCCCTGCACCAGGAACGTCGTCTGGCGCCGCAGGTTGAGCAGCGCGCTCTTGGTCGGCGGGATTTTCAGGCGGTCCTTCACGCCGCCTCCGTCGCCTTCTCGTAGTGGTGATATTTCGCCAGGTCGGCCTCGCGTACGCGCGTGAGCACGTCCGGCGGCAACATGGACAGCAGCTGCCAGGCGATGGTGAGCGTCTCGATGATCGAGCGGTCCTCGTCCTCCTGCTGCGCCACGAAGCGTTCCTCGAACGCCTTGGCGAAGACAAGGTATTGCCGGTCGGTTTCGCCGAGCTCTTCGGCGCCGATGATCGAGGCCAGGTTGCGGACCTCGAGCGCGCGGGCGTAGGCGGCGTAGATCTGGCTCGACACGCGCGGATGATCCTCGCGCGTGTCGTCCTTTCCGATCCCGTCCTTCATCAGGCGCGAGAGCGACGGCGGCACGTTCACCGGCGGGTAAATACCCTGCATGTGCAATTCGCGCGACAGCACGATCTGGCCTTCGGTGATGTAACCGGTCAGGTCCGGGATCGGGTGGGTGATGTCGTCGCTCGGCATCGACAGCACCGGCACCATGGTGATCGACCCGCGCCGGTTCTTGACGCGCCCGGCGCGTTCGTAAATCTCCGCGAGGTCGGAGTAGAGATAACCGGGATAGCCCTTGCGCGAGGGCACGTCCCCTTTGGCGGTCGCGACCTCGCGTAACGCCTCGGCGTAATTGGTCATGTCGGTGACCACCACCAGCACGTGCAGGTCGAGGTCGTAAGCGAGATACTCGGCAGCGGTGAGCGCCGTGCGCGGCAGAATCAGGCGCTCGATGGGCGGGTCGTCGGCCATGTTGATGAACATGACCACGTTGCCGAGCACGCCGCTCGATTCGAAATCCTCCTCGAAGAAGCGCGCGTCGGCGTAGGACACCCCCATGGCCGCGAACACCACCGCGAACTTGGCCTCCTCGCCGATCAGCTTCGCCTGACGTACGATCTGGGCCGCCAAGCGGTTGTGCGGAAGCCCCGAGCCGGAGAAGATCGGCAGCTTCTGCCCGCGCACCAGCGAATTGAGCCCGTCGATGGTGGAAATGCCGGTCTGGATGAATTCGCGCGGATAGGCACGCGCCGCGGGATTCATGGGCGCGCCGTTGACGTTGCGCCGGAGCGCGGAAACGATCGGCGGGCGGCCATCGCGCGGCAGACCGATGCCGTTGAAAATACGCCCGAGCAGATCGCGCGACAGCGGGATCTCAAACGGCTCCTCCAGGAAGCGCACCCAGGTGCGTTCGAGATCGAGGTCCTCGGTGCCCTCGAAGACCTGGATCAGCACGACCTCGTGCGAGGTGCGGATCACCTGACCGTTGCGCTTGCGTCCGCGGTGGTCGCGCACCACCACGCGGTCGCCGAGCGCCACGCCCGGCACACCGCGCATGAACAGGAGGCCGCCGCGCGCGGCCGAGCTCATGCGATATTCTTTTTCCTTCATGTCCCCTTTCCTCCGGGCTTGCCGTACTCCGCGTGAAACTGGGCGAAGGCTTCGTCGATCTCCTTGCGGAAACCCTGGAGCTCTTCGACCTGCTGGCTGGTGTACATGGACTTCACGCGGCGCGCGCGAGAGAGGATCGGCAGCGTCAGCAGCTGCTGCACCGGCACGCCAATGTCGAGCAGCGCCTGGCCCTGATGAAAGATTTCCAGCACGAGGTCCAGGAGCGCGAACTGCTTCTGCGGCGAGCAGAAGCTGTCGACCTCGTCGAGTGCGCTCTGCTGCAGCACGCCCTCCTTCACCAGGGCCGCGGTCTCGAGCGCCCAGCGCTGCGTCGGCGACAAGGCTTCCGGTCCGACCAGATTGACGATGCGGGCAAGCTCGTCGGCCTGCGACAGCAGGCCGAGCGCCTCGGCACGGCGCGCGCCCCAGCGCGGATCGACGCTCTGGTGCCACCAGCGCGCCGCCGAATTGACGTAGCCGGAGAAGCTGTCGGTCCAGTCGACCGCCGGATAATGGCGCGCGTCCGCCAGTTGCTTGGCCAGGGCCCAGAAAGTCTGCACGATCTCCTTGGTGTGACTGGTCACGGGCTCGGAAAAATCGCCGCCCGGTGGCGAGACCGCGCCGATCAGGCTCACCGATCCGTGCGCGCCCGCCAGCGTCTCGACCCGGCCGGCGCGCTCGTAGAACGCCGCCAGGCGCGAAGCGAGATAGGCCGGATAACCTTCCTCCACCGGCATCTGGCCGAGGCGCCCGGCGACCTCGCGCAAGGCCTCGGCCCAACGGCTGGTGGAATCGGCAACCATCACCACGTCGTAACCCTGGTCACGGTAATATTCGGCCAGCGTCACGCCGACGTAGATCGAGGCCTCGCGCGCCACCACGGGCATGTTCGAAGTGTTGGCGACCAGCATCGTGCGCTCCATCAGCAGGCGCCCGGTGTAGGGATCGGTGAGCTCAGGGAAGGTCTCGAGGATCTCCACCAGCTCGTTGCCGCGCTCGCCGCAGCCGACGTAGATCACGATTTCGGCGTTCGACCAGCGTGCGATCTGCTGCTGCACTACGGTCTTGCCGGCGCCGAACGGGCCCGGCACCGCCGCCTTGCCACCCTTGAGCAGGGGAAAAAAGGTATCGAAAATGCGCTGCCCGGTGATGAGCGGCTCGGCGGCGTGATCGCGCCGGCGGTACGGCCGCGGCACGCGCACCGGCCACCGATGAAAGAGTTTGAGATCGCGCCTCGCGCCGTCCGCGGTCTTCACTCGCGCGATCACCTGATCCACGGTGTACTCGCCGGCAGGCGCAAGCTCGAGCAGTTCTCCCTCGATGTCGGGCGGCATCAGCACGCGATGTTCGATGGTCTTGGTTTCCTGAACCGTCCCGAGGCGCGTGCCCGCGCGCACCGGCTTGCCGACCGTCAGTTCCCTGGAAGGTTCAAAGGCCCACGCGCGCGCACGGTCGAGCGGCAGGATCTGCAGTCCGCGCGCGACATAATCACCGCTCTGCTTGTAGATCTCCGTCAGCGGCCGCTGCACGCCGTCGAAGATGCCGCCGAGCAGTCCCGGTCCGAGCTCGACCGTGAGCGGATGGCCAAGTGGTTCGGCAACTTCCCCCGGGTGCACCGACTCCGTCGATTCGTAGACCTGCACCACTGCCTGCTCGCCTTCGCGTCCAATGACTTCGCCGACGAGCCCGAGTTTGCCGATGCGAACCTGCTCGCCGTTCAACACGTTGGGGAGGCGGACCGTGACGATCGGTCCGTTGATTTCAATGATTTCGCCACCGACGAGCTTATCCACCGAGTATGGCTCCTATGTTGGCGGTCGAAGCGAACAGGCGCTCCATCACTACCTGATGCAGCGCCTCCTGCAGCTGCTCCAGACGCCCCTCGAAGGTGTTGTCGATGCGAATGGTGTCGTCCACGTTGCGCACCTGCACACCGCCGGTGCAAACGATCGGTTGCGGCGCCAGCACCACGTGCTGCGTCACGCCGGCCTCGCGCACGAAGTCTTCCCAGATTTTCGCCAGGCGCTTGTGGTCACGGGCGTTCACGGCGGCCACGATTTCCGGATCCTCGATCGCGGTCACCGCGCGCGCCAGGAAACGACGCAGCAACGGCAGGTAGGATTTTTCGTCCGCCGCTGTTTTTTCGAGTTCGCGGGGAAGCCGCTCCACGACGCCGCGCACCAGATCCCAGCGCAGCCGGTCGAGCTCCTCCTGATATTTGATCTCGGCGGCTTGCACGCGCTGGCGGTAGATGCGGTCGGCTTGGGTCTTGGCCGCGAGGATTTCGCTTTCTTCGCGCAGACGCAGATGCTCGTTGGCGTCGCTGATGATCTGATCGCAGGTGCGCCGGGCGTTGACCAGGTGCTCCTCGGCCAGCGCTTTGGCGCGCGCCAACAGCGCCGCTTCGAGGTCGTCGATACCGGCCTTGGTGTTCATGGTTTCGGCTCCAGCGCCTGGGGCCCGAGAATCGCGCGCACCACGCTTTCCACCGGCGGGTGATAATCCTCAGGCGCGTGCAGCGGCGGCATCTCCGTCACCACGACGCGGCCGCCTTCGTTGCGCACGCGCTTGAGCCACGGACCCTGGCTTCGCGCCAGGTCATGCTCGATGAACAACAGCGCCTTCTCCTGGCGCTGGATCAATCCGGCCAGCAATTCCTCGAGCATCTCGGGCGTGGCGTTGCGGACGGTCTCGATCCCGATCAGGTTGAAACCGTCCACCAGCGCGGCGCTCCCGAGCGCGATCAGCCGGGTCGGCGGCATGGCGGCTGGCGCGGGCACCATGACTATCCGATCTTGCCAAGCATCAGGATGGTGACCACCAGGCCGTAAATGGCGATGCCTTCCGCCAGGCCCAGGTACACCAGCGTGCGCCCGAAGACCTCCGGCCGCTCCGCGATCACCGCCAGCGACGCGGCGCCCACGCTGCTCACGGCGATGCCGGCGCCGATGGTGGCGAGCGCCGTTGGGATGCCAATGCCGATCAGCGCCAGCCCCAGTCCGACCGAAACCTCGCGCACGCCCGCGGCGGCGGCCGGCTCGGCCGCCAAGGCGTCGTGCACGCCGATAAACAGCAATCCCGCCTCGGCCGCCACGAACAGGATCAGATTGGCGCCGACCGTGCCCTTGAGCCAACGCGGAGGTTCCAGCCGTTGTGTCCGAGGCCGCATTTCGAAATACACGCCCAGCGCCACGATGCCCACCAGTGACAGCGTGATCAATCCGACTAGCCAGTACATTGCGCTCTCCTTATTAATTCGAAAAATGTGATCTTAAACCGCCAGGACGCCAGGAACGCCAGAAATTGGAATCCCGGAGAATCGTCTTTCCTGGCGCCCTGGCGGTTTGATTTCATATTGTTTAGAGACTCTCATGGTTTGGCCGTTGCTGCCCACATCAACGTCAATGGCCGGAACTCGTGTCCGTCGCCGCCGAAGAATCGGGAAAAACCTTCGTAATACTCGAGCCGCAGCGCCTGAATCGCCACGATCGCCCCTTCCAGCACGAGGATGAAGACATTGCCCAGCACGATCGTGATCCAGTGACCGGCGGTCTGCATCATGTTCGCCAGGGTGAAAACCGCGATCGCCAGTGCCACGTGATTGAGGCTGAACGCTGCCACGCGCAAAAACGACAGCGTGTTGGAAAAATAACTTATCAGCGTCTCGAAACCCTCGATGAACACCACCAGTACGCGTTCCGCGAACGGTGCGCGATAACGGTGCCAGTGATAGCCGAGGACGAGCGCCAGCGGGATCACGATGCCGGCGGACTCGAATGCGCCAAAAACGCCGGCTTCGATCGAGCGCCAGCCGCCGTACAGCAGGCCGAGGTAAAAAAGAATTCCGGCGATTCCCTTGCCGCCGAACAGGGCTTCGCCATAGCGGCCCTCAGTCACCCGGTTGTACACCGTCAGCAGCGTCGCCACCAGAATGAAGCCCGCGCCCCAGTAAAACGCGAGCTTCAACATGCGCACCGGATCGGTCAACGGCGACATCCACACGGCCGCGAACACGTGTTCGAATCCAAAAAAGCTGCCGTAGAGCGCGCCGAAAATCGTCGAGGACAGCCCGGCCGCCACGATGAAGGGCGTGAACTTGCGCACCCGCCGGCGCAACAACCACGCGGCCGCGACGATCACCGCGCCCTGCCCGATGTCGCCGAACATCATGCCAAACATGGCGACGAAGGTGAGCGCGAACAACCACGTCGGGTCTATCTCGCCGTAACGCGGCACGCCGTAGTTGCGCACCAGTTCTGCGAACGGCATCAACCAGCGCGGATGACGGATCAGCGACGGTACCCGCCCGCGCTCCTGCGGCAGCGGATCGCGCACGGTCAGCACGAAACGGCCGCCGAGGCGAGCCTGCAACCGCGCCCGCAACCGCGGCAAATCCTCCTTTGGCGCCCAGCCGCTGATGAGCACGAGCCCGCCTCGTCCGCGCAGGGCATCGCCCAGTTCGACGTACGGCGCGACCAGCGCCAGGGTTCGCGCCGCCGCCATGAGCTTGTCGATGAATTCCTTCTGCGTGGTTTCGATCAACTGGCATTGCGCGTCGGTTTCCTCCACCACCCGCTCGGCGCGCCGCTCGAGCTCGCGCCGCACCTTCTCCGGGCGATCGTGCAGCTCCGGCGGAATCGTGGCGGAATGCCAGCCGGCGGCCTGCAGCACGTGACGTATCTCCATTTCCCGTCCACGCAGGCCGGCCACGACCACGTGCTCCATGCCCTCGTGGTGGAGAAACGGCGTGAGCGTGTAGCCGGCGAGGCCGACGGCCTGGCGCAGGCGCGAGACATTTTCCGCCGGGACCATGCCGATATGCACGTCGAGGAAGCGCTTGGAGCTGGCGAGTAACCCGAGGTCGATATCGAGCGCGGCGAAGTTATCGAGGGTTTTCAACAGCTGATCGATGTGCTTTTTCTGCTCCTCGATGCGGCGCAGGCCTTCCTGGCAGCGCGAACACAGCATCCACACGTCATACAGCCACCGATCGAGTTCCGCCAGTTCGCGTTCGCTGACCTGGCGCGGTTCGGGTGGCGTCCATTCACGCCGCAGGCTGCAGTGCTCGAGAGTTTTCTCGAGGCGGGAACGGGCGCTGTGATAAAGCTCGCGATACGACTCGCCCGGGACTTCGGGCAGTCGTTCCGCCCATGATTGCGCCGTCTCGGGATTGAACACGCCCGCTTCCGCCAGACATTGCGCCGCCAGCGCGGCCTCGTCGTTCAGGACCTGGAGCGCGATTCGTTGCATGGACAAGGGGCGGAACATGGGCCATTCATCCTTCGACGGGCAGACTCACGGCTTCGCGGATCAAAGCGGTGCTCATCTGCATTCGCTTGCCCTTGATCACGGCCCGCAGTTGACGCAGGTCGCGGTCGCGCAGCATCAGATAGGCAGCAACGCGCGCCAGGTTGAACAAACCGTACCGCAGCACAGTTTGCGCCTCGCGCCAGCCTGCGCGATCCAGGATGGACGCCACGTCGAAGGCGGTTTTCGCGCCCTCCAGCCAGGCTGCGAAGGGCGGCGGCAGGCGCTCGATAACTTCGTCGAAGCTGCCCAGTTGCGACAACGCGAGCAACTTGCGGCTGTCCAGGCGATGGCCCGCGGGGATCAGCAGATAATATGTCTCGGCCGGTGACAGCTGGTAGGCAAACCGGTAACGCAGCAACCACACCAGATTGAAGCGGTCGATATTGCCTCCGACCAGCGACCGCAGGGGCCGCGCCCGGCCGCGCTCGGCCTTCACCGCGCGTTGCCAGAGACCCGCGAAGTAGCGCCGGTCGACCGCCGCATCCAGGGAAAACAGATCGCGATGCTCGTCGAAAATGCGCCGGGCCTCGCGCGCGATGTCCGCGAAAGGCGTCCTTTCCAGCCGGCGCAACATTTCGGCGACGTCATCGGTGCGCAGCAGGTCCTCCACCGGCAATCGCGCGAACGGTCCCATGTCCACCAACTGATCTCGAATGGCCAACATGGACTGTCCCGTCATCTTGCCGCGCAGAATGGCCTTGAGATTGCTGAGCTCGAAGCGATAGGCCAGATAAAGGAGAAATTCGCGCGCCGGACCGGACAGCGCGCGCACGAAAATGACGAAGTCGGCCATCAGCAACGTGATCAGACGCTGTTCCAGCGAGCTCGGCGGTTCGGACGGCTCGTCCGGATGCAGGCCCGTCAACGCGGCGCTCTGGAAAATATCGCCTTCCTGTCCCGGCGCGAGTTCGACCAGCGACCGCAAACGATCCTCGGAGAGAAGACGCACCGACATCGCCGAGACCCGGCTGTGAAGATAGGCGTACCGGGCCACGGCGCCCATGTCATCAGCCCCGGTCCGGTTCAATCAACAGCGCAATCGCCGCTCCGATGGCCTCACGCTCGCGTTCCTGCGCCAGACGCCGCAACTGGTCGCTGCGCTCGCCATAACGGCGGTCCTGCTCGGCCACGGCCTGGACTGCCCGCTCTTCGGCCTTTTGCAGGAACGCGCCGCGCAATTCCGGCAGTCGCGCTTCGAACTGATGCTCGGCGGTGCGCGCATCCTCGCGCGCCTGATGGATCATCTGCTCGCGTTTGTGCTCGGACTCCTTGACCAGGGCTTCCGCCTGGAGCTCGGTGTCCAGCAGCCGTTGCAGTTCGTCTTGCATTTCGCGTACCGGTTGCCGCGCGTATCAGATAATCGCCCACATGGCCGCGCCGATCGCGGCGATCCCACCGCCGAGCGCGCGCAGCCAGACGGGCTTGAGCCTGCGATGCATCAGCGCGCCGAGCCCGAGACCGGTCGCGTGCAGCAGGCCGGTGGCGAGCAGGAAACCGGCGCCGTAGAGCGCCTCCGAGGCCGCCTGCGGCAGCTCGGTGCCGTGCGCGTGCCCGTGAAACACGGCGAAGGCGCCGACCAGGATGGCGCTCGTGAGCGTGGGCAGCCGCGCCGCCAGCGCGATCAGCAGCCCCAGCATCATCACCGAGCTGGCAATGCCGCTTTCCACCGCCGGCAATTGGACGCCGGCCAGGGCGAGCGCGGCGCCCGCCGCCATGGCGCCCATGAACGCGAGCGGGACAATCCAGCGGGCGCGCCCGCCGAGCTGCGCCGCCCACAGGCCTACCGCCACCATCGCCAACAGGTGATCGAGGCCCGAGAACGGATGGGCGAAACCGGCCGCGAACCCGGCGCCCTGGGCACTGATGATATGCGCCTGCGCCGCGTTCGCCGCCAGCAGCGCCGCCAATGCCGTCAATATCTGATATCCGCGTTTCATGAATGTCTCCTTTAGCTGACCTTCACCTTGATGAGTTCTTCCCCTTCCGGATCGGTGACGTGAACGGCACAGGCGATACACGGATCGAAGCTGTGGATCGTGCGCAGGATTTCGATCGGCTGCTTGGGATCGTACAGCTTGGTGCCCTTGAGCGCCGCCTCGTACGGTCCTTCCTGCCCCGCGGCGTCGCGCGGCCCGGCGTTCCAGGTGCTCGGCACCACCGCCTGGTAGTTGTCGATCTTGCCGTCCTTGATCACAATCCAGTGCGCCAGAGCTCCGCGCGGCGCTTCGGTGTATCCCACGCCTTTCGCCAGCTTTGGCCACGTCGAGGGCTCCCACAGTTTGTCGTTGAAGGTCCGCACATCGCCGGCCTTGATGTTAGCGATCAGCTGGTTGTACCAGCCGTCCATGGCGTCCACGAAGACCTTGGTTTCGAGCGTGCGCGCCGCGGTGCGGCCAAGCGTGGAGAACAACGCGCCCACCGGAACGTCGAGTTTCTTGAGCGTCATGCTCACGAGCTCTTTCACCTGTGCATTACCCTTCGCGTAGAGCATGAGCACCCGCGCGAGCGGGCCGACCTCCATCGGCTTGCCCTTCCAGCGCGGCGATTTCAGCCACGAATAACTCTTTTCGGTATCGAGATGCTCGTACGGCGGCTTGGGTCCGGTGTAGTTGAGAGTGGTTTCTCCCTGATAAGGATGCAATCCTTTGTCCTTGCCACCGCTGTAGTCGTACCACGAATGCGCGACGAACTCCTGAATCTGGTCGTCGGCGTTGAGGTCCATGTCGTGCACCCGCGACAGGTCGCGGTTGAGAATCACGCCGCGCGGCACGAGGAAGCTCGCGACGTCGTTCGTGGCCTTGCCAGGGAAATCGCCGTAGGTCATGAAATTGCCCACGCCCTCTCCGAGCGCACCCCAGTCCTTGTAGAAGCCGGCGATCGCGAGCGTGTCGGGCACGTACACCTGGTCGACGAAGGTGCGCATCGAGTCGATGACGTTTTTCACCTTCTCCAGACCCACGACGTTGACTGCGGTCGCGCCGGCGCCGCCGCGGTAATGCGCGCCCGCGCCCTGGCCCGGCGATTGCGGATGCACGCTGATCGCCGAGGGCGCACCGCCGACCAGAAAGTTCGGATGCGGGTTCTTGCCGCCGAAAATGGTGTGGATCTGCACCACGTCGCGCTGCCACGCGAGCGCCTCCAGATAATGTGACACCGCCATGAGATTGGCCTCGGGCGGCAGCTTGTAGGCCGGATGGCCCCAGTAGCCGTTGGCGAAGATGCCGAGCTGGCCGGACTCGACGAAGTTCCTGAGCTTCTTCTGCATGTCGGAGAAATAGCCCGGCGAGGACTTCGGCCAGTTGCTGATCGCCTGCGCCAGGTCCGAGGTCTTCTTGGGATCGGCCTTGAGCGCCGAGACTACGTCCACCCAGTCGAGGGCGTGCAGGTGGTAGAAGTGCATCACGTGGTCGTGCACGTACTGCGCGCCAATCATGAGGTTGCGGATCAGCTGCGCGTTGTCCGGGATGTCGTACTTCAGCGCGTCCTCGACCGCGCGCACCGAGGCGATGCCGTGCACCAGGGTGCAGACGCCGCAGATGCGCTGCGCGAAGGCCCAGGCGTCGCGCGGGTCGCGTCCGCGCAGGATGATCTCGATGCCGCGCACCATCGTCCCGGCGCTCGAGGCCTGGGTGATGACGCCATTGTCATCGGTCTTGGCCTCGATGCGCAGATGACCTTCGATGCGGGTGATCGGGTCGACGACAACAGTTTCAGCGCTCATAAGCTTCTTCCTTTGATGGTTAAGTTAATCCAGGTGCACAGTGTTTTCAGGCGGCCAAATTCTCCGCGACCAACTGGAGCAGGCTGTCAGCGGTTCTATTCCAGTT
>DASPRK010000179.1:0-33905 GCA_035624495.1 Methylomirabilis sp. (SeqCode) | reverse complement strand
TTGGCCTGTATCGGGGCATCTGGCGATTCGCCTCGATTCCCGACCTGATGCAAATTCTCAAGGCGGTCACGGCTGGCGTCGTGATCGCCGCGACCGTCAGCTTCATCCTGACGCGTCTCGAAAACGTTCCGCGCTCGGTTTTCATTCTTGAGGGAATATTGCTGGTACTGCTCCTTGGCGGACCCCGGTTCGTGTACCGCTGGGTGAAAGACCGCCACCTTTATCGGTGGACGTATGGTTCGAATTCCGGCGACAGCAAGAACGCCCTGATCGTCGGCGCCGGCAAGGCCGGTGAAATGCTGACGCGCGACCTGTTGCGCGATCCGGCGGGCCCTTTCCGGCCGGTTGCCTTCGTGGACGACGATCACAAAAAAATCGGCAAGGAAATCCACGGCATTCCCGTCACCGGTACCTGCGACGAGATTCCTGGTGTCGTCACGCGCCTCGGTATCGACCTAATCGTCATCGCACTGCCGTCGGCGACCTCGCGCCAGATACGCCGCATCGTGGAAATCTGCGAAATTACCAAGCTGCCTTTCCGCATCATGCCCGAGATGCAGGACATCGTCAGCGGTCGCGCCAGCCTCAAGGATCTGCGCGACGTACGCATCGAGGACTTGCTCGGCCGCGAGCCGGTCACGCTTGACTGGCGCGCCATCACCGAGGCGACGCGCGGCAAAACGGTGCTGGTCACGGGCGGCGGCGGTTCGATCGGCGCGGAACTTTGCCGCCAGATCGCGCGCCTGAATCCGGCGAATCTGATCATCCTCGACCGCAGCGAATTGAATCTCTACCAGATCGACATGGAGTTGCGTCGCGCTCTGCCGCAGCTACCCCTGGTGAGTCTGTTGGGGGACATCAACGATGCCGTTCAGATGGAGCGGGTGCTGCGCGCCCATTCACCGGCGGTCATTTACCATGCCGCCGCGTACAAACACGTGCCAATGCTCGAGGATCAAGCGCGCGCCGCCGTACTCAACAACGCGCTGGGTACCCGTATTGTCGCGAATCTCGCCGATAAATGTGGCTGCGAATCGTTCGTCATGGTTTCCACGGACAAGGCGGTCAATCCGGCGAACGTCATGGGCGCGAGCAAGCGCGTGGCCGAGATGTATTGCCAGAGTATGAACAGCCGCTCGAAGACCCGGTTCATCACCGTGCGCTTCGGCAATGTCCTGGGTTCCTCCGGCAGCGTCGTGCCGCTGTTCCAGGAGCAGATTGCGCACGGGGGGCCGGTTACCGTCACGCACCCGGATATTGCCCGCTACTTCATGACGATACCGGAGGCCTGCCAGCTCATTCTGCAGGCCGGAGTCATCGGACGCGGCGGCGAAATATTCGTGCTCGATATGGGCGAGCCGGTTAAAATCGCGTACCTGGCCGAGCAGCTCATACGGTTGTCCGGCAGGAATCCGGGGGAGGACATCGAGATCGTCTATACCGGGCTGCGCCCGGGCGAAAAATTGTACGAAGAACTTTTTCACGATGCGGAAAAGCTGGCCGAGACCAGTCACCCGAAAATCCTGCTGGCGCACTGCCGACAGATGGACCGGGAGGCGCTGGAAAACACCTTCGACGCCATGCAGCAGGCCTGCGACCGGTCCGATGAAGCCGCGTTACGGGAGTTTCTCGTAAATCTCGTTCCCGAGCATACCGGACTGACTGCCGCGTCGTCGAAGAACGACAAAATCACGGTAATCTACCCCAGGAAGCAGACAATAAAGACATAACAATTCCGCTTAACTTTCTTTTGGGCAAAAACAAATGAAGTTGACAATTATTGGTACGGGCTACGTCGGCCTCGTCACGGGCGCCTGTTTCGCCGAAATGGGCAACACGGTGACCTGCGTCGACATCGACAAGAGCAAGATCGAGGGTCTGAAAAAGGGCGTGCTGCCGATTTACGAACCCGGCCTCGAGTCCATCGTGGTGAACAATCACAAGAACGGACGGCTGAATTTCTGCACGTCGCTGAGCGACCCGCTCGCGGAGTCCGGTGTCTATTTCATCGCCGTCGGCACACCGCCCGGCGAAAACGGCTCGGCCGACCTGCAATACGTGCTGGCCGTGGCGCGCGACATCGGCCGGCACATGCAGCAATACGTGCTGGTGGTGGACAAGTCGACCGTGCCGGTGGGGACCGCCGACAAGGTCAGGGCCGCCATCCGCGCGGAGCTGGGCAAACGCGGCGCGGATATTCCCTTTGATGTCGTCAGCAATCCGGAATTTCTCAAGGAGGGTGATGCCGTCGAGGATTTCATGCGCCCGGACCGGGTTGTCGTCGGCACCGACAGCGACCAGGCGCGCAAGGTGATGCGCGACCTCTATCTGCCGTTCATGCGTGCGCACGAGCGCCTGATTTTCATGGGCGTGCGTGACGCCGAGATGACCAAATACGCCGGCAACGCCATGCTCGCGACCAAAATATCGTTCATGAACGAGATCGCCAACCTGTGCGAGCGCATGGGCGTGGACGTGGAAAACGTCCGCCAGGGAATCGGCTCCGATTCCCGCATCGGATACTCGTTCATTTATCCCGGCGCCGGTTACGGCGGTTCGTGTTTCCCGAAGGACGTCAAGGCGCTGGTGCGCATGGCCAAGGATCATGATTTCGAGCCCACGGTGCTGAACGCCGTGGAAGCGCGGAACGAAGCTCAGAAGCACGTGGTGTTCGAAAAAATCCGCCGTCGCTTCGGCGCCAATCTTAAAGGCATGACCTTCGGCGTATGGGGGCTGGCGTTCAAACCCGGAACGGACGACATGCGCGAGGCGTCCGCGGTGGTGTTGTTGCACGCGCTCATCGAGGCCGGGGCCACGGTCAAGGCGTACGATCCGGTGGCGATGCCCGCGGCCAGGCGCGACCTGCCCCGGGCCTGGTTCGACCGGGGCCAGTTGCAGTTGGTGGAGGAGCAATACCGCGCGCTCGAGGGCGCGCATGCCATGATCCTGATGACGGAATGGAAGCCGTTCCGGCACCCCGACTTTGACCGCATCAAGCGTGCCTTGAAAAACCCGGTGATCTTCGACGGACGCAACCAGTACGATCCGACGGTGTTGCGCGAATCCGGGTTCGAGTACAGCGGCATCGGCCGCTGACCGGCTACCGGCGCGGTTGATACTATAATAAGCGGCATGCGACCCTCACGGGTCGTAAGATAAAAACACGGCGCGCGGCGCCATGGTTTGTTTTTGGAAGAGAGATCATGAAACGAGTCACCAAGGCGGTATTCCCGGTCGCCGGTCTCGGCACGCGGTTTTTGCCGGCCACCAAGGCGAGCCCCAAGGAGATGCTGCCGATCGTCGACAAGCCGTTGATTCAATACGCGGCGGAAGAGGCGATCGCCGCCGGCATCGACGAGCTGATCTTCGTGACCGGGCGCAACAAGCGGTCGATCGAGGACCATTTCGACAAGATCTATGAGCTGGAGGCCGAATTGCAGGCCGACGGCAAGCATAAGCTGCTCGCCGCGGTGCAGAATATCCTGCCGAATACGGCTTCCTGCGTGTATATCCGCCAGCCCGAGGCGCTCGGACTGGGCCACGCGGTGTTGTGCGCCAAGCAGGTCGTGGGCGACGATCCCTTCGCCGTGATCCTGGCGGATGACCTGATCAGCGGGGAGCCGGGCACGCTCAGGCAGATGGTCGACATCCATGATTCCTGTCAATGTTCGGTGCTCGGGGTGCAGAACGTTTCGCGCGAGGAAACCCGGAACTACGGAATCGTCAAAGGCAAGCGTTCGGGCGAGCGCCTGTACACGCTGGAAGGAATCGTCGAAAAGCCAGCGCCGGACCAGGCGCCTTCCACGCTCGCGGTGGTCGGCCGGTATATTCTTACGCCGCGCATTTTCAACCTGCTGGAGGGTGTTCGGCCCGGGGCCGGCGGGGAAATCCAATTGACCGACGGCATCGCCGCGCTGATGTCGCACGAGATAGTGATGGCCTACGAGTTCATCGGCAAGCGATACGACTGCGGCAGCAAGTTCGGTTACCTGCAGGCGACGGTGGAATACGCGTTGGCCCATCCCGAGCTCAAGGACAAGTTTCACGCCTACCTGAAGACCCTCAAACTTTGACTTCGATCAAGTCGGCGACCGCGACTTGGTATAGATTCCCGTATGAATTTTGGTCCACGCCCGTGCGACGCTAGCCTGGAACGCGGGGTGGCGGATATAATCGGCGCCCAGGCTCAAATCCTCCCGGATTCAGGAGAATTCCATGGCGGACAAACTGATGATCGTGATGGTGAACACGGACCCTTCGGATCCGTCCGAGCTGGGGGCGCCGTTCTTTCAGGCGACGGTCGCCGCGGCGATGGAGTACGAGGTGGAAGTCATTTTGACCGGGCGCGCGGGTGAATTGGCCATCAAGGGAGTGGCGGAGAAACTGCGGGTGCAGGAAGGCAGCCCCAAGACGGTTTACGATTTCATGAAGGACGCCCATGAAGCCGGCGTCAAATTCAAGGTATGCACGCCGACGCTCGAACTGTGGGGCAATGAATTAATCCCGGAAATCGAGGAGACCGTCGGTGGCGCGTACGTGATCAGCCAGGCCATGGACGATGACGTCGTCACGTTTACGTATTAATAGATAACCGAAAAATCGAAAAACAAACCCAGGTTGAACCCGATCGACGCGCAGCAGGCGTGGGAGGTCCTCCAGAAGGCGGATCGCCTGCATTCCCCCGAGCAAGTGGAAACGGCGCTTGCCGCCATGGCGCAGCGCATCAACCAGGCCCTCGCCGGCGCCGATCCCCTGGTGGTCTGCGTGATGACCGGCGGCGTGGTCCCGTTCGGGCAGTTGCTCCCGCGATTCCAGTTCCCGCTCCAGATCGATTACGTGCACGCCACGCGCTACGGCAAGCGGCTGCACGGCGGGCAGTTGCAGTGGATCGCGGGGCCGCATCAGGATCCGCGCGGCCGCGTGGTGCTGCTGATTGACGACATCCTCGATGAAGGCGCGACGCTCGCGGGCATCGAGGCACGCTACCGCGCCGACGGCGCGCGCGAGGTCTATAAGGCGGTGCTGGTGGTGAAGAACCGTCCCCGCACCTATGACGTCAAGATCGATTTCGCCGGACTGGAGGTGCCCGACCGCTACGTCTTCGGTTGCGGCATGGATTACAAGGGCTATCTGCGCAACGTCCCCGGCATCTATGCCGAGGTAATCTCCAAATGACGACAGTCGCGATCATCGGCGGCAGCGGTCTGACCAACCTCAAGAATCTGCGCATCATGCGGCGCGAGGTCGTCCGCACGCCGTACGGCGAGCCGTCGGCGCCCATGGTTTTCGGTCAGCTCGGCGGACGCGAGGCGGTATTCCTTCCGCGCCACGGTGCCGGCCACACGATCCCGCCGCATGACGTGAATTACCGCGCCAACATCTGGGCGCTGAAGCAAACCGGCGTTAACAAGGTCATCGCGGTCAACGCTGTTGGCGGCATCTCTTCCGGTTACATGACGCCGGGTCTCCTCGTGATTCCGGATCAGATCATCGATTACACGTATGGACGCGAGCACACGTTCTTTGGAAGCGAGTCCAAGAAGGTCACTCACATCGATTTCACCTATCCCTATTGCGAGGAGCTGCGGAAAATCCTGATCCAGGCGGCTACGCGCGCCAAACTGGGCGCGGTCGAATGCGGCACCTACGGTGCGACGCAGGGACCGCGCTTCGAGAGTGCGGCCGAGATCCGTCGCATGGAACGGGACGGCGCCGACGTCGTCGGCATGACCGGCATGCCCGAGGCCGGGCTTGCCCTCGAACTGGAGCTCTGCTATGCCTCGATTGCGGTCGTCGTGAACCCGGCGGCGGGCAAGGTCCGGGAAGTCATCAGTCTCAAGGAGATCGAGAAACACCTGGAAACGGGGATGACCAAGGTCCGTTCCCTGCTGGAGGAAGCAATCCCGCTGATTGCGGGGACGTGATTAATTGGCCTTGACCGGAGCGACCCGCACCAGCGCGCCGAACTTGGGATGGTCGAAGTAGCTGATTTCCGCGATGCGCACGCGTCGGTGATCGTCCAGGCGGTAAACCGGTGCTTCTGGTGCCGTTCCCCCCGAGAATCCCTCGCCGGCCGGTTCCTTCAGGGCGAGGTCGATGTCGACGAACAGGAAACGACTCAGATAAAAACGCAGCGTCCCACTGAGATCGCCGCTCGCATCGTCGATCTTCACCGGTTTGGTCACGGATCTGGCGTCGACGTTCTGCTCCCAGACCAGGTGCGCCAGAACGTGGTGACGCCCGGATTTTTCCAGCGCGGCGGCGGCGGCGGACAGCGGCGAATTGGGCGGTGGCGTGACGCCGGCGCTGACCGCCTCGGCGGCGCCGGCGATTTCGGTTTTGACCTGGTCATGCGACCAGATTTCGCCGCCCTCGAGACTCGGCAGGCGGTTCTCGAACACGATTACTTCCACTTCGTAAGTGTTACCCGTGGTCCCGGCAGCCTGCGGCGCCGCGACCGGCGTGACGGCCAGCAGGGCCAGGAGCAACAACCGATTTACCATGATGTTCCCCGTGTTTTATCCGCGATGGATTTTTTATAGTATGTCCCATTCACGAGGCAAATTCGAGGGCTCGGCATGACCGTCCGGCGCGTTCTCAAGATGGGTGATCCGCAGCTGTACCGCAAGGCGGAACCGGTGCGGGAGTTCAACACGCCGGAGCTGGACGCGCTGATCGATGACATGTACGAAACCATGGCGGCGCTGAACGGCGCCGGGCTGGCGGCGCCGCAAATCGGCGTATCCCAGCGCGTGGTAATCTTCGGCGTAGAATCCAACCCGCGTTATCCCGACGTCGAGCCGGTACCGAGCACGGTGCTGATCAATCCGGTGTTGACACCTCTCGGCAACGAGACGGACGACGGATGGGAAGGCTGCCTAAGCGTGCCGGGCCTGCGTGGACTCGTCAGCCGTTACCAAAAGCTGCGCTACACCGGATTCGACCAGCGCGGCCAGCCGATCGACCGTACGGTGTCGGATTTTCATGCGCGCGTGGTGCAGCACGAGTGCGACCACCTGGACGGCATCCTGTATCCGATGCGCCTGCGCGACATCCGCCTGCTCGGTTACGAAGACGCGTTGTTTCCGGAGATGTGATTAATCCGGTCTGGCGTAGGTTGGGGTGAGTGAAACGAACCCCAACACACCGCCGCTTGTTGGGGTTCGCTGCGCTTACCCCAACCTACATTACAAAGACGCGTTATTTCCTGATGTCGGAATGAACCGCCGCGGGCCTGATTTCGGGCGCAAGCCCGTCGAGGAACCGGCGGATCGCCTTCAGGCGCGACTCGATGTCCGGCATTTCACCGAGTATCCGCAGGCGGGTAGGGCCGTCGAGTCTGTAAACACGCGGCGCCGACTGCAGCAGACGCAGGATCACGCCCGGGTCGATGTCGGGCTTGTCGACGAATTCGACGCGCACGCCGCGCGGACCGGCGTCGATCTTCTTTATCCCGAATGGCATGGCCCGGATCTTGAGCTCGGTGGCGCGGAACAGCAGTTGCCCAGCCTCCGGCAGCACGCCGAAGCGGTCGATGATTTCTTCCTTGAGTCCCTGCAGCGATTCCAGGTTTTGCACGGCCGAGATGCGCTTGTACAGGATCAGCCGCATGTGTACGTCCGGCAAATAATTTTCCGGCAGCAGCGCGGGCGCGTGCAGGTTGATTTCGGCGCCGCTGTGCAGCGACGTGTCGGTCGCCGGCAGTTTGCCCGCCTGTAACGAGCGTACCGCCCGGTTCAGCAATTCCGAATAGAGCGTAAATCCCACCTCATCGATCATCCCGCTCTGGGTTTCGCCCAGCAGCTCGCCCGCGCCGCGAATCTCCAGATCGTGCGACGCGAGCGTGAATCCCGCCCCCAGTTCCTCCAGCGATTCGATAGCCTCCAGCCGCTTGCGCGCGTCCTCGGTGAGCGCGCGCCGGTCCGGCACCAGCAGATAGGCGTACGCGCGGTGGTGCGAGCGGCCGACCCGCCCGCGCAGCTGGTGCAGCTGTGCCAGTCCTAATTTGTCCGCGCGCTCGATGATGATGGTGTTGGCGGTCGGCACGTCGATGCCCGACTCGATGATGGTGGAGCACACCAGGATGTTAAAGCGCTGGTGGTAGAAATCCAGCATGATGCGCTCGAGCTCGCGCTCCGGCATCTGGCCGTGGGCGATGCGAATGTCGGCTTCCGGTAGAAGTTCCTGCAGCTCGCGCGCGGCCCTGTCGATGGTGCGCACCTCGTTGTGCAGGTAGTAAACCTGGCCGCCGCGGCGGATCTCGCGCAGGCAGGCCTCGCGGATGACGGCGCGGTTCCACTCGCTGATGAAGGTTTTGACCGACATGCGTCCTTCCGGCGCCGTGGTGATGAGCGAAATCTCGCGCAGGCCGGCGAGCGACATATTGAGAGTGCGCGGGATCGGGGTGGCGGTCAGGGTCAGAATATCGACTTCGCTGCGCAGTTTTTTCAGGCGTTCCTTCTGGCGCACGCCGAAGCGGTGTTCCTCGTCGAGGATCACCAGCCCGAGGCGTTTGAAACGCACGTCGCTCTGCAACAGCCGATGCGTGCCAATGACGATGTCCACGGATCCTTCGGCAAGATCGGCCAGCACCTGACGCTGTTCGGCCTGGCTGCGAAACCGCGACAGCAGTTCGATGCGGAACGGCAGGCCGGCGAAACGGTCCTGGAAATTCCGGAAATGCTGCTGCGCCAGCAGCGTGGTCGGTACCAGCACCGCGACCTGGGTCTTGCCCATGATCGCGACGAACGCGGCGCGCATCGCGACCTCGGTCTTGCCGAATCCGACGTCGCCGCATACGAGTCGGTCCATCGGTTGCGTCGCCTGCATGTCTTTTAACACTTCCCGAATCGCCCGTTCCTGGTCCGGCGTTTCCTCGAACGGAAACGCGCCGGCGAAGGATTGATAATGTTCGTCCGGCGGTGGGAAGGCATGGCCTTGACGCGCCGCGCGCAGGGCGTAAATCTCCAACAGCTCGGCCGCGGCGTCGTGCGCCTTTTCAAGCGCGCGGCGCTTGGCCTTTTCCCAGGCCTCGCCGCCGAGTTTGTGCAGCGGCGCGTGTTCGGGGTCGGTACCGGTGTAGCGGCTGATGAGATGCAGCGCCAGCACCGGAATGTACAGCTTGTCGCCGTCGGCGTATTCGAGCGCGAGGAACTCCGCCGGTCCGTCGCCGATGTCGAGCGTCTGCAGACCAAGATAGCGGCCGACGCCGTGATCCTCGTGCACCACGGGATCGCCGATTTTCAATTCCGCGAGACTGCGGATGATCGCTTCCGGCTCACGGTCGGCGCGGCGGCGCCGGCGTTGTTGCGCCGCGCGTTCGCCATAGAGTTGCGCTTCGGTGATGAGCGCAAGGCGCGGTTCGTCCAGCAGCAGGCCTTTTTCCAGATCGGCCGCGACCAATCCCAGTTTCGTCGTGCCATGGAGAAAGGCGTCCCAACCGCTGACGTCCTCCGGCGCCAGCCCATTTTCGCGCAACAGACCGCGCAGTGTTTCGCGCCGGCCGGCGGATTCAGCGACGATGAGCAGGCGGCCATCGAAGCGACGCAGATAGTCGAGCAGAGCGGCGTATGGCGTTTCCGACTTGTGATCGACCGGCAGGTCCGCGGGCGCGCGGGTGGCATAGGTGACGATCTGTTCCGCGGTGTCGTCCGTGCCCGGGGAAAACGATTCGATGCTTTCCAATTCGGACGGCAGCAATTCGACCAATGGCCGTTGCTTCAGATTTGACGTCAAATCATCCGCGGTAATGAACACCTCGGGCGGCGCCAGCAGCGGTCGTTCGATGTCGTGACCCATCTCCGCGTAGCGCTGTGCGATTTCATGCTCGAAACGTCGGGCCGCCTCCTTCGCGCCGGTATCGCTCACGCATACCGTGGACGCCGGCAAGTAGTCGAAAATGACCGCCATGTTTGGAAAAAACAGCGGCAGAAAATATTCGACGCCGGCCGGGCTCATGCCCTTGCTGATATCGCGATAAAGCGGGACCTTCTGCGGGTCGCCTTCGAAACGCGCGCGAAAAGCCTGCCGAAAACGTTGGATCGCCTCCTCGGTCAAGGGGAACTCGCGTGCCGGCAGCAGCTGGATGGAATCGAGCTGGCGGCCTGAGCGTTGCGTCGCCGGATCGAATTCGCGGATCGATTCAATCTGGTCGCCGAACAGGTCGAGCCGGTAGGGCTCATGGCTGCCGGCGGGGAACAGGTCGACGATGCCGCCGCGCACGGCGAACTCGCCCGGCTCCATGACCTGCGACACGCTGTGATAATTGGCATGGATCAGTTGATCGCGCAAATTCTGGGTATCGAGAACATCACCCGCGTTTAGCAGGAAGCTGTGCGCGACGATGTATTCGCGCGGCGGCAGGCGGTGCATGAGCGTGGTGGCCGACGCCAGCACCACGCCGCGGCTCAGCGTGGGCAAACGATAAAGCGTCTCCAGTCGCTGCGAAATGATGTCCTGGTGCGGCGAGAACACGTCGTAGGGCAGGATTTCCCAGTCCGGGAACGACAGTACCGGCAGGTCGGCGGGCGCATAGAAGCGGATTTCATCCTCCAGCCGCTGGGCCGCCAGGGTACCGGAGGCGATCACCAGCAGCGGGCCGGGATGACTCGCGGCCGCCGTCGCGAGCGCGAGCCCGCGGCCGCTCCCGGCCAGGCCGCGCCAGCCGAGCCGTGCGCCGGTCCGCGTCGGAAGGGTCGGTTTGAGGGGTGAATTCAAGGAATTTTCAGGCGAATGGGTCAATGGCGTTCCGGACGGTGCGCGGCAGGCCGGTATTCTACCCCAAGCGGGTGAATGTCATGCGCTGAAGGAAATTTTGAAAAGTCTTGTCAAGGGAGCGACTTATATGGATAATTTAATCCAGCGCAATAATAGTTGTCCCTAAGCTCCAGCTTTTATAGTTCATCCCAGGAGGATGCCGCATGGCGAAACAGCGTCCGCGCTTCAAGGTTGGTGAGACCGTTTTTTATCCATCCGCTGGTGTAGGCGTTATCGAAGCCGTCGAAGACATTTACCTTTCGGGTCGTATGGAATCCTGTTTCGTCATCCGCATTCAGGACACCCAGATGACCGTCAAAGTCCCCAAAACCAATCTGGAAAAGAGCGGCATCCGCCAGCTCCTGGACTGCAAGAAACTCAAGGAACTGTTCAAGATTCTCTCCGCCAAGGGCAAGCGGCGCGTCACCGGCGGCAACTGGGCCGAGCGCTGCAAGGACATCGAGCGCCGCATTAACTCCGGCTCGTGCCTGGAACTGGGCGAAGTGGTGCGCGACCTGACGCGCTGGAAAAAGCAATCCGGCCTGTCGTTCGAGGAGTCCATGCTGCTCGAAACCGCCAACAGCTATCTCGCGCGCGAAGTCGCCGCCATCCAGGGAATCGATACGGTAGCCGCCAGGGACCGGATTCTGAGCTACATCGAAGACCGCGCCTGATTCGCAGACGCGATTCCGCTTGAGTTCCGCCGACGCCATCTGGGCCATCGTTCCCGCGGGTGGCCAAGGTCTGCGGATGCAGGCGTCGTTCCCCAAGCAGTACCTGCCGCTCCTCGGTCGTCCCGTGATCCTGCACACTTTGACGCGCCTGTGCGCGCATCCGCGCGTGCGCGGCGTGCTGGTCGGCATTCCGAATCAGGATACGCATTGGCCGAAGGTCGCCGAACAGGCGGCGCGTCTGCCAAAATTTCTCGGCAGCTATCCGGGCGGCGAAACCCGGGCGCACACGGTGCTGAACGGCCTTAGGGAATTGGGCAAGCACGCCCAGGGCCGCGACTGGGTACTGGTGCACGACGCCGTGCGTCCGTGCGTGCGATTGGGTGACGTCGATAACCTGATTGCGGCGATGAACGGCGAAACCGAAGGCGGCTTGCTGGCGTTTCCGGTTTCCGATACGGTCAAGCGCGTGGACAAGGACGGGCATGTGACGGAAACCGTGAAGCGCGAAGGGCTGTGGCGCGCCGCCACGCCGCAGATGTTCCGCATCGAGACACTGACCCGTGCGCTCGACCAGGCGCTTCAAAGCGGCGCGGATGTTACCGATGAAGCCTCGGCGATCGAAGCCGCGGGCGGGCATCCGCGCGTGGTGGTGTGTCATCCGGACAACATCAAGATCACGCTGCCGGAGGATCTCATGCTGGCGGAGCTGTATCTGAAGCAACAGCAGGTGCGGATATGATGCGCATCGGGCACGGTTACGACGTGCATCCGCTGGTGAGCGGGCGCGATCTGATACTCGGTGGCGTGAAGATTCCGCACGGCAAAGGCCTGCACGGTCATTCCGACGCCGACGTGCTGATTCACGCGATCTGCGACGCCTGTCTCGGCGCCGCCGGCCTCGGCGACATCGGCCGGCACTTCCCAGACAGTGACATGCAGTACAAGAACATCGACAGCCGCAAGCTGCTGCGCCGGGTCAAAGAAGAGCTTGTCAAGCTGGGCTGGAAGATCAGCAATGTCGACAGCACCATCGTGGCCCAGGCCCCGCGCGTGGCGCCGCATCTGCCGCAGATGATCCGGAACATTTCCACCGATCTCGGCATTGCCGCGCAAAACGTCAACATCAAGGCCACGACTACTGAAAAACTCGGTTTCACCGGGCGTGAAGAGGGCATCGCCGCGCATGCGGTGGTGTTGCTGGAGCGGGAAAAATAGAATAAATATGTAGCCCGGATGGAATGAAATGGAATCCGGGAAATTGTTTTTAGGCAGCATACGCTTCGCGTAGCGAAGCGTACCAACGATAGTTAACCCTGAACGATGACAATGGCGAATCTGGTTTTATGGCTCAAGAAGGCGGATATTCTTACTATGTGAGTGATGAGCAGTTGGAGGCTTACGCTCGACTTTCCCCCTTGGAAAGATTGAAGTGGTTTGACGAAATGCGTCTGTTTACGCTAATGGCCAGTACCCCGGAAATTGCGGAACGGCGCGAACGCTTGCGTCGCGGTGAACCAATTGTTGACGTTTCCCAAGAAAAAGAACCGTAAAGACTTGGTTCTGACGGCGGGGAGATAAAAATGACCGAGAAACTCATGCTGGGGCAAAAACCCGTGCTAAGCCTGGACCTGGCGAAGAAAATCGCCGAGGCGGCGGAAGCCGAAGCGAAGAAAAATTCCTGGCCCGTGGTCATCGCCGTGGTCGATGACGGCGGGCACCTGCTGTGCCTGCACCGCCTCGACGAGGCCCAGCACGGCAGTGTTCAAATCGCCATTGAGAAAGCCAAAGCCGCCATGGCCTTCAAGCGCCCGACCAAATCCTGGGAGGAAGCCCTTGCCGGTGGCCGCCAGGGTGTGCTCGGCCTGACCGGCGTGGTGCCCGCCGAAGGCGGTGTACCGATTGCGTATCAAGGCAAAATCATCGGCGCGATCGGCGTCAGTGGAGTTAAGCCCAGTGAAGACGGGCAGATTGCCAAAACGGGAGCGGCGGTACTGGGATGAGATAATGGATATACTCAGAAATAAATCACTCCGATCATTTTTGTCGTTCTGTAGCTTCTTTGGCAAGGGGCGTAGTGCTGCGGCCCTCAGTAAACGTTTGGCACGTCCTGTGTGCCAAACGCCCTCGGGACTCGCGGCGTGTCGTTTTGCCGCGACCGTCCTGCGGCTGAGAACCGCCACAATGACTCTACGCCGGGGTCTCCTACCCCGGCTATCGCGGGCTCTTCGCCAGCGCTTCGCTATCCCTGGCTCATCGTCAGTGTAATTGAAACCTTCAGCTTAAGACTGAAGTCTCGAGTCACCGCATTGTTACCCGGTAAGCTGAAACTAAATGACAGTGCGCAGTGCGGGGTTTCCGTTCCCGCGTACCCCATGTGCGTTTGGTTTGGTGTAGACTTAAAATATTAAGCGCTTTTCTCCAGGGTGTTTTGTATGAATTACAACATAGAATACGAACGTGAAGAGGATGGCCGTTGGCTCGCCGAGGTTAATGAGCTGCCCGGCGTGCTCGCTTACGGCAAAACCTCAGAAGAAGCGATGGCTAGGGCCGAGGCACTGGCGCTGAGGGTCTTGGCTGAAAGACTCGATCAGGGTGAGCGTAAACCCGAACCGATCACCATCACGTTCAAGGCGGCATGAGCCATTGGCCTTCGGCCAAGGCCAAGCGTGTAATGTCCGCTTTGCAGCGAATCGGTTGGACAATCAAGAGAGAATCCGGGTCACACAAGACACTTCAACGTTCTGGTTGGGCGGACTTCGTGTTTGCTTTCCATGACAAAGAGGAAATTGGTCCGCGCATGCTGGCACGTATTGCCAAATATACCGGACTCAAACCCGAAGACCTTTGAGCAGATATGCGGTTAGGCTTTGCCTGTAATTTTTTTCATCCTGCCCGCCAAACTCATCCACGCTTCAATAACACATACACCGCCCCCGTCCCGCCGTCCTGAGGACGCGCGGAACAGAAGGCGAGCACCTGATCTTTTTGCCGCAGCCACGCGTTGACCTTGCCCTTCAGCACCGGCAGTTTCCCTTCTGAGCTCTTTCCCTTGCCGTGGATGATGCGCACGCAGCGCTTGCCGTGCGCCTGAGCTGAATTGAGGAAGGCGTTCACGGCCTCGCGCGCCTGGGCTACGGTGGCGCCGTGCAGATCGAGCTGGGCCTCGACGACGTACTGGCCGCGGCGCAGCTTGCGGATCACGCTGTGTTGCAGACCGGGACGCGTGTAGAGCAGTTCCTCACCGGTTTCGACGTCGGCCGGCTCGTAGTCGTCCGACAGCAGGCTGTTCATGACCTCGCGCTGGTCGCGCAAAGTTTGCTCGGGGAAAGGTTTGCGACGCTTGCGGTGGGGGTGAATCCTGTCCTGTTTCACCGGACGGATTTTGCCGACGGCCTTGCGGAACAAGTCGGGGGCGTTTTCGTCGTCCTGGTTGTCGGTGGACATGGGTTGGCTCCGGATAAATAACCCCTCACCCTAGCACTCTCACGGAGGGAGAGGGAATCACTCCGTTGGGGTTCGCTGCGCTCACCCCAGCCTACAATCTTAATCTTGGGGGGGAGAAGCTACCGTAGGTTGGGCCGAGCGGTAGCGATGCCCAACAATCGATCGACGATTCTGTTTGGGTTCGCTGCGGTCACCCCAACCTGCATTATTTAAGGCCCTGCAAATACCGCTCGGCGTCGAGCGCCGCCATGCAGCCGGTGCCGGCGGAGGTGACGGCTTGGCGATACACGTGATCCTGCACGTCGCCGGCGGCGAACACGCCCGGGATGCTGGTGGCGGTGGCATTGCCTTGGTCGCCGCACTTCGTCTTGATATAACCGCCGTGCATTTCCAGCTGGCCTTCGAAGATCGCGGTGTTGGGCGCGTGGCCGATGGCGATGAACACGCCCTGCACCGGCAGTTCCTTTTTCTTTCCGTTCTTGTCCTTGATGCGCACGCCGGTGACGCCGTTCTTGTCACCGAGAATTTCATCCACTTCGTGGTTCCATTCGATCGTGACGTTGCCGTTCCGGGTTTTTTCCATGAGCTGGTCGATCAGGATCGCCTCCGCCTTGAACTTGTCGCGCCGGTGCACGACCGTGACATGCGAGGCGATGTGAGAGAGGTACAACGCTTCTTCCACGGCGGTGTTGCCGCCGCCGATGACGGCGACTTTCTGGCCCTTATAAAAGAAACCGTCGCAAGTGGCGCAGCCGGACACGCCCTTGCCTTTCAATGCGGCTTCCGAGGGGATGCCCAGGTATTTGGCCGAGGCGCCGGTGGCGATGATGAGCGCATCACAGGTGTAAATGCCGGAGTCGCCGGTAAGCTTGAACGGGCGGGACTTGAGGTCGACGGTGTGAATATGGTCGAACACGATTTCGGTCTTGAAGCGCGCGGCGTGCTTCTGCATGCGCTCCATGAGTGCCGGTCCCTGCAGGCCCTCGACGTCGCCGGGCCAGTTGTCCACGTCGGTGGTGGTCATGAGCTGGCCACCCTGTTCCAGGCCGGTAATCAACACCGGCTTGAGATTGGCGCGCGCGGCGTAGACCGCCGCGGTGTAACCGGCCGGGCCGGAACCGAGAATGAGCAGACGGCTGTGTTTGACCTTATCCATTACGCGATGGCTCCGTTGCTGAACGGGGGAACGTTTGATAGACAAAAACCATGGAAGTTTCTATTGTGCCGGCTTCTGAAAAAATCAATGGCCCATTCTTTCTCACTGTAGAGTATGGGGCGCGGGCGATAACATAGCGCTGCACCTGGTTCTCTCTGTGAGAGAGGGGAATATCTTCAGACCGCCGGGTCAGATTTCCGCGCGTATGTTACGCGATTGACGCCAGGACGAAAAGGAGAAGGCATGCGCATCGGTATTCCGAAAGAGGTGAAAATCCGCGAGAGCCGTGTGGCCTTGATCCCGCCGGCGGTGAGCGAGCTGGTGCGGCAAGGACACCAGGTGTTAATCCAGTCCGGCGCCGGCGTCGCCAGCGGCTATCCGGACGAGGAGTATCGCCGCGTCGGCGCGCAGTTCGCGCCGGACGCCGCCGCGCTGTACGAGCGCGCGCAACTGGTGCTCAAGGTCAAGGAGCCGATCGCGCGAGAATTCAGTCTCCTGCGCAAGGACCATATCCTGTTTTCCTATCTGCATCTGGCGGCCAACCCGACTCTGGCGCAAGCCCTGAAAGAAAAGGGCCTGACCGCGGTGGGTTTCGAAACCGTGGAAGCCGGCGGCAAGCTGCCGTTGCTCGCGCCCATGAGCGACATCGCGGGACGACTGTCGGTCCACATCGGCACGACGCTGCTGCACGCGCATCAGGGCGGGCGCGGGCTGATGCTTGGCGGCATGCCCTCGGCCGAGCGCGGTCACGTCGTGATTCTCGGCGCCGGTGTGGCCGGCGGCAACGCCGCCGCGGTGGCGGCCGCGCTCGGGGCGCAGGTGACGGTATTCGCGCCGCACCGCGAGGCGCTCGAGCGGATGCACGCGCTCGGGCCGAACGTGACCGCGCTACCATCGTACGCGCCGCTGATCGCGGAGGCGGTGAAAAACGCCGATCTGCTGATCGGCGCGGTGCTGATCCCGGGCGCTAAAGCGCCCAAGCTGGTGAGCGCCACGCAAGTGCGCCAGATGAAATCCGGTAGCGTGATCATCGACATCTCGGTGGATCAGGGCGGTTGCATCGAGACCACGCGGCCGACGGACTACGATCATCCCACTTATATATTGGACGGCGTGGTGCACTTCGGCGTGACCAACATGCCGGGCGCGGTGCCGCACACCGCATCGCAGGCGTTGTCAACGGTGCTCACGCCCTACGTGGCACGGCTGGCGACGGAAGGCGGACTGAGCGATCCGGCGATCGCTGCGGGAGTGAACGTCGCCGGCGGCAGGATCGTGCATCCGGCGGTGGCGGCGGCGCTCGCCCAGGGCGCGTAAATACTTGGCGCGAAGCGCGGAAAAATGGGAAAATCCGCCACCACCGACGGCATTCTAAGGAAGGTTGTGAGCCAAGCTACCCGGACCAAGACCAGCGCGCCGCTGACACCGCGTATTCTCCGCCTGTTGCGTGAAGCCGCCCTGTATGTTCTCGGGGCGATCGCGATTTATCTCCTGATTTCCCTGTGGACCTATACCACGTCCGACCCCTCGTGGTCGCATCTGGGGTCAAGCGATAACGTGGCCAACACCGGCGGGCGCGTGGGCGCGTGGTTGTCGGACGTATTGCTCAACCTGTTCGGTTACGTCGCCTATCTGCTTCCAATCATGATCGGCATTTCCGGCTGGCGCATTTATCTGCATCGCAATGACCCGGCGCCTACCGGACTGAGGCATCGTTTGTTGATGATCGGCAGCTTCCTGGCGGCGGTCATCGGCGCCTGCGGGCTGGCGGGTCTGCATTACTCGCAGGCGAGAACCGGCATGCCGTTCGCCAGCGGCGGTTGGCTCGGGAATGCTGTCGGGCTCGGGCTCGCCGCGGGTCTGGGTTTCGTCGGCGCCACGCTGTTTCTGCTGGCGCTGTTCCTCGCCGGCGTCACGATTTACACCGGCCTGTCCTGGCTGAAGCTCATGGACAGCCTGGGCCACTGGAGCTTCACCCTGGCGGACCAGCTATACATCCGGGGCTCGGAGCTGATCGACCGCCTCATCGGCATGCGCGCCAAGCAGAAACGGCGTGAAGTCGTGGAAGAAGACAAAAAGGTATTGGAGAAGCACATCCCCCCGCGCATCGAGCCGGTGATCGCGAAGCCCGCGCCGAGCAAGCGCGCCGAGAAGGAAAAGCAGGTTCCGCTGTTCGACCTGCCGGCGCCGGGCGAGCTGCCGCCGCTGTCGCTGCTGGATCCGGCCGAGAAGGACAAGGCGCCGCAGTTCTCGAAACAATCTCTGGAAAGCATGGCGCGACTGCTGGAGAAAAAGCTGCTCGACTTCGACATCGAGGCGCACGTGGTCGCGGTGCATCCGGGCCCGGTGATCACGCTGTTTGAAATCGAGCCGGCGCCGGGAGTGAAGGCGGCGCAGATCACCAATCTGCATCGCGACCTGGCGCGCTCGCTGTCGGTGGTGAGCCTGCGCGTGGTCGAGAATATCCCCGGCAAGACCTCGGTCGGCATCGAGATTCCGAACGAGGCGCGCGAGACCGTGCGCCTGTCGGAAGTGCTGGCGTCGCAGGCGTACGAGGAATCGGGTTCGCCGCTGTCGCTCGCGCTCGGCAAGGACATCAGCGGCAATCCGCTGGTGGTCGATCTGTCCAGGATGCCGCACCTTCTGATCGCCGGCACCACCGGCTCGGGCAAATCGGTGTGCATCAACTCGCTGATCCTCTCCCTGGTGTACAAGTCCACGCCGGAAAACGTGCGCATGATCATGATCGATCCGAAGATGCTGGAGCTGGCGGTGTACCAGGGTATCCCGCATCTGCTGGCGCCGGTGGTGACGGACATGAAGCAGGCCGCCAATGCCTTCAAATGGTGCATCGCCGAAATGGAGCGACGCTACCGCCTGATGGCGGCGCTCGGCGTGCGCAATCTGGCCGGCTACAACCGCAAGATCAAGGACGCCGAGGAGGCCGGCAAACCGGTCACCGATCCGCTGTTCACGCCGTCGACGCCGGAGGAGCAAGCGCCGGCGCTCAAGTCGCTGCCGATGATCGTGATCCTGGTGGACGAACTCGCCGACCTCATGATGGTGGTGGGCAAGAAGGTCGAGGAACTGATCACGCGCCTGGCGCAGAAGGCTCGCGCTGCCGGACTGCACCTGGTGCTGGCCACGCAAAGGCCGTCGGTCGACGTTATCACCGGACTGGTCAAGGCCAACATCCCGACGCGCATCGCGTTCCAGATGTCCTCGCGCGTGGATTCGCGCACGGTGCTTGACCAGATGGGCGCGGAGCAGCTGCTGGGGCAGGGCGACATGCTGTATCTGAATCCGGGCCAGCCGCTGACCCGCGTGCACGGAGCGTTCGTGGCGGATCATGAGGTGCACAAGGTCACCTCGTTCCTGAAGAAAAGCGGCGAGCCGGTGTACGAGGAGGAGATACTCACCGGCGACACCGGCGTCAACGACCAGGGTTTCCTGCAGGCCGGCGGCGACGGCGAAGGCGGGGCCAACGGCGAAGCCGATCCGCTGTACGACGAGGCGCTCAAGATCGTCACCGAGACGCGCCGCGCCTCCATCTCCGGGGTGCAGCGGCGCCTGCGCATCGGCTACAACCGCGCCGCGCGCCTGATCGAGGAAATGGAGCGCGCCGGCGTGGTGGGTCCGCTGCAACCCAACGGCAGCCGCGAAGTGATCGCGCCTCCGCCGCCGCGGGTCGGATGATTCATCCGCCGCTACGCCAGTGAAACGTCTCCTCGCGCTTTTCCTGTTTTGTTTTGCCATGGCCGCGCAGGCGGCGACTCCTCCCAAGACGGGCATGGACAGCGTGCGGCGCTTCTTCGACGAGGTGCACAGTTTCAGCGCACGATTCAGCCAGGTGGTGCTGGACGAATCGCACAATCCGGTGCAGCAATCGTCCGGCATGCTCTGGATCGAGCGCCCGAACAAGTTCCGCTGGGACTACGCCAAACCGTATCAGCAGCAGATCGTGGCCGACGGCAAGCGCCTGTGGATCTACGACGTCGGCCTGGAGCAGATCACGGTGCGGCCGCTTTCCGGCGGACTCGGCGATACGCCGGCCATGCTGCTTGCCGGCCGCGGCCGCCTGGAAGACAATTTCACGATCAAGCCGCTCGAGCCGCGGGACAATCTCGAATGGGTGCAACTGGTGCCGCGGCACAAAGAAGGCAGCTACGACGATATCCGCATCGGTTTCGACCAGGGCAAGCTGCGGGTGCTCGAAATGACTGACGGTTTCGGGAACACCACGCGCGTGACGTTTGACAACGCCAGGGAAAATCCGAAGATCGATCCCGCCCGGTTCAGTTTCACGCCGCCTGAAGGCGTGGACGTAGTCGGCGAGTAAACCGCGTCGATCGCCGTGCGTTAGAGTTCGTTGCAATCCCGAGACATAAGACATGGCCACGCAGGATCTTTTTCCGGAAACCGAGGCCAGGCCGTGGCAACCGCTGGCGGACCGCATGCGCCCACGGCGCCTGGAGGATTTCTTCGGCCAGTCGCACCTGCTAGCGCCCGGGAAGCCGCTGCGCCAGGCGATTGAGGCCGGCATCCTGCACTCGATGATATTCTGGGGCCCGCCTGGCACCGGCAAGACCACATTGGCGCGCCTGATCGCGCAGCGCACCCAGGCGCACTTCATCGCCATTTCGGCCGTCTTCGCCGGGGTGAAGGAAATCCGCGCCGCGGTCGAGGAAGCCAGGCAGGCGCGCGCCGACGGTCGGCCGACGGTGCTGTTCGTGGACGAAGTCCACCGTTTCAACAAGGCGCAGCAGGACGGCTTTCTCCCTTATGTCGAGGACGGCACGCTCACCTTCATCGGCGCGACCACGGAGAATCCCTCGTTCGAGCTGAACAACGCGCTGCTGTCGCGGGCGCGGGTCTACGTGCTCAAGGCGCTCACGGCGGAGGAAATCCGGCGCGTCATCGACCGGGCGCTGACCGACGCCGAGGCTGGTCTCGGAACCCAGTCCCTGGACATGCCCGAGGAGGCGCGTGAACTGTTGGCGCAGGCGGCGGACGGTGATGCCCGCCGCGCGCTCAATCTGCTCGAAATGGCGGCCGATCTCTCTGGCAGACAGGACGGCAAGCAGGTGATCGGCGTCGACCTCATCAAGGAAGTGATCACCGGCGGCGTGCGCCGTTTCGACAAGCAGGGCGAGGCGTTCTACGACCAGATTTCGGCGCTGCACAAGTCGGTGCGCGGATCCGACCCGGACGCGGCGCTGTACTGGTTCGCGCGCATGCTCGACGGCGGTTGCGATCCCTTGTACATCGCCCGCCGCGTGGTGCGCATGGCCTCGGAGGACGTCGGCAACGCCGACCCGCGTGCGCTGCAGTTGGCGCTCAGCGCCTGGGACGTGCAGGAGCGCCTCGGCAGTCCGGAGGGAGAACTCGCCCTCGCGCAGGCCGTCGTCTATATGGCCTGCGCCCCGAAAAGCAACGCCGTCTATACCGCCATGGGAGCGGCGATGAAGGATGCTACGGAACGCGGCTCGCTCGAAGTACCGCTGCACCTGCGCAACGCCCCGACGCGGCTCATGAAGGAGTTGGGTTACGCCAAGGGCTATCGTTATGCGCACGATGAGGCCGAGGCCTATGCCGCCGGCGAGAATTATTTCCCGGATGAGCTGGGCAAACGGCAGTATTATTTCCCCACGGATTACGGATTGGAGGGTAAAATTGCCGAGCGCCTGGCGCATTTTCGAGCACTCGACCGCAAGGAACGCAAAACCGGGAACGGTCGCAAGAAGAATTCAGGGAAAGGGGAACAGTGAATTTTGTGATGAGCGCCCGCATGATGAAAATACATTCGATGACGGTTTTTGTTGTGTGCCTGCTTTCAGCGCCGGCATTCGCCGACAAGCCCGTACCGGTTTCCGAATCGAAGCCGGCGCCGAAGGCGGCGCCGGGCTTGGACTACCAGGCCGGCGCGGCCGCGTACGACGCCGGCGATTACGCCAAGGCGCTCAGTATCTGGAAGCCGCTCGCGGAGAAGGGTGACACGCAGGCGCAGCGCGGCATGGGCAAGCTGTACGAAAAAGGCCGGGGCGTCGATCGCGACTTCGCCACCGCGATCAAGTGGTATCGCCCGGCCGCGGAGAAGGGTGACGCCGAAAGCCAGTATCGTCTCGCCGTCGGATATGGTTACGGGTTGGGCGTGGAGAAGGACGAGACCAGGGCGATGGAGTGGCTGCGCAAGGCCGCGGAGAACGGACAGAAGCGGGCGCAGCGATCCCTGGCCAAGGGCTATGAAGACGGCCTGAAGGGTTTGCCGCGTGACCCGGAGAAGGCAAAGTATTGGTATGATAGGTCCAACACCCGGGAATGAAAAAACTAAAAGCCCGCTCATCGTGAGACTCGCTGCTTCATGAATCAGGTCCTGGCCATCGCCGTGGGCGGCGCCATCGGCAGCGTGCTGCGTTTCGGGATGTCGACGTGGGTACATTCGTTCGCCAGCCGGTCATTTCCTTATGGCACGCTGGTGGTGAACGTAACGGGCTGCCTGTTGATGGGATTTTTGTTCGTCCTGTTCCTCGATCGTCTGAGCGACAACGTGGTACTCCGCGCCGGCGTTCTGATCGGTGTCCTGGGCGGCTATACCACTTTTTCCTCGTTTTCAATCGAAACGTTCAATCTGATTGAGCAGGGCGATCTGGTCAGAGCGCTGTTGAACGCCTTCGGCAGCCTGACACTCTGTCTGTCCGCGACTTGGCTGGGCGTTATCATCGGGAGGCAAGTATGAAACACCGCGACGTGATCATGGTGCGCATCTACTGCACCGAAGGCGAACACCTGATGAAACAGCTGCTCGCGCGGTTGCATGACGAGGAAAAGGTCTGGGGCGTGACGGTGTTCCGCGGCATCTCGGGTTTCGGAAAATCGGGCAAGATGCACTCCTCGGATCTGATCGATCTGGGGCTCGATCTGCCGCTCGTCGTCGAGTTCTTCGACGAGCCCGGCAAGGTCCAGCGCATTCTCTCGCATCTCAAGGACATCCTGCGATCGGGACATGTGATCAGTTGGCACGCGCAGGTCAACGAAGCACCTGCCAAGTAAATGGCCATGTGGACCGGGTTGACCGCCGCGAGTGGATTGCAGCCGTCCGGCATTTTGCTATACTGACCGCACAGTTACGGGAGATGGCATTCCTCCCTGAACCGCCCTAACCGGCTGATGATGCCTACGGATTCCCTCGCGCGAGGGATGATGTAGGTACGCGAAAGCCGACTTTCCGACCTCCTCATCTTGTCGTGGCGAGTATGTACCCTTGTCCGGGTACGGGTCCGTCACTTGACCGCGCGCCGGTAATTTCGGCGTGCGGCCGTAAAACAGGAAAAAGAAAGGAGGCTGTCATGACCGAAACCTGGGCGCTTGCCGCCCTGTGGCTGGGGCTGGCCCTCGTGGCCACGCTGTTCTCCATCTGGTTGCGGATCGCCACGGCGCTCTCGGAGATCGTCGTCGGCACCGTGGCCCAGCTCTTCATCGGCGCTTCCATTGGCGCCGCGCTGCTGCAGACCGACGCTTCCTGGATCAAGTTTCTGTCTGGCACCGGCGCCATCGTGCTCACGTTTCTGGCCGGCGCCGAGCTCGATCCGGCGGTGTTTCGCGTGAAATGGAAGGAGGCGAGCGCCGTGGGGCTGGTCGGCTTCTCCGCGCCATTTCTGGGATGCGCCGCGCTCGCGTACTACGTCCTGCACTGGAATTTGCAGGCGAGCTGGCTGGCCGGCGTGGCGCTGTCCACCACCTCGGTGGCGGTGGTGTACGCGGTGATGCTCGAATTCGGGTTGAACAAGACCGACTACGGCAAGACCGTGCTCGCCGCCTGTTTTATCAACGATCTCGTCACGGTGCTTGCGCTCGGCCTGTTATTCGCGCCGTTCACATTCAAAACGCTGTTATTCGTAGTCGGCAGTGTCGCGGCGTTCGCGGTTTTGCCCTGGCTCACGCCGCGTTTCTTCAAGCGCTACGGCGGGCGTCCTTCGGAACTCGAGGCCAAGTACCTGCTGTTCTGCCTGTTCGGGCTCGGCGCGCTGGCCGGCTGGTCCGGCAGTGAAGCGGTGCTGCCGGCCTACGTGATCGGGATGGTGCTTGCCGGCACCGTGGGCAAGGATCACGCGCTCATCCGGCGCCTGCGCACGCTCACTTTCGGTTTGCTCACGCCGTTCTATTTCATACGCGCCGGTTCGCTCGTCTCCGTTCCGGCGCTGGTGGGGGCGCCCATGGTGTTCCTGATCCTGCTCGCCGGCAAGATGGCAGCGAAGTTCGTGGGTGTCTATCCGGTCACCAAGCTTTACAAGTCGCCGCCCAAGGAGGCGATGTACACCACCATGCTCATGTCCACCGGCCTGACCTTCGGCACGATCTCCTCTCTCTACGGCCTGTCCCACGGCATCATCGATCAAACGGAATACTCGTTTCTGGTCGCCGCGGTCATCGGCAGCGCGGTGGTGCCGACGCTGATCGCCAACGCCTTTTTCCTGCCGCGTCATTTGTTGCCACGAGACCCGGAGATACCAGCCGGACCCGCGTTGGCGCCGCAGGCATCCGAATCCAAGCCCTGAACGATAAAGGAACAACACCATGACCAGCAAGATTCTGCTCGCTTACGACGGTTCCGAACCGGCGGACAAGGCCTACGGTTTCGCGCTCGATATGGCCAAGCACTACGGCGCCAAGCTTCTGGTGCTAGCTGTCGCGCGCCCGCCCGATTTGCCGGAGGACGTCGAGACTGAAGCCATTCTGGAGAACGCGGAAGCGCATTATCAGGAGCTTTTCGCATTGATGCGAAAACGCGCTGAGGTGCAGGGCTTGAGTCCGGACTTTCGCGTTGTCGTCGGTCACCCGGCCGAGCAGATCATTTACCATGCGGAGAAAGAGGGCGTGGACCATATCGTGCTTGGGCACCGCGGAAAAAGCTTTTTCGAGCGCTGGCGGCTGGGATCGGTATCGAAACAGGTGATCAATTACGCGCATTGCGCGGTAACAGTGGTGCGGTGAGAACGCATTTCGCACACCGCCGCTATCCGCGTGCCGTTGTCGCAGCGCAGCGCCCGGGTTATTGTCCGGCTTGCTTCGCGCTCATTGGCGCCGAAGCCCGGACCTGCCCGGTTTGCGGCCATGATCTTGCACGGTCGAGTGACTGGGAATTCCGGGACAAGCTGCTGGCTGCACTGAACCATCCGCTCGCCGACGTGCGCATGCGCGCCATCATCGCCCTGGGCTGGCGCGGGGAGCGCGAGACGGCTCAAGCGCTCGTGCGGTGTGCCTTGCGTCGCCCGGTAGATGTCGTGGAAGGTTTGCAGGTCATCGAAAGTCTGCGAGGAATTCAGGATGCGCCGGCGCGCCGGAGTGCTTTGCGGATGTTGGTGGAACGGCATCCGGCGAGGGCGGTCCGGCTGCGGGCCGCAGAGTTATGTGCGAACGACGCCTGAGGCGGGACGGCCGTATCGCCGTCGCCGACCCTGCAACAACCGGCGGCGCATCAAAGTCCTTGAGATTCATCGCGCACCCGCGTTGGCTGAATCAGCCCGCTTTGCGTGATGTCTTCCGCCGGCCTGGAGCGTGCCGGCCGGAACGCGAATCGCCCCGGTTTTATTCGTCGGCTTCTGTCCGCGCACTGCGAATGCCCCGGACAATTCGTTGATTGACATTACCTCCCTCTTTGGGCGGAAGAAGTTTGAGATGGCCCTGACGCAGCGTGATCTCGGTGTCGACGCAAAGCAGCGATGCCTGGAGTAACTTTCCGCGCCAGTATCGCTCCTCGGGAATCAGGCGCGCGCACTGCATGATCCAACCCGGCCGGCCGCGCGCTGAACGTATGATCTGACGCTCCTGATTCGGGGGGAGACGCGGCAAACGGTGCTTCGCGCGACATTGTCGGAACAGCCGGCGGAGTCGTCCGGTCGGGGCTGGTGGCATTGGCAACGCGAGCGTGCCCAAGTGCCGATGCCGCAGGCGTTGCCCGTCACGCTCTTTCTCGACGTCGACAGCCAGCAGCACGCCGGCGATGCCGCCCCGCAAGCGGCGCAGAAATCCGATCATCGCGGTGCTGATACCCGTCACGTGGTCCAGGAGCAATACGCCCTCGTTGCGATCGGCGGCCATTTTCAGGCGCGCTCGTGCTTTCCTTCGCGGCAGGATGGTCGTATTGACATCGGGATACGCCCGCGCAAACGCGCGCGTAATATCATCGAGGTGCGCGGTGGCCGTCGACAGCGCGCACGGGATGCCGTTTCGCACGATGCGTGAATACAAACTGGCGAGCAATGTGGATTTGCCGCTGCCGCGCGGTCCGTACAGAACGAGATGTTCCCCGCGTTGCAGGCGCATCATCACGTCGGCCTCGAAGTGTCTGCCGGACAATGGCATCGATTCGATCAGGAATATGTCATGTCGGCAGCGCGGACGCCATGGTCATGTTCGACTAGTCCCCATGGCGGCTCTGCACCGCCGGTACAGCATGCGCGCCGATTCTGGTGGTGAGACCACGGACGGGGGTTTGCGCGCGGGGATTTTTCGGGCAACCTTGTTCGCCGCACGCTGCAAAACGATCCGAGGGCGATACATGTCTGCATTGTCATGGCGCTGTCTCCTGCCGGGATATATCCGGCTATCCGGACGGGAACGGCGGCGGGCGATGCGCGGGGAGGGTGACAACCGGATCGATGCCGCCGTGTCCGTGACCGGAACGACCAGGCATCATCAGCCTTGGCGGCGGTTATTGGGAGGAATGGCATTTCCAACGACGCCCTATTATATCTTGGTAACCGCGGCAAGCAACCGTCAGTTATGGGGCCGTACTGGCCGTCTCATGTCGGTTGGCCGAGGAGTTTGTGAACCTGCGCGGTTCATTTACAATCGCGGCCAAACTCGAAGACAGACATCCCCATGCTCGATCCCAAATTGCTGCGCACCAATCTCGACGACGTCGCACGCCAACTCGCACGTCGCGGTTTCCAGCTCGATGCGCAGGCACTCGCTTCGCTCGAGGAAAAACGCAAGCGGGTGCAGATAGTGGCGCAGCAGTTCCAGCAGGAACGCAACGCCAAGTCGAAGGCGATCGGCGTCGCCAAGGCCAAGGGCGAGGATACCGCCGCGCTGATGCACGAGGTGGCGCAGATCGGCGCGGCGTTGAAGCAGGCAGAGGCCGAGCTCGACCAGATCCAGAACGAGTTCATTGAGATCGCGCTCGGAATTCCGAACATTCCCCACACGAGCGTGCCGGACGGCAAGGACGAGAACGACAACAAGGAAATCCGGCGCTGGGGCGAGCCGCGCAAGTTCGATTTCAAACCGAAGGATCACGTCGACCTGGGCGCGGCGCTTGGCATGATGGATTTCGAAGTCGCGGCCAAGATCGCCGGGGCACGTTTTGTCGTCATGCACGGCGGGCTCGCGCGCCTGCATCGCGCGCTCATCCAGTTCATGCTCGATCTGCACTCGCGCGAGCATCGCTACGCCGAGACCTACGCGCCATATCTGGTCAACGCCGACAGCCTGCGCGGCACCGGCCAGCTGCCCAAGTTCGAGCAGGACCTGTTCGCGCTCAAGGGGGAGCAGAATTACTATCTCATCCCCACGGCCGAGGTGCCGGTGACCAACATCGTGCGCGACACGATCATCGAACCCGGCGACATGCCGCGCAAATATGTCTGTCACACGCCGTGCTTTCGCAGCGAGGCCGGGTCGTACGGCAAGGACACACGCGGCATGATCCGCCAGCACCAGTTCGAGAAGGTCGAGCTGGTGCAGATCGTACGACCGCAGGATTCGTACCAAGCGCTCGAGCAGCTGACCGGCCATGCGGAAAAAGTCCTGCAAAAACTGGAACTCCCGTACCGGGTGGTGGCGCTGTGCGCCGGGGACATGGGATTTGCCGCCGCGAAAACGTATGATATCGAGGTGTGGCTACCGGGGCAGGGAAAGTACCGCGAGATCTCCTCGTGCAGCAACTTCGAGGACTTCCAGGCGCGGCGGCTGCAGGCGCGCTGGCGCAATCCCGAAACCGGCAAGCCGGAGCTGGTGCACACGCTCAACGGTTCGGGACTGGCGGTGGGACGCACGCTGGTCGCGATCATGGAAAACTATCAGCAGGAAGACGGGAGTATCCGGGTCCCGTCCGCACTTCAAGGATACATGGAGGGAACCACGGCAATTGAAAAACTGAAGTGAGGCATGAGGAGAGAATCGTGCGCGATAACACAACCATATCTCTGGGGCGCACGCTCTATAACAAGAGGTAATAAAAAGTGGTTTCCGATTCCAAGCATATCATCACAGGCCTGCGCTCACTGGTCGTCCTGGTCTTCCTCGCTTACGCACCCTATTACCTGATCTGGCGACTCGGTACATTCAATCCGGACGCACCGGCGTTCTCCTGGATCATCTGGGGTGCCGAGGTATTCGGCTATTTGACTGCGGTGCTGCACGTATTCATGGTGAGCCGACTGACGTCGCCCGAAGCCGGACCGGCGCCAAGCGGTTGCAGCGTTGACGTACTCATCCCCACTTATAATGAAAGTGCCAAGCTGCTGCGTCACACGGTGCTAGCGGCCATGCGCATGGATTATCCGCACCGCACCTGGCTGCTGGACGACGGCGATCGTCCGGAAATCGCCGCGCTCGCGAGTGAGCTCGGCTGCCAGTATCTGGCGCGCCGCGAAAACACCGATGCCAAGGCCGGCAATCTCAATAACGCGCTGCAGCACAGTCACGCCGACTTCATCGCGGTGTTCGACGCCGACCACGTGCCGAGCCGTGACTTTCTCACGCGCACGCTCGGGTTCTTCCAGGACCCGAATGTCGCGTTCGTGCAGACGCCGCAGGATTTCTACAACCTCGATTCGTTCCAGCACCGCCGCCACCGGCGCCTGAGCTACGTCTGGACCGAACAGGCGCTGTTCTTCCGCGTGATCCAGCGCGGCAAGGACCGCTGGAACGCGGCGTATTTCTGCGGAAGCTGCGCGGTGCTGCGACGCAGCGCGCTCGACGCGATCGGCGGCTTTGCCACCGGCACGGTGACGGAGGACCTGCATACCTCAATCCGCTTGCACAAGAAGAAATACCGCGCGGTCTACTATCCGCACAACCTGGCGTTCGGGTTGGCGCCGGATTCGGTGCGCGCGTTCCTGGTGCAGCGCCTGCGCTGGGGGCAGGGCGCGATGCAGGTCTGGCGCAAGGAAGGCATTCTGTTCACGCGCGGGCTCACGTTCGCGCAGCGGCTTAACTACCTGGCGTCGGTGTTGACTTATTTCGACGGCTGGCAGAAGGGCATTTTCTATCTCGCGCCGGTGGTCGTGCTGACCACGGGTGTCATGCCCATCCACGCCTTCGGTTGGGATTTTCTCGCGCATTTCATCCCTTTTTATATTCTTTGTTTCTGGGCCTACGAGGAGGCCGGCCGCGGTTATGGCGGCACCCTGCTGACGGAACAGTACAACATGGCGCGATTCGCGACGTTCGCGCGCGCCACCATCGAGGGATTCACCCGTCGGGTCAGATTCCGGGTCACACCCAAGCTGACTGACGGCAAGGACGAGCGCCGCAGCATCTGGCCGCAAATCGTCATACTGGTGTTGAGCGTGGCCGCCATCGCCATCGGCGCCGTGCTGTGGATTTATCGGCACCACCTCACGACCGGCGCCTTCTGGGCCAACGTCATCTGGGCCGGAATCAATTTCGGGCTCGCCGGCGCCGTGGTGCGATTTACCCTGCGCAAGAAACACCGCCGCGTCGAGTACCGCTTCCCGATTCCGCTGCCGGCCATCATCACCATCGCTGACAAATCCCGGCTGCTCGGTTTGGTCGAGGACATCTCGTCGGATGGCTGCCGCCTGATCTCCGAGACGCCGATCGAGGAAGGCCGCCAGGTCAGCGGAGAAATTTTTCTTCCCGCCGAACGAATCAAGTTCAAGGCACGCGTCCGGCGGCACGCGGAACCGGCGGATCATCAGCATGACTCCACGGAGGAACAGGCGCCGCGACCCTCGCGCCGCAAACTTCAGTACGGCCTGGCGTTCGACTGGGATTCGCCGAACGACGAGATCCAGCTCGAGAATTTTCTGTACGGCTCGGATATGCAATGGCGCATCCTCGACCTGCGCGAAGATGTGACAACCCCCGTGGCGTGGGCGGTCTCGCTGGTGACCCGTCACCGGGAGGGGCTGGCGCGGATATCGGCCAAGGAATGGCTTCCGGTCATCTATCATCGGACCGGCGCCGGCCCACGCACCGACGCCTTTGCGGTGTTGTCGCGCACCGACTGGAGCAGAGAGTCCGCCCGGCTCGTCTTGTTCGAAGCGGTGCCGGAGCGCAGCCGCCTGGAAATCTACATATTTGGCAGAATGCCGGAAAACATGTTGTTTGGAGTGATCTCTGCGGAGCGTCAACTGGAGGCGGCGACGGCCACAATCTATTCCGCGGAGATAGCGTTCCAGGGCCAAGGCAGTGAAGGTGGAAAGCGTCGCGGTGGGCGCCGCGTGCCCAAGTTCGTTCTGGCGCTGGCGTGCCTGTCTCTGTTGCTTGCTCCGCTGGCCATGGCCTGGGCCAAGGACTGGATCGGGCTCGGCGGAATGGAGCTCGCGGAAAAGCACAACAATTACGCCTATCTTGGCGCGGTCGCGCCGTTGCCGGCCACGCCCGGGCTGGGACAGGGCTGGGTGCAGCGTTACTGGCTCGATTGGCTGGAATACACGTTCGATTCCGACGGCGAGGTCCGCGCCTACGCGCCTGGCTTCGCGGCGTCACTGGGTTATCAGCGGGCCGATACGCTCGGTTACTGGGCGGCCTATGTCGGCGCGGGCTACCGCGATACCTCGCTCAGCCCGGACCGGGAAAATGCCAGTACCCGGGGAAAACAGTCGTCCCTGCCGGTACTGGTGGAAACGGACCGGCGCCTGAGCCCCCTGTGGCGCTTTGTGGGTGCGGCACAATATGCCGCTGGCCCCGACGAATATTGGGTCCGCATCAAGCCGCTGCATGCAGCGGCTTCGGGAGCCGTTTGGCACGGCCTCGAGATCATCTTTCAGGGGAACCCCGACTACCACGCCACCAAAGTCGGTTACAGTCTCGATGGATGGAGTCTAGAAAAAGATTTAACAGGTGTATTTAAGATTGGGATTATTAAGCAAAAAGATATCGAAAATCGGGCTTACGTCGGTATCGAGTTGGTACGGGTATTTTGGGCAAAATAATGAACCATTACGGCGTGATGGATCCGCCGTTTCAATCAACTCCGGGAGGTACCGGCGGAGGTCGTTTTGTTGGCGCGTAACGAATCTCCGAATTTCCTCGCATTTCGCACGGCAATGCTGGCGGTTCTGTTTAACACCCCCGGCCATTTCTGCGCCACGGATTATCTCAACGATTTCAGGGAGCGGTCGGCAACGAATAGTCCCAGACCAGTAACACCGCAGCGCCCAACCGGGACTATGCCGGCCACCGCAAGTCCCTGGGCGAGTGCGGCAACAACGTTGTCAGCCTGAAGCTCAATAACCTTCCGATCCACGCCCAAGTGTCACTGTCGTTTCAAATTTATTTGATACGCTCCTGGAACGGTAACGACACCGGCGTCGTCACCGGTGATGCCTTGGGTCCGGACGCCTGGAGCCTTGGCGCGACCTTCAGCAACGGAAACCCGGCCGGTCAGACCTGCGACGGTGCATTCTCGAGCTACACCTACATACCGCTTACACGCCCTGCACCCGCCCCCTATCAGGGGTACCACGGCCCGGGTCAAGACGGCCCGATGACGGGGCTAACAAGTGCTACTCGCTCGGCTTTTTCTTCAATGACCCGAACCTGGGAACCCAGGCATGGAGTCGGTCTACGACCTGAATTTCAGCTTCGCCCATTCGGGTGGTGCCGTGACGCTCAACTTTGCCGCCAGCGGTTTGCAGGGCCTGGCCGATGAAAGTTGCGGATTGGGTAACGTCCAGGTCGACATGACCCTAGCGCCGTTGCCCGGCGCGTTCGGCTTTATGCTCGCCGGTTTGGGCGTATTCCTAGGGTTGGCGCGCCGTCGCTACAGCTGCTGATTTAACTCGCGACAACCATTTATGTAATGCTTGAGTCCCACCTATCCGGGGATGCCCCGATAACGCCGGATCGGCTATGCTTCGGGCTTCCGGAGAGGTGGCCGAGTGGTTTAAGGCGGCGGTCTTGAAAACCGTTGACGGGCAACCGTCCGGGGGTTCGAATCCCTCCCTCTCCGCCATTTAAATTTCAAACGGGGTGGTCCATTGATGACCTGATGTATCGCGGGTAAAGTGTTAGGTGTTAGAACCACTGTTGCTGTTTTATATTAAATATTAATAAATTACTTATTATTGTTAATTCAAACGATGAGCCAGGGAAAGCGAAGCGCTGGCGAAGAGCCCGCGATAGCCGGGGTAGGGGACCCCGGCGTAGAGTCACGGTGGCGCCTCTCAGCCGCAGGACGGTCGCGGCAAAACTACACGCCGCGAGTCCCGAGGGCGTTTGGCACACGGGACGTGGCAAACGTTTACTGAGGGCTGCGGCACTACGGCCGTTGCGGTTTCTGGGCCAACGAGCTTCAGGCTTCGGCAGACGGTAATGTGCTTTTTGGTCAGACATTTTTGCCTCCGCAACCGTAGCGATGGATAACTTCCAGTTTACGGTTACCGCCTCGATGAGCACGTTACTGTCTGGGTTTCGGGACGATCCCGCCTAATCGGTACCTGGATGATGCGTCGGTAAGTACAGCACCTCTGCCAGTGGCGCTGAGCTTGTTGACCATGGGCGTGGCTGGAATTGCAGGCACGGGGCGGCTGCGCCGCGCGCAATCATAAAATATCCCGATCGCTCGTTGGTCCCGACAGCGCGATTGCGTACTTGAGCCGATGGAACCGTTTATTCCGGGTCGGCTGCAAATTTCGTTCTGTCAAAAGCCTCCTTTCAATGTGAACATTGCCGCAGACAGCCAAACGTCCGTTTCCGTGGCGCGCTCTTTCAGACGGAATCGTCGCGAACCTCATTGCGCTAGCGCAAGGTGCGACCCTCACCAAGGGTTTCGCGCATGAAGGCCACGTTGCGATCGGCTCGTTGGGTGCAGGGTTCTGCACGAACGCCTGCGCCATTACGCGCTTGCCCAGGCGTCTTCGCCCGGAGTCTCTGCCTGCGCGTAAACTCCCGAATTGGTTTCCTACCACTTTACGGATATCCGTGTGGGGATAGATATTTCCGCACGACATCGCTGATATCCCGGGTATAATTCAACCCATGGATTTCCTTCCTGTTTTCCTCAATCTCAAGGGTCGCGCCTGTGCCGTGATCGGAGGCGGAGAGGTCGCGGCCCGTAAGGTTTTATTGCTGCTAGACGCCGGCGCGCAAGTCACGATTCACGCCCCGGATCTGGGCGAAACGATGCGCCGCTGGGTAGCGGACGGCAAAGTCCGGTACAACCCACAGGCATTTCACCCCGCGGCACTGGACGGTTGCGCGTTGGCGATCGCGGCCACGGACGACCGTGCGGTCAACCAGCAGGTTTCGGACGCCGCCAAGGCGCGCGGCATTCCGGTCAATGTCGTCGATCAGCCCGATCTCTGTACCTTCATCATGCCGTCGATCATCGACCGCTCCCCGGTGATCGTGGCGGTTTCGACCGGCGGCGCCTCGCCGGTGCTGGCGCGCCTGATTCGCGCGCGCCTTGAAACGCTCATTCCCGCCGGTTACGGGCGGCTGGCGCGACTGGTGTCCGCGTTCCGCGACAAGGTCAAACAGCACTTCAGATATCCGTCGCGCCGGCGCCAGTTCTGGGAAGACGTTTTGCAGGGGCATATCGCCGAACTCGTCTATTCCGGCCAGGACGCCGCGGCGCACAAAGCCCTGCAGGAGAAAATCGACGCCACCGACAGCAACAAGGC
>DASPRK010000175.1:0-2507 GCA_035624495.1 Methylomirabilis sp. (SeqCode) | reverse complement strand
CTGGGCGCCACGCCGTGGCGCCTCGGCGGTCTGGTGTTGCTCGAGTCGGTGCTGCTCACACTGATGGGAATTGTCCTCGGCATCGTCGTCGGCGGCGGCATCGCCGTGTATCTGCATCAGCATGGCTTCACGTTCCCGGGAATGAAGGAGATCTACGGCCAGTTCGGCCTGCCTGGCGTGATTTATCCCAAGCTTTCTTTCGCGGGCTTCACGCTCGGGCCGGGCGTGATCTTTCTGTTCACGGCCGCCGCCGCGCTCTACCCGGCGCTGCGCATCCGCAAGCTGAACGCGGTGGAAGCGATGCACGCGGTGTAGCCATGCCCATGCTCAAAGCCCCGCTGCTGCTGACCCTCGCCTGGCGCAACCTCTGGCGCCATCGCGGCCGCACCGCCGCGATCCTGTTCGCGCTCGCGCTCGGCGTGTGGTCCATGGTGAGCCTCGCCGCGCTGTCGCGCGGTTCCATGGAACAGCAGCTGGTGAAGGCGATCCTGAATCTCACCGGACATATCCAGATCCACGCGCCCGGTTATCGTGACGACCCCGTGATCGAGCACAGCCTGAGCCCGCCTGCTCCCGCGCTCACGGCGGCGCTGTCGCGGCCGGAGGTCACGGCCTGGGCGATGCGCGTGCGGGTGCCGGCGGTGGTGGCGAGCGAGCGCGAATCCGCCGGCGTCACGCTGGTCGGCATCAACCCCGCGCGCGAGCGCGGGCTGTCGTTCATCCCGGATGCCGTCACCGAAGGCCGGTATCTCGAAGCAGGGGATGACGCCGGCATTCTGCTGGGTCGCAAGCTGGCCGAGCGGCTCGAGACCGGCGTGGGGCGGCGTGTCGTGGTGATGAGCCAGGACATCAATAACAGCGTCGCCGACCGCGGGTTTCGCGTCGTCGGCATCTTCGACGCCGAGCCGCAGGCGGCGGAGGAAAGTTATATTTTCGTCACGCTTGCCAGCGCCCGGCAGATGCTCAAGCTGGGCGACAACATCTCCGAGATCGCGCTCATGACGACGGACCGCGACCGCCTCGACGGCCTGCTCGCGGCGTTGCGCGCGGCGGCGCCGGATCTCGATGTGCAGCCCTGGACCGTGGTCGAGCCGCTGCTGGTGTTGACGGAAAAGGTCGTCAATGTGATTCTGATCGTCTGGTACGTGATCGTGTTCACCGCGATGTCTTTCGGTCTCGTCAACACGCTGCTCATGGCGGTGTTCGAGCGCACGCGCGAGTTCGGGCTGTTCCAGGCGCTCGGCATGCCGCCGCGCCACATCCTCGGGCAGGTGCTCGCCGAGTCGTGCATCCTGCTCGCCGTCGCGCTCGCGCTCGGTAACCTCGGCGGCTGGCTCACGGTGCTGGCTCTCAAGGACGGTCTCGATCTTTCCGCCTTCGCCAAGGGCTTCGAGATGATGGGCGTGAGCCCGATCATTTATCCGGCGCTGCGCGCGGGCGACGTGACCGCGGCCAACGTGCTGGTCACCGTGCTGGGACTGGCCGCGAGCCTGTATCCCGCGTGGCGCGCCGCGCGCCACGTGCCGGTCGAAGCGATCACCAGGGTTTGACCATGGAGCATACCGTCGTCTGCCGCAGCGTGAGCAAGGTCTACCGTCAGGACGCCGTGGCAGTGCAGGCGCTGGCCGACATCAATCTGGAAATCCCGCGCCTCGATTTCGTCTGTCTCTCCGGTCCCTCCGGCTCCGGCAAGAGCACATTGCTCAATCTCATCGGTGGTCTCGACCGGCCCTCGGGCGGCGAGATTTACGTCGACGGCAACCGCGTCGATCGGATGGAGAAAGGTGAGCTCGCCGAGCTGCGTCTGCGGCGCATCGGCTTCGTGTTCCAGGCGTACAATCTGATCCCGGTGCTGACGGCGCGGGAAAATGTCGAGTTCGTCATGCAGCTGCAGGGCGTGCCGGCGGCGACGCGCGGCGCCAAGACGCGCGAGATCCTCAAGGAAGTCGGGCTCGAAGACCTCGAAGACCGCCGGCCGGGCGAGCTGTCCGGCGGTCAGCAGCAGCGCGTGGCGGTGGCGCGCGCGATCGTCTCGGAGCCGTCGCTGGTGCTGGCCGACGAGCCGACCGCCAACCTCGACTCCAAAACCGCGGAGAACCTGATGCAATTGCTGCGGCACATGAACCAGGAACACGGCGTGACGTTCGTTTTTTCCACTCACGACAGACTGGTGATGGACTTCTCGCGGCGGTTGATCACGCTGCGCGACGGCCGGATCGTGGACGACGTGCGACGGGATTGATCCGATATTTGTTACGAGGAACGATTATGAAAATTCTTTTATGGAGCGACGACCTCATGAGCCGCGTGCGCATCGAGTCGCGCTGGAAGGCCGCCTGGGCGCAGATGCTACGGCGCGACGCCGCTGAGGCCCCGGATCTGATCGTGGTGGACCTGACCGCGCGCGACGCCACCGGTCACATCCGGAAATTGCGCGAACAGTTCCCGGCCACCGACATTCTCGCCTTCGGGCCGCACGTGGACGCCGACGGGTTCCGCGAAGCCAA
>DASPRK010000174.1:0-3806 GCA_035624495.1 Methylomirabilis sp. (SeqCode) | reverse complement strand
GCCCAGCGCATCCAGCGTGCGCTGGAGATTCATGCGCTGACGGGCCAGTCGCCGAGTCGTCTCGGCGGCACGCGGTTGCACGGCGAGTTACCGTACCAATTGGTGAAAATCGCGCTCTGGCCGCAGGACCGGGCGCGCTTGCACGCGCGCATCGAAGGGCGTTTTCACGCAATGCTGGAGCGGAATTTTCTCGGGGAAGTGGAACATCTTTACCGCCGCGGCGATCTAACGGCTGAATTGCCCTCGATCCGCACCGTCGGTTACCGCCAGGCTTGGAAATACTTGACTGGAGAAGTCAGTTATAATCAAATGATAAATCAGGCTCTTGCCGCCACGCGCCAGTTTGCGAAACGGCAGATAACCTGGTTGCGAAGCTATCCGGAAGTGCGGGCGTTCGACATCGATTCCGCGCCGGAAAAGGCGTGTTTAGGGTATTTACAGGCGACCATTCGTCTATAAAGGCCCGATCTCGGGTTATACTTGTATTTCACCGGCCATGAACAGGCCGGCACAACGAGAAGCCGGAAGGCAAATAGACATAAGAACAGGAGAACTGTCATGAGCCAACAAAAGGGGCAAGCCTTACAAGACCCTTTCCTTAATACTCTGCGCAAAGAACATGTCCCGGTATCCATTTTTCTGGTGAACGGCATTAAACTGCAGGGGCAGATCGAGTCATTCGATCAATTTGTCGTGCTACTCAAGAATTCCGTGAGCCAGATGATCTACAAACATGCCATCTCCACGGTGGTTCCCAGCCGCCCGGTGAAGTTTCATTTTGAAGGCGCGGACGACGCCGACGTCAAGGGCCCTGGAAACGAATAAGCTCCCGCTGACCTCCGACACGGGCGCGCGCCGCCGCGAGCGCGCGCTGCTCGTGCAGTTGCGGCTGTCGAGTCGCCTCGAACAGGAGGCACTGGACGAACTGCGGCTGCTCGCCGAATCCGCCGGCGCCGAAGTCTGCGGCGCCATTCAAGGCAGCCGTCAGGTGCCGGATGCAGCCACCTTCGTCGGTAAGGGCAAGGCCGAAGAAATCCGGGACGTGGTCGCGCGCGAACACGCCGATCTGGTGCTGGTCAATCACGAGCTTTCTCCGGCGCAGGAACGCAATCTCGAGAAAATCGTCGGTTGCCGCGTGCTCGACCGCACCGGGCTCATCCTGGATATTTTCGCGCAACGGGCCCGGTCCGCCGAAGGCAAGCTGCAGGTGGAGCTGGCGCAGCTCGGGCACATGTCCACGCGCCTGGTGCGCGGCTGGACCCACTTGGAGCGCCAGAAGGGCGGCATCGGCCTGCGCGGACCGGGCGAGACGCAGCTGGAAGTCGACCGGCGCCTGATCCGCGACCGCATCAAGAAACTCAACGAGCGTCTCAAGCAGGTTAACGTGCAGCGTCGCAGCCGGCGGCGGGCGCGCCACAAAGTGCCGATCCCGACGGTGTCGCTGGTCGGTTACACCAACGCCGGCAAGTCGTCCCTGTTCAACCGGCTCACCGCCGCGTCGGTCTATGCCGCCGACCAGCTGTTCGCCACGCTCGATCCGACGATGCGCCGGCTCGAACTGCCCGGCAAGAGCGCCGTGATTCTGGCGGACACGGTTGGATTCATCCGCGATCTTCCGCACGACTTGGTGGAGGCGTTCAAGTCGACGCTCGAGGAGGTTGCCGAGGCTGATTTGCTGCTGCACGTCGTGGACTCCGCCAATGTCGAGCGCCTCGACCAGATGCAGCGGGTGAACGAGGTGCTGACGGAAATCGAGGCGAGCACGATTCCGCAGATCGTGGTGTTCAACAAGATCGATCTCACGGCCGATGCGGCGCGTTACGAGCGCGACGCCAACGGCCGGATTTCACGCGTCTGGGTTTCCGCGCACAGCGGCGCCGGCATGGATCTGTTGCAGCAGGCGCTGGCGGAGCAATTCCGCCATCAACGCCAGCGTTATCGCCTGTTGCTGCCTCCTGAAGCGGGCCGGTTGCGTGCTATGCTGTACGAACGCTTCGATGTTGTCGCCGAAACGAACATGGAGACCGGCGGCTGGCGCATGGATCTGGCGCTCGAGCCGGCGCAGTTCGCGTGGTTGCGGCAGCAACCGGATTTTCGCGAATCGTATCTGCCTTCGGAAGACGAATCCGTCCTTGCTCCCACCGGGTCATGACCCTAGAATGCGGCTTTTTGCTGCATTGGCGCCTGAATTCAAAGGAGTAAATTGTGGCCTGGAATGAACCCGGTAAAACCGGGGGCAAGGATCCATGGGGTCAACGCCGGAAACCGGATTCCGGCGGGCCCGATCTCGATCGCATCGTGAAAAATCTGCAGCAGAAGTTCGCCGCTCTGTTCGGCGGAGGCGGCGCGGGCCGTGCCAGCGGATTGGGCATCGTCCTGATCGTCGGGGTGGCGCTGGTTATCTGGGCCGCCACCGGCTTCTATGTCATCAACCAGGGCGAGCGCGGAGTGGTGTTGCGTTTCGGCAAGGAAACCGAGATCACCGACGCCGGCTTGCACTGGCATCTCCCGTATCCGATCGAGAAAGTCGAAAAGGTCAACGTCGAAAAGGTGTCCACGATCGAAATCGGTTATCGCAGCAATGCGCGCGGAGGCGGCAAGAGCAAGGTGCCGAAGGAAGCGCTGATGCTGACCGAGGATGAAAACATCATCGACATCGAGTTCGCCGTGCAATACCGCGTGAACAACGCGGCCGATTACGTGTTCGACGTGCGCGACCCGGAAACGACCATCGGTCAGGCAACCGAATCCGCGGTACGCGAAGTGGTCGGGCGCAGCACGCTTGATTTTGTCTTCGAAAACCGCAAGAACGTCGAGGACAGCGTCAAGCAACTGCTGCAATCCATCCTCGACAACTATCGCGTGGGGGTCTCGATCCAGGCCGTGCAGATGCAGCGCGCGCAGCCGCCGGAAGAGGTGAAGCCGGCATTCGATGACGCCGTCAAGGCGCGCGAGGATCGGGAACGCCTCAAGAACGAGGCCGAGGCTTACGCCAACGACGTGATCCCGCGGGCGCGCGGCGCGGCCGCGCGCATGCTGCAGGAAGCCGAAGGCTACAAGGCCAGCGTGATCGCGCGCGCCGACGGCGACGCGCGCCGCTTCACCCAGATCGCGAACGAATACGTCAAGGCGCCGAACGTGACGCGCGAGCGGCTCTATCTCGAGACCATGGAGCAGGTGTTGTCCAACACCACCAAGATTTTTGTCGACCAGAAAGCCGGCAATAACCTGATTTATCTCCCGCTGGACAAGCTCCTGCCGGCGGGCGTGCCGCCCAGCACGCCGACGCCGCCGGTGGCGCCTCCTCCAGAGACGGGTGCAGCGCCACCGACTCCGCCGCTGCGGGACAGCGCCGCCAGCCGGAGCCGCACGGATTTACGCCGTCGGGAGACGACGCCATGAACCATTCGAAACTGTTCGCGCTGCTGGGGATCATCCTGCTCGTGGTAATCACGATCCACTCCAGCTTCTACACGGTGGATGAGCGCGAGAAGGCCATCATCGTCCGTTTCGGCCAGGTGTTGCGCTATGACGACAAACCGGGGCTGCACTGGAAGACGCCGTTCCTGGACGAGGTGCGCTATTTCGACTCGCGCATCCTCACCCTGAACGCCGAGCCGCAGCCGTTCCTGACCCAGGAGAAAAAATACGTGCTGGTGGATTCGTTCGCGAAATGGCGCGTGATCGATCCGCTCAAATACTACCTGACGGTAGGCGGGACCGAGACCGGCGCGCGATTGCGGCTCGAGCAGGTGATCAACAGCGGTTTGCGCGACGAAGTCAACAAGCGCACCGTCCAGAGCGTC
>DASPRK010000173.1:0-4625 GCA_035624495.1 Methylomirabilis sp. (SeqCode) | reverse complement strand
GCACCGCGCTGGTCGAGCGCCACGACGGCTCGCTCGCGGTACTGCACTGGGCCGATGAATGCCGCTGGTTGTTCGAGGAAAACCGAGAGCGTCGAAACGAGGAATCCGCGATCGAGGAGGCGGCATGAACATCGTGACCGTTACCGACGCCTGGCGTCCGCAGATCAACGGCGTGGTCAACACCATCGCGCGGACCAACGAGCAGCTCGAGAAACTCGGACATACGGTGCACGTTATTTCGCCACAGGATTTTCGCACCGTGCCGCTGCCGAGCTACCCGGAAATCCGGCTCGCGGTTTTTCCGGGGCGGCGGGTACGCGCGATGCTCGACGCACTCAACCCGGACGCGGTGCACATCGCCACCGAGGGCCCGCTCGGCCTGGCGGCGCGCGCCTGGTGCCTCAAGAACCGCTTCCCTTTCACCACAGCGTTTCACACGCAGTTCCCGGAATACCTGTGGTTGCGCACGCGCATTCCGTTGGCGTTCAGTTACCGCCTGATGCGGTGGTTTCACGGCCCTGCCACCACGCTCATGGTGGCCACGCCCACGCTGCGCCAGCGCCTGACGCAATGGGGATTCCGCAACCTGGGTTACTGGTCGCGCGGCGTAGACACCGGTCTGTTCCGTCCCCGCATCAAATCGTATCTCGACGCCAACCGGCCGATCTTTCTCTATATGGGGCGCGTCGCCATCGAAAAAAACATCGAGGCCTTCCTTAAGCTCGATCTGCCTGGCACCAAATATGTCGTCGGCAGCGGACCGGACCTGGAAACACTTGGGCGCAAGTATCCCGCCGTCCGTTTCACCGGCTTTAAGTCCGACGAGGACCTCGCCAAGCATGTCGCAGCCGCGGACGTGTTCGTGTTCCCGAGCCGCACCGATACCTTCGGACTGGTTATGATTGAAGCCCTGGCCTGCGGCGTTCCGGTGGCGGCGTACCCGGTACAGGGTCCGGCGGACGTGATTGAACACGGCGTCACCGGCTGCCTGAGCAATGATTTGCGCGATGCCGCGCTCGAAGCGCTCAAACTCAATCCCATAAGCTGCCGCGAGGCGGCCCTGAAATACACGTGGGAAGTGTGTACGCGCCAGTTCCTCGGTCACCTGGAGGCCGCGCGCCACGGCGCCGATGCGGCGCTCGCCGCCAGCCGCCCCGCGGGATAATCATTTCATGCGCGGTGCGGCGAGTCGGTTTTCCAAACGCACGAACGGCTCGAGCCAGCTTTGAGTACGCGGTCCGAGATAGCGACCCTGCAGACGTCGGAACTGGTGCTGCACCTGCCGTTCGCTGCGCCGCGCCAATTCGCGCAATCCGGGAACGATATCGTTCAACGCGGTTATTTCCGTTTGTTCGCCAACCGTGTCCGCAAGCACCGCGCGCGCCTGCTCCGCCCCCGCCGCTTCCGCCGCCTGCGTAAACAACCGGCGACGCACAAACCCATCACACAGCGCGCCGGTGTCATCCTGAAACGCGCGAAGTCGTTTCACCCCGGTACTGGCGCCCGGCAGACGCCGGCTCAGGGGTTCTATCAGGTAACGCAGGCGCTTGGCCTGAATACGCGCTGCATGGATCAATTCGGCATCCGCCAGCGAGTGAACACCCGCGAGATCGGCGGCGAGCTCCGCGAGCTGGGCATGCAAACGCGCGGCCGTCACCTCGCCATAGGGCGCCGCGTTCCGACTGGCTGTCAGCGTCTGGTGCAACCGCTTCGCCAGCGCGGTGAAATCGGCTGGTATCTCGGATCGCAGCTGCCGGTACGCGGTGTCCCGTACTTGCTCGTGCCATCGCTGCATCCACTCGCGGGCGGCACGCTCCGATACCGGAAACGACTGGTGGGAACCGAGCCATTCCAAGAACACCTCGGCATCGCGGCCAACACTGGTGGCGCGTGCAACGCGCTTGAGCTGGCGACGCAACTTTTTGGGCAGTTTGCTGAGGCAGGATCGATAGGCTCGCATCACACTGCGCAGGCGCCGTAACGCGACCCGGAAATCGTGCAGGGCTTCAGGATCGGCGGCTTCGGCGAGGCGCTCGACTGCCTCGCCGGCGGCGTCGAGATGCCGCCGCGCCAGGCGTACAGACGCCTCGCCGGCGGATTCGTTTTGCCAATCGCGACGGCGCGCGGAAGCTCGGTTAACCGCGGACACAGTGCGTTGGACAGCAGGCGCGCGGAAAGTCGGCGACGACGGCCGCATCGGTTCGCGAACCGACGCGGCCGGTATGGATTGATGCAAGCAACCGGGGCGGCATCCGAATTATTCCAGTTTGTCGAGTAACTTGGGGGTGAGCAACCACTCCAGCACGCCGCCGCCGGGTGCCGGTATCTCGGCAAACCGGATCAGGCAGGCGGCGCCTTTGCGCAGCGGTGCGAATGGCAATTTCTTGCCGGACAGTAACCAGCTGGCGAACAGGCCGAGGTCGGGTTCGTGCCCAACCAGGGCGACAGTAGCGTCCTGACGCTGAGCGCACAACCAGTCGAGGAGATCCCGCTCGGAACCCCCGGGCGATAGCGGCGTCAGATCGATGACGGCCATCCCGTCATATCGTGCGGCAATGATTTCCGCGGTCTCACGCGCCCGCAACAGCGGGCTCGAGGCAAGGACATCGACTGCAGGAACGAGCTTGTGCAGGGTTTTCGCGGCCCGGCGCATGCGTTTGCGGCCGGCGTCGCTGAGTGGACGGCGGGAATCCCGTTTCGGTCCCAGGGCGAGCAGCGGGCGCGGTTCGGCTTTGGCGTGACGGACAAGAAGAATGAGCATAATTATTTCAGTATAACGAATATCATGTGGCGGTTTTGTTACACTTTAATCAAGGACGACTGCACCACCGCTAACTCCCGCAGCGGCCCCGGGAAGTGGCAACTCTACGTTGCGATAGAATAAAGGAGAGTCATGCTTCAACACGATAGCCTGCAACGATTTATTTTCGAGCATGCGCCGATTCGTGGCGAGATCGTGCATCTCGACGCCACTTGGCAGGCGGTACTCGAACGCCGCGACTATCCCGCGCGCGTGCGCGAGGTACTGGGCGAGCTAATGGCGGCTTCGGCGCTGCTGACCTCCACGCTCAAATTCGACGGGCGACTCATCATGCAGGTACAGGGTAGCGGTCCGGTGAACCTGCTGGTGGTCGAATGCACTAGCAACCGCACCATGCGCGCCATCGCCCAGTGGAAAGGCGAGGTCCCCGCGGGTCCGCTTGCCGAAATGGTGGGAAACGGGCGGCTGGTGGTCACGATCGATCCGCAAAAGGGTAAGGAACGTTACCAAGCCGTCGTCAGCATCGAGGGCATGACCGTGGCCGAGGCGTTCGAGAATTATTTTTCCCGCTCGGAGCAACTGGACACACGCCTGTGGCTCGCGGCCGACCGCAACCAGGTCGCCGGTATGCTGTTGCAACGACTGCCGGACAGACCGCAGCCGGATGACGACGCCTGGATGCGTGCCGTGCACCTCGGCTCGACCATCACCCGCGAGGAACTGCTGGCGCTACCGGTCCGGGAGATCATCCGCCGTCTGTATCACGAGGAGGATATCCGCCTGTTCTCGCGCATGCCGGTGAGCTTCCGCTGCTCCTGCTCGCGGGAGCGGGTCGAGGCGGTGCTGCGCATGCTCGGGCACGAGGAAATACGCTCGATTCTGGCGGAACAGGGTGCGGTGCGGGTGGACTGCGAATTTTGCGGCAGCCGCTATGAATTCGACAGCATCGATGCAGAACAATTGTTCGCCGCGCTGCATGCCATTCCCGCCGCCCCCACGCGCCACTAGTCCGAAGCGCTTTTTCCCCCGATTCCATGTATAATGCGCGGCCTGTGCGACCCGCAGGGGTCGGCTCGGCTGATAAAGCCGGTGCCCTCATGGCAGGGCACGAAGCGCTGGCTCGGCGCAATAAATAAAGAGCAGCAGCAACGTGGTAGCTGGCCACGCAAAACAACCAGCATAGTGGAATCCGAGGGGGAACGCCTCGGAGCCATCCGCAGCCCCAACGCGGTGGTGGTTTCACGCATCGCCGTATGCTTCTTTTCGGCGACCCTGTGAATCGTGAAATCCTGGCGCACGCCAGGTTGTATCCTCAGTCAGGCGTGTGCCAGCGATCAATGGAGCAATCCGGAGAACGTTGTCGCGTGCCTGTGCCTTATTAGAACGAGGCATGAGGATTCAGAGCCGACAACCGTGCATCTGTGCCTAAAGGGTGCAATTCCCTTCCCGCTGACATAGCGGTGAATGCATCAGCCCATGCGTGAGAACGACTTCCTCTCAGGTGTGAAGCGGCTGGAAACGGTGGAGTCTGCGAGCCTCAATGCGGATATCCCACCAAGCGTAGTTGCCAATGGTGACGCAAGAAAGCAGTGTTTGAAACGCCGTAACTTTTGATGGGTGAAAGAGGCTAGTCACATCGCACCCTAACCAAAATGGTACGTGGCACATCCGAATGTCGGTGTAGGACAATCGGCAGTATGTCTCGGAGCCACCGGCGTAAAGCTGCCACCTACAGGCAACGCAAATAGGACAGGTCGAACGGGGTAACCATTTACGCGCTCTCCGGTTGTTCACGGAGCAGGATTAGTCAGTCCGCATGCGCATAAATGGAAGGATGGGGTCAGAAGCGGAACGCTCAGGGTAA
>DASPRK010000170.1:0-8981 GCA_035624495.1 Methylomirabilis sp. (SeqCode) | reverse complement strand
AACGTTTGGCACGTCCCGTGTGCCAAACGCCCTCGGGACGCGCGGCGTGTAGTTTTGCCGCGACCGTCCTGCGGCTGAGAGGCGCCACAGTGACTCTACGCCGGGGTCCCCTACCCCGGCTATCGCGGGCTCTTCGCCAGCGCTTCGCTATCCCTGGCTCATCGGCGGAACAAGGTCGCTTCTTTTGCTCGCGTTCACTTTTATGTGTTAGTCCGCGCGCATCGGTAGTTGCCGCGTTTCAAAACAAAGAATCCACGGAGTAGCCGGCTTTTTCCAGGATCACACGCAGGCGCTTGAGGGCCTCGACCTGGATCTGGCGTACGCGCTCGCGTGTGACACCGATATCGGCGCCGACTTCCTCGAGCGTGGAGATCTCACGATGGTTCAGACCGAAGCGGCGCTCCACCACCTCGCGCTGCTTGTCATTCAACTCGTCGAGCCACTGCTGGATCAGCTGCTGCAGATCGTCGCGTTGCAACACCTTCTCCGGATCGGGCGTGCGTTCATCTGCGATCGCGTCGAGGAGCGAACGATCCGGATCATCATCGAGCGGCGCGTCCACCGAGGCTACCTTTTCATTCAGCCCCAGCATCCCCTTTACGTCTTCGACCGGCTTGTCGAGCAGGTTAGCGACCTCCTCCGGCGTCGGTTCGTGATCGAGTTTCTGCGCGAGATAGCGCGCGGCGCGCTGGTAGATGTTGATTTCCTTGAGCACGTGCACCGGCAGACGGATGGTGCGGGTCTGATTCATGATGCCGCGTTCGATGGTCTGGCGGATCCACCAGGTAGCGTAGGTCGAGAAACGGAAACCGCGCTCCGGATCGAATTTTTCCACCGCGCGGATGAGACCGAGATTGCCTTCTTCGATGAGATCGAGCAGCGTCAGACCACGATTCATGTAGCGGCGCGCGATCTTGACCACCAGGCGCAGGTTGCTTTCAATCATGCGTTTGCGCGCCTTGCCGTCGCCTTTTTGTGCCTTGCGCGCGAAGAAAACCTCCTCTTCGGCGGTCAACAGTGGTGAGAAGCCGATTTCCTTCAGGTAAATCCGGGTGGCGTCGGCGTGCGAGTAATACACGTCTTCCGACGACTCACGAGTGCTGGTCTCGGGCTCATCGTCGTCATCGGCCGGCTCAGCCACCTTTTCCGTAGCGGGCTCTTCGTCGTCGGTGTCTTCAGCCGGAACGAGAGCTTCGTCCTCGACCTCTTCGGCCTCTGGGGCAGCCTTGACCGGCTCAGCCTTGGATTTGCGCTTTTTAGGTAAAACGCGTGATGGTTTGCGCGGAGGCATAATTACTTTCTGGGAAGATAAGCTTGCGGGTCCACCGGAGCGCCGTGGTACCGGATTTCAAAATGCAGTTTGACCTGATCGGTGCCACTGCTGCCCATGTCGGCGATTTTCTGCCCCCTTTTTATCACATTCCCTTCCTTGACGTAAATCTTGTCGCAGTGGGCGTAAGCGCTTAGAAAATCGGCGTTGTGTTTGATGATGATAAGCTGTCCGTAACCACGAAGTCCACCTCCCTGATAGACAACCTGCCCGCCTGCTGCCGCCACGACGGACTGGCCGCGTCGTCCGGAGATGTCGATTCCTTTGTTGGGACCACTGGCACTATAACCTTCCAGTACCTGTCCGTGCGTCGGCCATGTCCACGACACCTGTTTCGAACCGGCAACGGAAGCGGGCCGGCTTGCTGCAGGCGGCGCGACGGATTTCTCCACGGTCGTCTTGCCGCGAACCGGGGGCTTCTCGGTGACGACCGTGCGCGGCGGCGAGGACGGCGGCGATGCCGGCAATAACTGGCGATCGGTTTCCTTGCCGCTCGGTGGGTAGAGATCGATCCGTTGGCCGGGGACGATGACAAAAGGCGGAGCGATGTTGTTCCACGCGGCAAGGTCACGGTAATCACGTCCGGACTCCCAAGCGATGCTATATAACGTGTCGCCCGCCATAACCTCGCGGTATTCCGATTGCGGCCGGCGCAGGCTGGTGCTGTGGTCGCTGACCGGAGCCAGACTGCCAGCGCAGGCCGTGAGCGCGGCCAACACGCCCGCAACCCCGCTCCATCTCAGAAACAGTAACATTCGTTGCGCGGGTCGATACGTAGCCCGCGTTTTCAGAACGAATCCCTCACGAGCGGGACGAAATTGACCAGCTCCAGGCGTTCCTGGACCACGCCTTTGTCGGTATTCTGAATCAGCAGCAATTCCTGCATGGTTGGCCCCCCGACCGGTATCACCAGCCGGCCGCCGGGCGCCAGCTGCTCGATCAGGGACTGCGGCACCGCCGCGGGTGCAGCTGTCACGATGATTCCGTCATACGGGGCATGCTCCTTCCAGCCCCAGCTGCCGTCGGACAGCTTGACCTGGACGTTTGGGTGACCGAGCTCGCGCAAACGGCGCCGGGCTTGTTTCATGAGCGGTTCGATGCGCTCCACCGTGTAGAGTTTGTCGACGAGATTTGCCAGGACCGCGGTCTGATAGCCGGAGCCGGTGCCGACCTCGAGTACCTTTTTCAGGCGCCCGCCGGCCATGAGCCGCTCGGTCATGAGCGCGACGATGTAGGGTTGGGATATGGTCTGCCCGTGTCCGATGGGCAACGCGGTGTTCTCATAGGCCCGGCTGGCGAGCGCTTCATCGACGAACAAGTGGCGCGGCACGCGCCGGATGGATTCGAGCACCCGCTCGTCGCGGATGCCCTCCTCTCGCAACCGCTGGACCAAACGCTCGCGGGTGCGCTGTGACGTCATGCCGATGCCGTGAGTATCCGCTTTCACCGGAATCAATATGTGTTCTCTATATCGTCTTCAGCCAGGTGGAAACCTGATCCATCGCAGTATATCGGGTCAAATCCACGTGCAAAGGGGTAATCGAAACGAATCGGTTCCGGATCGCGTGGAAATCTGTGCCCGGTCCGGCGTCGGCTTCCGGTCCGGGTGCGCCCACCCAATAAACCGGGTTTCCATGCGGATCGCTCGCGCGGACCACCGGTTCGGCCTTGTGCCGGTGCCCAAGACGCGTGGCCTCGAAGCCGGCCAGCTCTGCGACCGGAACGTCGGGCACGTTCACATTTAGTATGGTGTCGGCCGGCAGCGACTCGCGCTGCAGTTTCTCCAGCAGGCGCACCACTACGTGCGCCGCCGTTTCAAAATGGACTCCGATTTTTCCTGTGAGCGAAACCGCCATCGCCGGCAGTCCGAGAAACCGGCCTTCCATCGCCGCCGCCACCGTCCCGGAATAGATGACATCGTCACCGAGATTGGCACCGCGGTTGATCCCGGCGATCACGATGTCGGGTTCCATCTGCAGCAGTCCGGTGATGGCGAGGTGCACACAATCGGTCGGCGTGCCGTCGACATAGTAAAAACCATTGTCGGCTTTCTGGACACGCAAGGGTTGCGTGAGCGTGAGCGAATTGCTGGCGCCGCTGCGGTCGCGCTCGGGCGCCACCACATCTATGTGCGCAAGCGAAGTGAGGGCCCGCGCCAGGCAGGCGAGACCCGGTGAGAGATAACCGTCGTCGTTGCTGAGGAGAATTCTCATCGCGATTTATTTATTGAATCGCCTGCAGCGATGATGAAAAGCTACTTGTAGATGGCTGACCCACGGTAGGATTCTTTGGACTCGGACCATCCCTGGTCCTCGCTTTTCGGGCAGGCTTCGCTTGTCCAACTTCGACTCCATATGAATTCCGCGGGTCAGCCACCCACAAGTATGCGTCGTCGGAGGCGACATGAAACCATAAGCCAGGAATGGAGCACACGAATAACCAGATTGGTCGGGGCGAGAGGATTTGAACCTCCGACCACCACCACCCCAAGGTGGTGCGCTACCAGGCTGCGCTACGCCCCGTTTGTGAATTTGCGTGGAATTGACCCGCATGATGTACGGCAGATATGCGGCCGCCATCATACCGGAGAATCAGCGCGTGGCAAGGGCGAAGTGGAGACGTCGTGGATGCACTTAATGTGCGTTGGAGCCACTGAACGCTCGTACAGCGATGCATGGGCTGGGGATTAATCGGAGCCAGTTCAGTCTCGCCATGAATGGCTGGCGCGGGTCGTCAAAAAGCGATTCTAAAGCTTTTTCAACATATCCAGGACATCTTCAAGGTCCCGGATGAGCGTCTTGATGGCTTGATGGCGATCGGCATCGCGGGGTTCGGGATTGTCCAGCTCCAGCTTGTTACGCGCCCCGCTGATGGTGAAACCTTCCACATACAGCAGACTGCGAATCTGGCGGATCAGGATCACATCGTGACGCTGGTAATAACGTCGGTTGCCGCGGCGTTTGACCGGTTTGAGCTGCGGGAACTCCTGCTCCCAATAGCGCAACACGTGCGGCTTGACCGCACACAACTCGCTTACTTCACCGATGGTGAAATAGCGCTTGCCGGGTATTGCAGGAAGTTCGTGGTTCTCGCCGGGGTCAAGCATTCAGTTCAGCCTGCTCTTTGAACTTTTCGCGATTTTCGCGGGCGTTCTCTTCCACTCGTTCCTTGAGCTTATGGCTGGCACGGAAAGTGACGACGCGCCGGGCGGTAATGGGAATTTCCTCTCCCGTCTTGGGGTTACGGCCGGGGCGGGAATTTTTCCGGCGCAGGGAGAAATTGCCGAAACCGGATAGCTTTACTTGCTCCCCTTCGGCCAAGGCGCCCCGAATCCTTTCGAAAAACAGCTCGACAAATTCCTTTGCCTCCCGTTTGTTCAGACCCAGCTCGTTAAACAGGTTTTCCGCGAGATCTGCTTTGGTCAATGCCATATGCCTGTATCCTTCTTCTTGGTTCTCCAGGGACTTAATGCCGTACTGTCGCCCCCAGCTCGGATCCAAGGGCGGCGATTACCTGCGCCATTACCCTTTCTATCTCATCTTCATTAAGAGTGCGCGAAGAGTCCTGCAAGGTCAAGCCCAGTGCCAAACTTTTTCTTCCGTAATCAATGCCTTTCCCACGATATTCATCAAATAGCTCAAGGTTGACCAGCAGATCTCCTGTCGCTTTTTGAACACATTCGAGGACCACTTGCGCCGACGTGGTCTCTGGCACAATGATAGCAAGATCCCGGCGGATTGACGGAAATTTGGAAAACTCATGAAATACCGGGATTTTCTCTCGTTGCAGCACCGATAGGACCAGTTCGAACAATATGATTGGTCGATCCGTTCCGAGCCGGGATTGCAGCTCCGGGTGCAACAGCCCTGTCCGTCCAACTAGATTGCCGTGGTGACGAATTTCGGCAGCCTGGCCGGGGTGCAGCGCTGGATGGAATCTGGGTGTGAAACGGACCTCGCCCCCGAACCCGGCCAACGTGCACAGCGCCTCGATGTCTGCTTTCACGTCATAAAAATCCACCCCGCGACGGGGTATACCCCACTGCTCCCCCAGGGCTTCGCCGGTCACGGCCCCTCCGAGCATGCGCTCCTGCGCCAGTTCCCGACCCTGCGTCACGAAAGTCCTCCCAATCTCGAACAGACGCACCCGTGTCTGTTGGCGATTCTGATTGTGGAGAATGGCCTGCAGCAGGCCGGGCCAAAGGGTGGTGCGCATGACCGCCAAGTCCGCGCTGATCGGATTGGCCAAGGGCAACGCGGAAATTTGCGGATCAATAATCGTCTGTATCTTGGGGTCGACGAAACTGTAGGTGACCACTTCCTGGTAATCGCGGTCGACCAATAACGCGCGCAGGCGCGAATCGGTGGCCAGCGACTCCGGTATCGGACCTGCCGTCATCTCAATCCGGGGTCGTCGGCTGGGCACCTCATCGTACCCAGGTACGCGTGCAATTTCCTCGATCAGGTCCACCTCGCGGGCAATATCGAAACGATAACTGGGCGGAACGACGATCCAGTCGCGCCCCGCTCTTTTCAGTTGCATGCCGAGACGCCCGAGTATGGCTGTGACGGTTTTCGTCGTCACCGGCATGCCTAACAGGCGAGCAATACGTTGCGCGCGCAACCGGATCGGCGCGACGCGCGGCAGGTAACGCCGGGCCGTCTGTTCGATGATCGGTCCCGGTTTGCCGCCGGTAATCGCCAGCAGTAACGCCGTGGCGCGCTCCATGGCGGGCCGCTGCAGCATGGGGTCGACGCCGCGCTCGAAGCGTTGCGAAGACTCTGTTTGCAGGCCGAGCATGCGCGCGCGGGCCGAGATTGCTTCGGGGCGAAACCAGGCGCTCTCGAGAAACAACTGGCGCGTGGCGTTACCGACGGCGGAACCGAACCCGCCCATGATGCCTGCGAGCGCCAGCGGCTGCTTGTCGTCCGCAATCAACAGGCTCCCGGCCCCGAGTTCGATCCGTTTTTCGTCAAGCAATGTTAGTGTCTCGCCCTGGCGCGCGTGACGCGCATGGATGGTGCCGCTGATTTTGTCGAGATCGAACGCATGCATCGGCTGTCCGAGTTCGAGCATCACATAGTTGGTTATGTCCACGACCGGGTGAATGCTGCGCACGCCGCTGCGGCGCAGCCTTTCCTTCATCCACATCGGCGTGACCGCGCGTGGATTGATATCGGCGATCACGCGCCCGACATATCGCGGGCAGTCCTGCGGCGCGTCGAGTTTGACCGTGAGCCGCCGTCGTTGTCTGGCAGCGACCGGCTTGATGGGAGGTTGTTTCAGTTTAACGCCGGTCAGCGCGGACAGTTCGCGGGCGATGCCGGCTAGGCTCAGGCAATCGCCGCGGTTCGGAGTGAGGTCGATCTCCAGCACGGCGTCGTCGAGATGGAGATAATCTGTCAAAGGAGTGCCGGCCCTGGCGTCGCGATCCAGCTCCAGTAATCCGTTGGAGGATTCCGCCAGTCCCAGCTCCTGAGCGGAACACAGCATGCCGGAGGAATTGACGCCGCGTATTTGTGTTTTCCTGATCACGGTGCCGTTCGGCAGCGTGGCGCCTTCCAGCGCCACTGGCACCTTCATGCCCACGGCGGCGTTAGCCGCGCCGCATACGATGTCGACGGTTTTCCCCTTGCCCGGTTTCACCCGGCAGAGTCGCAGTTTGTCGGCCGCCGGGTGCGGCGCGATCGAAACTATTTCGCCCACGACTACACGGTCGAGCTTGGGCGCCACCGCTGCGGAGATTCCGGCCTCGAGCCCGGCCATGGTCAGGCGGTCCGCCAGGGCGCGCGCGTCGAGGCTGGGCGATACCCACTCACGTAACCATTTTTCGCTGATCTTCATAAATTTTTTACCGCCAATTCGCCAGGGCTAAGAAATTAAGGCTGGTAATCTCTTCGCGGGCGTTCCCGGCGGCCTGACGGTTGAATTTCCTATCTGAACTGCTGCAAAAAACGTAAATCGTTTTCGTAGAACAATCTTAAATCGTTCACGCCGTAGCGCAGCATGGCCAGGCGTTCGACGCCGAGGCCAAAGGCAAAACCGGTCCAGCGCTCGCTGTCAATGCCGACGTGACGAAACACTTCCGGGTGCACCATGCCGCAACCGAGCACTTCCAGCCAGCCGCTGTTCTTGCACACGCGGCAACCTATGGCGCCGCAGATCACGCAGCTGATGTCCACTTCGGCCGAAGGCTCGGTGAACGGAAAATACGAGGGACGGAAACGCACCTTGAGCGATTCCTCCTGAAAAAACTGGGTCAGAAAGTCGCTCAGCACGCCCTTGAGGTCGGCAAAACTGACCGCGTCGTCCACCATCAGCCCTTCGATCTGGTGAAACATGGGCGTGTGGGTCACGTCGGAATCGCAGCGGTAGACGCGTCCAGGCGCGATGATACGCAGCGGCGGCTGATGCGTTTCCATGTAACGTACCTGAACCGGCGAAGTATGAGTGCGCAACAGGCGATGGGTGTCGAAATAAAAGGTGTCATGCATCGCACGCGAGGGATGGTTCGACGGGATATTGAGTGCCTCGAAATTATGGTAATCGTCTTCGATTTCCGGTCCGTCCGCGACGTCGAAGCCCATGCGCCGGAACAGAGTCTCCAGGCGCTCGAGCGTGCGCGTGATTGGATGCAGTCCGCCTTGGCGCACGCCGCGGCCCGGCAGGGTTACGTCGAGCACTTCCTGCGACAGCTGTTGCTGGCGCGCGGCCGACTCCAGCTGCTGCTTGCGGGCGGCGAGTTTTTCCTGCAGTGCTTCCTTGGCCTGATTCACCAGCGCGCCGACTCGCGGGCGATCTTCCGGAGGGAGCTTGCCGAGGGTCTTGAGCTGTTCCGTCAACGCGCCCTTTTTACCCAGGTACTTGACCCGCAGGTCTTCGATTGCTGCGGCCTTGTCGGCGGCATCGATCGCGGCATTCGCCTGTGTCAACAATTGCGCCAGATCCTGTTCGACGGCGTTGGTGGTTTCAGTCACGGTTCTGCTCACGTTCGATAAATAAAAAAGGGAAAGGTCTATCGGCCTTTCCCTTTCTGCGACACTGGCTTCATGCGGCCGCCTCGCGGCGGCCGGCACGACATCAGGCTGCCAGAGCTGCCTTGGCCTTGTCAGCCAGAACGGAAAAGGACTTTTTGTCATGGACCGCGATATCGGCAAGGAGTTTGCGGTCGATGTCGATGGTAGCCTTTTTGAGCCCGTTCATAAATCGGCTGTAGGACAGGCCGCATTCGCGCGCGGCGGCGTTGATACGCGCGATCCACAGCGCGCGAAATTCACGCTTACGGACGCGCCGGTCGCGATAGGCATATTGCCCGGCCTTGTCGACCGCCTGCTTGGCGACGCGATACACCTTGCGGCGCGCGTTGTAATAGCCCTTGGCCTGCGACAGCACCTTCTTGTGGCGCGCGCCGGCGGTGACTCCTCGTTTGACTCTTGGCATGTGTTATCCCTCCTCAGCTGTGCGGCAGCAATTGCCGCAGGCGACCGACGTCGGTGCCGTGCACCATGATGGTGCCGCGCAGGTGACGTTTGCGTTTGGCGCTTTTCTTGGTGAGGATGTGTCGCAAATGCGAGTGCGAGCGTTTGAATCCGCCGCTCGCCGTTTTTTTGAAGCGCTTGGCGGCGGCGCGGTTGGTCTTCAGCTTGGGCAT
>DASPRK010000157.1:0-3483 GCA_035624495.1 Methylomirabilis sp. (SeqCode) | reverse complement strand
GCAACTTATCCAAGGGCCTTGGATTTTGGCCCCGCCTGATACATGGAATTATGCCGTGCTGTTGGCGGCGTTCCGAGCGCTGCGACTTGACATGCCAAAGGCTAGTGTCGTGACCCTTTGTATGCCGGTTATTACGGATTTTCTTGCCAACGGCCCGCTCATCACGGCATTGCCAAGATCAGTGGTGCGTTTTAATTCATTGCAGGAATTGCCTGTCGATCTGCCTCTCCGCCCATGGCCGGTCGTGATTTTGACCATGAAAAACCGCACCCTTAGCCCAGTTGTGGAGCGGTTCGTTGAATGCGCTTGCGAGGTCACGAAATCGATGTCCGAACGATGGTGAACAACACGACGCAGAGATGGCCGCCCAATGTCGCCTGTGGGTCAGGAGCACCGCTTTTGGCCGGCCGGTGGCATGTCCGGAATGTCACCATCCGGTGAGAGCCGCGGCGGGGGCTGAATAGGAATAGGGATCGAAGATCGCGCGAGGTCAGTCGGGCTTGGGGTAACGAGCCATCAGGCTCGGATCAGCTTTATAGATTTCTACGATTAGAGCGAGATTCTCGACGCCGAGGTCGGTGAAGGCCGTTATCGTCTGTTCGTTGGTTCCCCAGACGGTGATGCGGCGATCTTCCGGGTCCATTTCGATAGAGATATCTCGCAACCAGTCTTCGTTCTCGCCGAGCATCTCGGCGACGCGGCTGATGGTGAACACGTGACTTATCGCCGCCACGGTCAGGCGGCCTGACGGGCCGGCACGCCGAGAGGCCGCCAATTCCACGGCAAAAGTTCATCGAGCCTTTGAACGGAGTGATCAGCGATGCGTGCAAGCACGTCGGCGAGCCATGCCTGAGGATCGATATCGTTCATTTTTGCGGTCACGATGAGGCTGTACATGACGGCCGCCCGCTCGCCGCCGCGATCCGAACCGCAGAACATCCATGACTTCCTGCCAAGTGCAATACCGCGGACGGCCCGTTCGGCGGCATTGTTCGATAAGCAGACTCGACCATCGTCGAGGAAGCGGGTGAAGGCGGTCCAGCGCTTGAGCATGTAATCCATGGCTTTGGCGACATCGTTGGCGCGAGAGAGTTTGGCACGCTGCTCGCGCATCCACGCTTCGATATCCGCCACCAGGGGGGCGCTGAGTTCCTGACGGACGGCCTTGCGTCGATCGGCGCTCTGACCATTGATCGCCCTCTCGATCTCGAACAGCGCGTCGATGCGGCGGACTGCTTCGAGCGCCAAGGGCGAGATCACAACCGGCGTCTTACCTTGGGCTTTACGCCGCGCGTTTTCCGCCAAATCCGCCATGGCGAAGAATGGGCGCCGTGCGTGGACCCAACAAGCCGCTTCGAGGATATCGCCGGGACTTCGCCCGGGCTCGTAGAGCTTGCCGTATCCACTGTAGGCGTCAGCCTGGAATATCCCAGTGTAGTTGGCCAGGTGCGCCTGGGGATGCTCCCCCGTTCGATCCCGCGAATAATAGAACACCGCTGCCGGCGCCGCCGAGCCGCCGAACGGCTTATCGTCTCGCACATAAACCCATATTCGACCGGTGTCGGTCTTGCCTTTGGCAATCACCGGGACGGTCGTGTCGTCGCCGTGCAAGCGTTCGGCGGCAAGGACGTGTGCTTCAAGGCGCCTGAATAACGGCAGCACCACCGCTGTGCACGCGCCCACCTGATCAGCCAGGGTCGACAGGCTGAGCGGCACGCCTTCCTTGGCGTAGCGCTCAGCTTGGCGGTTGAGTGGTTGATGCTGCCCAAACTTCTCGAACAGGATCATCGCCAGAAGACTGGGACCAGCCCAGCCCCTGGCGATCACATGGAACGGTGCTGGAGCCTGGCTGATCTTCTCGCAATCCCGGCAGGTGAACTTCTCCCGGACATGTTGGATCACCTTCCATTGGCGCGGGATCGTTTCCAGCGTCTCGGTAACGGTCTCCCCCAACTTGCGCAACCGCGCGCCGCCGCAGCAAAGGCAAGCTGTCGGTCCCGGCACGATAACGCGCTCGCGCGGCAGATGATCGGGGAAAGGCTTGCGCGCCGGCCGCTTGCGGGTAAAGGCCGCGACCGTCGTGGTTTTGGCCACCGCCATCTCGGCGGCGATCTCGTCCTCGGTGGCCGAGCTCTCCAACTCTTCGAACGCCAACTCGATCTGATCGAGAAGCCGCGACGTGCGTTCCGAGCGAGGGCCATAGATCTGGCGCCTTAGCTTCTCGATCTGCAATTGCTGGTGGGCGATCAAGGCTTGATCATCAGAAGCCTTGGCTCTCGCCACTGCGAGCTCAGCTTCAGCACGAACCGCCCTGGCCGCTTCGACGATGCCTTTATCGCGCGCCGCAACCAGTGCCGCCTTGAGCGCGTCGATGTCGTCGGGAAGTGCGCCAAGACCCGAATCCATGCCACAGACAGAATCATAAATCGTGGCCGCTGACTCCTAAAAAAATGCAGCATCAGCAATTATCCCGCTCGCTCCGGTCTGAAGGTATGAACCGGGTTCCTCCAATCGATGCCGTCGAGCATGTAAGCGAGCTGCGATGCCGAGATTCCAACCACACCATCGACGGGCGCCGGCCAGATGAAGCGGCCCTTCTCCAGCCGCTTGGCGTAGAGCGACATGCCGATGCCGTCGTGCCAAAGAATCTTGATCAAGTTACCCCTGACGCCTCTAAACACGTAGAGATCGCCAGCGTGAGGATCGCGACCGAGAGCTTCTTGAACCTGCAGCGCCAGCCCGTTCATGCCTCGCCGCATATCCGTTCGTCCGACCGCCAGCCAGACCCGAACGCCAGAGGGAACCGGGATCATCGCCCCTCCAGTACGTCAAGCACACGTCGCAGCGCTTTCGCATCGACACCGCTGCTGACGCGGACCCGGTACTTGCCGCCAAAATCAATCTCGATTGTCTCCGCGCCACTCGATGGCTGCGTGGCGACAGCAACCTCATCCGGCGTGACCATAACCGGGGTGAGATGCGGAGCCGACGAGGAAACGGTCAGAGCACGCGGCTCATCGCGAAAGAGCTTCCGCCAATTGAATACCTGGTTCGTATTTACGTCGTAACGTCGAGCAACTTCCGAGACCGACGAGCCAGCCGCGAATGAAGCTGCGACGATCTCCCGCTTCAGCGCCTCCGGCCACGAACGGTTACGCCGCCGCCCAGTCGCAGTTGTGTCCATGACGGACTTTGTGGACACTTCTCGCCCTCACAACCCCACGGTCACACCAGAACTCGGCGAAATCGAGCGATTCGGGAAGGCGGCACTCGGCGGAGGGATACGAGGATAAGAAGGTCTGGTCGCAAGGTCTCAAGCGCGGATGTTAGGACCTGGAAGCCGGCGGGATCGAACACCGTGGCGTTTCCCTCCATTGTCTTCAGAAACGACACGCGTTGGACCCGACTATCATCCGCGCCGGCTAAGTAAAGTCGAGTAGGTGGTTGCGGCGGGAGTTTGTTCGCGTGGGCAAGACAAAAGGC
>DASPRK010000146.1:0-12517 GCA_035624495.1 Methylomirabilis sp. (SeqCode) | reverse complement strand
TGGAAAAAGGAAAAGCGCCATCCCACGCTTGGGAATAACGTCGTCGTCGGTGCCGGGGCCAAGATCCTGGGACCGATCACGATCGGAGACAATGCCCGCATCGGTTCGAATTCGGTGGTCGTGAAGGATGTCCCCGCCGGCGCGACGGTGGTGGGCATACCGGGGCGTATCATTGCTCCTAGGGCAACTTCGGCCAAGTCACAGCAGCGTGAAGCCATGGCAAAAAAGATCGGTTTCGACGCCTATGGACAGACTCAGCAGATGCAGGATCCCATAGCGCATTCCATCGATCTGATGCTGGATCATATGCATCTTGTTGATCAAAAAATGAAAATTTTGTCTTCGGCACTGGAAAAAGCCGGAATCAAGGTAAATTTAGACATGCCGGAACTGGAAGTCAGCAACCTTGAAGAATCTCGAAATAATAATGACCCTCCAAAAAGAGATACTACCTAAAGAAATAGTTGACTGAAACCATCGGGTATGTAATCTTAACCATACATAAACCGTACGGGAATATATCTTATGAAACTGACAACGAAGGGTCGTTACGCCGTAACGGCGATGTTGGACCTGGCTCTGCGTTATGACAAAGGCGCCGTCACGCTGGCAGATATCGCCCGACGTCAGGGCATTTCCCTGTCCTATCTCGAGCAGCTTTTCGCCAAGCTGCGTCGCAGCGGGCTGGTCGACAGCGTTCGTGGTCCCGGTGGCGGTTACACCTTGGCCATGGAGCCGACGAAAATCTCGGTTGCCGAAATTATTATGGCAATTAATGAGAATATAGATGCAACGCGTTGTGGCGGCGAGAAAAACTGTCACGGCGACGAAGCATGCCTGACGCACCAATTGTGGGAAGATCTGAGCACGCGTATCCGTGAATTCCTGAGCGGAATTACCCTGGGCGATCTGGTCACCAAGCCGCATGTGCAGGAAGTGGCCTCGCGTCTGGAAGGGCGGATGCAGGCAGCTGCGCACTAGGTCCGGTGGCGCAGAGTTCGGGCATGCCCGTTTACCTGGATCATAACGCCGCCACGCCGCTTGATCCGAGGGTGCTGGATTCAATGCTGCCGTACCTGATGACGCATCACGGAAATCCGTCCAGCGTCCATCGTTTTGGACGCGCGACGCGCGCAGCGCTGGACCGGGCGCGGGAGCAAGTGGCGGCGCTGGTCAATGCCCGCCCGAGCCAGGTGATTTTCACCAGTGGCGGCACGGAAGCCAATAATTTTGCGATCAAGGGTACGACGGCGGTCGACGTCACGGGATGCGTGGCGATCGGTGCCACTGAACATCCGTCGGTGACGGAACCCGCGGTCAGCCTGAAAGAAGCCGGCTGGCGGGTAATGGTGTTGCCAGTGGACCGGACGGGTCGTTTGCCGTCATCCGTGGCCGAGTCGTTCCGCGGTTCGCGCCCGGCGCTGGTGTCTGTGATGTGGGCGAATAACGAAACCGGTGTAATCCAGAATATTGCGGCGTTGGCAGCCGAAGCGCGCGCCAGCGATGCGCTGTTCCATACGGATGCAGTACAGGCGGCAGGCAAGATCGAGCTTGATTTTGCCGCCAGCGGTGTCCATCTGATGAGTCTGTCGGCGCACAAGATGAATGGACCCAAGGGAGTCGGCGCGCTCATTGTTGACGCAGCGGTGGAATTAAAACCGCTGTTGCGTGGCGGCGGTCAGGAGAAAGACAAGCGTTCCGGGACCGAAAACGTGGCAGGAATCGTGGGATTCGGCGCCGCGGCGGACTTGGCCAAGGCGCGCATGACCGATTACGGAACGCGAGTATCAAGATTGCGCCAGCGGCTGGAATCGGAATTGTCTGCGCTCGGTGGCGTCGAGATTTTTGGCGCCGCCGCGGAGCGGTTGCCGAACACCGTGTGTTTCGGAACCGCCGGTGTCGACGGTGAAACGCTCTTGCTTCGCCTCGATCGCGGTGGCATTGCAGTATCGAGCGGTTCGGCGTGCGCCAGCCAACATCGTGAACCGAGCCCGGTATTGCGGGCGATGGATATTGAACCGGAGCTGGCGTTGAGTGCGGTCCGGGTGAGTCTGGGTCACGACAGCACGGAACAGGACATTGACACTTTCGTAGCGGCGCTGGCGTCGCAATTGGCGCAGTTGCGACGCATGACGGGACGCGCCGTCGGCTAGACGGTCGCGCGAGCGGTAACTGGAGCGACAAGGCAGGAAAATGAAAAAACCGATTTATCTTGATTATTCTGCGACCACGCCGGTCGATCCGCGCGTGGCCGAAAAGATGTGCAAATATCTGACGCTCGACGGCGAGTTCGGCAATCCCGCGTCGCGCTCGCACCCCTTCGGCTGGCACGCTGAAGAGGCGGTCGAGGAGGCGCGTGCGCAGGTGGCGGCGCTGATCGGCGCCGATCCCAAGGAAATCGTCTGGACTTCCGGCGCGACTGAATCCGACAACCTGGCGATCAAAGGTGTGGCGAATTTCTACGGCAAGAAAGGCAGGCATATCGTCACCTGCAAGACCGAGCACAAAGCGGTGCTCGATACCTGCCGCCAGCTCGAGCGCGACGGTTACGAGGTGACCTACCTCGATCCGGAGCCCAACGGACTGCTCGATCTCGAAAAGCTGAAGAGCGCGATCCGTCCAGACACGATTCTGGTTTCGGTCATGCACGTGAACAACGAGATCGGCGTCATCCAGGATATCGCCGCGATCGGAACGCTAACGCGTGAACGCGGAGTGCTGTTTCACACCGACGCGGCGCAAAGCGCAGGCAAGGTGCCGATCGACGTAAATGCGACAAACGTGGATTTAATGTCGTTGTCAGCGCACAAGATTTACGGCCCCAAGGGCATTGGCGCGCTGTACGTGCGGCGCAAGCCGCGGGTGCGGCTGGAGGCGCAGATGCACGGAGGCGGCCATGAGCGCGGTATGCGTTCCGGCACGTTACCGACGCACCAGTGCGTGGGCATGGGCGAAGCGTTTCGCCTCGCCAAGGCCGAGATGGGCGGAGAGATCGGGCGGATCCGGATGCTGCGTAACCGGTTGCTGAACGCGCTCAAGGGCATGCCCGAAGTGTACGTGAACGGCGATCTCGAGAACCGCACGGCGGGCAACCTCAACATGAGTTTCAATTTCGTCGAGGGCGAGTCGCTCATCATGGCGCTAAAGGATATCGCGGTGTCCTCGGGTTCGGCCTGCACTTCGGCGAGCCTGGAGCCTTCTTACGTGTTGCGCGCGCTGGGGCGCAACGACGAACTGGCACACAGCTCGATCCGATTCACTATCGGTCGATTCACCACGCAGGAGGAAATCGACTATGCCGCGGCGTTGGTGAAGGAAAAGGTCGCCAAGCTGCGCGAGCTTTCGCCGCTGTGGGAGATGCACCAGGAAGGCGTCGACCTCAGTAAGGTACAATGGGCCGCACACTGAACCATTAAATAGTCAAAGAACAGAGCGTTTTTCAGGAGACACGACGATGGCATACAGCGACAAGGTATTGGATCATTACGAGCACCCGCGTAACGTGGGATCGTTCGACAGGAATGACCCGAACATCGGTACCGGCATGGTCGGCGCGCCCGCGTGCGGCGACGTCATGAAACTGCAGATCAAGGTGAACAACCAGGGTGTGATCGAAGACGCCAAGTTCAAGACTTACGGTTGCGGCAGTGCCATCGCCTCGAGCTCGCTCCTGACCGAATGGGTCAAGGGCAAGACGCTGGAAGAGGCGGGGAAGATAAAGAACACGCAAATTGCCGAGGAGCTCGCGCTTCCGCCGGTCAAAATTCATTGTTCGGTCCTGGCGGAGGACGCCATCAAGGCTGCAATTTCGGACTACCAGACCAAGACCGGAAAAGGCTCGAAAGCCGACACCGCGTGAATCACGTTGTGAGAGGAACGAAACGATATGTCGATTACCATTACTGAATCCGCCGCCGAACGCGTGCGCCAGTTTATGGCCAAGCGCGGCAAGGGCGAAGGTTTGCGCATCGGTGTCCGTACATCCGGCTGCTCGGGCAAGGCGTACGTGATTGAATACGCCGACCGGATCGAGCCGGAAGACGAGGTGTACGAGAGCCACGGAGTCAAGATCATCGTGGACAAGAAAAGCCTCGTCTATCTCGACGGCACCGAGCTCGATTACACCCGCGAAGGCCTGAACGAGGGTTTCAAATTCAATAACCCGAACGTCAAGGATACCTGCGGCTGCGGCGAAAGCTTCAACGTCTGATACGGCGGACGCCGCGGGCATGCAGGTCGCTCCTGGCAAAAATCATTTTGAATTGTTTGGATTGACGGCAACGTTCGATGTCGATGCCGACGACCTTGCCGTGCGTTATCGCGAGCTGCAACGTCGCGTTCACCCGGACAAGTTTGCGAACGCTTCCGACCACGAGCGGCGTCTCTCCATGCAGATGACTACGCTCGTCAACGAAGCTTTTCAGGTCCTCAAGGATCCGGTCCGGCGCGGCGGTTATCTTCTGAGCCTGCGTAATGTGAATCTCGGGGAGGAATCCGACACATCGATGGACCCCGCTTTTCTGATGGAGCAGATGGAGTGGCGCGAAAATCTGGACGAGATGCGGCAGGCGGAGAATCCGCACAAGGATCTCGCGGAGCTGGCGAATCGGATCGAGCGTCGCCTGCAGGACGGGATCGCACAATTCCGCCGGGCGTACGCCGAGAACACGCCCGCGGGCAATAACCGGGCGCGATCCGCCGTGAGGGAGTTGCAGTTTTTGCAAAAGTTGCGCCGGGAAATTGACAACCTCGAGGAAGAATTGAACTGACGCCGAACCGCGCAACTGTTGGCGCATACGCGGGAACGATGGCGTATTCATCGAACGAACAGCTTGTTGCCGAGTTGTAATCGCCATCGGCATCCATCATATTTGACGATCATGGCACTGTTTCAAATCAGTGAACCGGGACAAACACCGGCACCGCACCAGCGCCGTTATGCGGTGGGAATCGACCTCGGTACCACGAACTCGCTCGTGGCCTGTGTCCGCAGCGGTGTCGCGGAAACGCTGCCGGACGAACAGGGGCGTCACCTCCTGCCCTCGGTCGTCCGCTATGCCACCCAACACGAACCCGTCGTTGGCCACGAAGCCATGGCGGTGGCGCACGATGATCCGCTAAATACCATCGCTTCGGTCAAGCGTTTGATGGGCAGGGGTGTCGAGGACGTCCGCAAGCTGGGCCAATCCCTGCCGTATCAATTCACCCGCGGCGATTCCGCGATGCTGCGGATACGCACCATCGCCGGCGAACACAGTCCGGTGGAAATCTCGGCGGAAATCCTCAAGACGCTCAAGCGCCGCGCCACGAAAACGTTGGGTGTCGATATTTCCGACGCGGTCATCACCGTCCCGGCCTATTTCGACGATGCCCAGCGCCAGGCGACCAAGGACGCCGCGCGCCTCGCGCGTTTGAACGTGCTGCGCTTGCTCAACGAACCGACGGCGGCCGCCATCGCCTACGGCCTCGACAAGAATCCACACGGTGTGTATGCCATCTACGATCTGGGTGGCGGCACTTTCGATGTTTCACTGCTGCGGCTCAATCGGGGCGTTTTCGAAGTGATGGCCACGGGCGGCGATTCTGCGCTCGGCGGCGACGACATGGATCACGCCATCGCCGAATGGATCATGCGCCAAGCCGGAATCCAGGACGACGCCGACCGGGAGCGCGCCGGGGAGGGCACGGTTACGGAGCTAAGGACGCATAAGCAGCTGCGGCGCCTGTTGCGCGATGCCCGTGCCGCTAAGGAGGCGTTGACCCAGGCCGAACAGGTGCCGCTGCGCGTCGAGATTGGAAAGGGTCGCGCATGGGAAGGAGTGCTCACGCGTGCGCACTTGAATGAATTGATCGACCCATTGATTGAACGGACCTTGCCGCCGTGCAAACGCGCGCTGCGCGACGCCGGGATCCGGGTGACAGATGTCGACGGCGTCGTCCTCGTCGGCGGCGCCACACGCACGCCGCGTGTGCGCCAAAAAGTTTCACAGTTCTTCGCGCGTGAACCGCTGGCGGACATCGATCCGGACAAGGTGGTGGCAATCGGCGCCGCGCTGCAGGCCGATATTCTGATCGGCAACAAGCGCGACGAGGAGATGCTGCTGCTCGATGTTATCCCGCTGTCGCTCGGGCTTGAGATCATGGGCGGCATGGTGGAAAAGATCATCCCGCGCAACACCACGATCCCGGTGGCCAAGGCCCAGGATTTCACGACCTTTAAGGACGGGCAGACGGCGCTGCTGATCCACGTGGTGCAGGGCGAACGCGAGCTGGTGAGCGACTGCCGCTCGCTCGCTCGGTTTGAATTGCGCGGGATTCCGCCGATGGTTGCGGGCGCGGCGCGCATCCGCGTGTCGTTCCAGATCGACGCCGATGGACTGCTCGGCGTTTCGGCCAGGGAACTCACCACCGGCGCGGAGAGTCACGTGGTGGTGAAGCCGTCCTATGGCCTGACCGACAACGAAATCGAAACGATGTTGCGCGAGTCCATTGAGCACGCGCGCGAGGACGAGCAGGCGCGGATATTGCGCGAACACCAGGTCGAGGCGGAGCGCCTGATCGAGGCCGTGGCGCATGCGCTGACGGCGGATCCCTCGCTGTTGACGGCTGCGGAACGCGCGGAAATCGATCAACGCCTCGCGGAGGCTTCAATGGCGCGCCGCGGTACTGATGCCGCCCGCATCAAGCGTGCGATTCACGAGCTCGATCGCGTGACTCAGCCGTTTGCGCAGCGTCGCATGGACGCCAACATCCGACGCGCCCTGGCGGGACACCGGCTGGAAGAGTTCGATTCTTCCGGACGGAAACCGTCACCATGACGCGCATTACCTTTCTGCCGCACCCGCAGATCTGTCCGGAAGGCAAGACCATCGACGTCGAGCCGGGCATCAGCATTTGCGACGCCGCGCTCCACTCCGGCATCTCGATCGAGCACGCCTGCGAGAAGTCCTGCGCCTGTACCACCTGCCATGTCGTGGTACGTCAGGGTTTTGACAGCCTCGAGCCGGCTGAGGAAAAGGAGGAGGATCTGCTCGACAAGGCCTGGGGTCTTGAACCCGAATCGCGCTTAAGCTGCCAGGCGAAAGTCGCCGATGCCGACTTGGTGGTCGAAATACCAAAATACACGATTAATCTCGTTTCCGAGAAGCACTAAAGGAGCCTCATGGGACTGAAGTGGACCGATACCCGCGAGATCGCCATTGAACTGAGCGAGAAGTACCCCGATATCGATCCGATGTCCGTGCGCTTTACCGACCTGCACCGGTGGGTCATGGAGTTGCCTGATTTTGACGATACGGCGGAACGTTCGGGCGAGAAAATCCTCGAAGCGATCCAGATGGCCTGGATGGACGAGCATGGGGGCTGAGCCCGGGATGGCCGCGGGTTGGGTATAATCCCCCCGCTTTCGTTGTCGGACCCCCCGGTCAGACGCTACAATATACGTCTGTGACGGGTGCAAAAAGCCCGGTTTTTCCGGAGTTTGTAGCGCTCTCTTGGTGAGTCACCGGAGATAGCATGGCCAAAGCGCATGTGCTATCCGTTATTTGATTTTAACGCCCAACGCGCGATGAGGATCGCCTTGTCTAAGGCTGGAAAAACCAATCTGCTCGATCTGGATCGGCAGGCGATGCAGGATTTTTTCGTCGGCATCGGCGAAAAGCCGTTTCGCGCCACGCAGGTCGTGCAGTGGATCCATCAGTATGGTGTGGACGACTTCGACGCGATGACCAACCTGGGCAAGGAGCTGCGTGCGCGTTTGAAGGAGCTTGCCGAGGTCCGCGTACCGGAAATCGCGCAGGATCAGCAGGCGGCCGATGGCACCCGCAAGTGGCTGCTGCGCCTGGATGACGGCAATGCCATCGAAACGGTCTTCATTCCCGAAGAAGACCGGGGCACCTTGTGCGTGTCCTCGCAGGTCGGCTGCACGCTCAACTGCTCTTTCTGTTCCACGGGGCATCAAGGCTTTAACCGCAGTCTGAATGTCGCGGAAATCATCGCGCAACTTTGGGTCGCCAATCGCGCGCTCGGTCGCGACCCCAAGGGCGAACGCATCATCACGAACGCCGTACTCATGGGCATGGGCGAGCCGCTGCTCAACTTCGATAACGTCGTGCCGGCGATGCGCCTGATGCTCGATGACTATGCCTACGGCCTCTCGCGCCGGCGCGTCACGCTGTCGACGGCCGGCGTGGTGCCGATGATGGAGCGGTTGCGCGCGGAATGCCCCGTGAGCCTGGCGGTGTCGCTGCATGCGCCGAACGACGCCCTGCGCGACCAACTGGTTCCGCTCAACAAAAAATACCCGATCCGCGAATTGCTAGACGCCTGCCGCCGTTACTGCGCGGATTCACCGCGCAGCCGCGTGACCTTCGAATACGTCATGCTCGCGGGCGTGAACGACAGCCTGGAACACGCGCGCGAACTGGTGGACGTATTGCGTGACGTACCCGCCAAGGTCAACCTGATCCCGTTCAATCCATTTCCGCAGACGTGCTACCAGCGTTCGGCGAAGGATGTCATCGACCGTTTTCGCGACGTTCTGATCGAAGCGGGTCTCACGACCATAACGCGCAAGACCCGGGGCGACGACATCGACGCCGCCTGCGGTCAGCTGGCCGGACGGGTGCAGGATCGCACGCGCCGGCGCCAACGCCTCACGGCGCGGGCAGGCTGCTCGTGAGCCGCCGCCTCGTCGTCACGGTCGTGGTCTCCCTGGTGCTGGCGGGCTGCGCCTCGTCGGTGGAACGCCAGGAGGACCTGCAGAAGCGGCATCAGCGCGCCGACACGCACGTCATGCTCGGGGCCAGTTACCTGCAGCGCGGTCAACTGGAGGTCGCCAACGAGGAGATCAAGAAGGCCTTGGCCGAGGAGCCGGATAATTCCCAGGCCAATAACATGATGGCGGTGTTGCAGTGGCGCCTGAAGAATTACGACCAGGCCGACCGTCTCTTCCGAAAATCCATCAACAACGATCCGAAAAATTCATCGGCGCGCCACAATTACGGCGCGTTTCTGTGCGAGCAAGGCAGGCTTGACGATGGCATCGGCCAGTTTGAACAGGCCATCAAGGATCCGCTCTATCCTTATACCGCGGACGTGTACCTGAACGCCGGGGTGTGCGAGATGAAAAAACCTGCGCCAGCGGCCGCTGAAAAATACTTTCGCGAGGCGTTGCGTATCAATCCGAAAATGCCGGCGGCGTTGTATCAGATGGCGAAGCTGAGCTTCGACCTCGGCCGCACTCTTTCGGCGCGCGGGTTCATGCAACGCTATTTCCAGGAGGCTGGGGAAACGCCGGAAGCCTTGTTGCTGGCGGTCAGGATCGAGCACGCGCTCGGCAACAAGAATGCCGAAGCGAGTTACGCGTTGTTGTTGCGTAACAAATTTCCCGATTCAGCCGAAGCCGCGCAACTGGCTTCAATCGGGACTTCAAGGAAGAAATAGATCATGGACAGCGCGAATCCTTCGACTCCAATCGTCGGCGGGCCGTCATCCGGACCGGGACGCATGCTGCAAAAGGCGCGGCAGGACTTACGCCTGGCGCCGGAAGATGTCGCGCAGATTCTGCATCTGTCGTCCAAGCAGATCGTCGCGTTGGAGCAGGATGATTATAAAAATCTGCCGGGACCGACCTACGTACGCGGATACCTGCGCAGCTATGCGCAGCTGCTGGGGCTGTCGCCGGAGAAGATCGTCGAGTCTTACAACGCGCTGACCATTCCGTCGAAACCCCTGGCCTTGCCCCAGTCGGCGCCGCCACCGCAGGTCACCAGCGACCATCGCGTGGTCAAGGCCGCCACCACTGTGGTCGCCGCGATCGTGCTGGGGCTGGTTTATATATGGTGGCGCAACCAGGGCGAAACACCGGAGCACGCCAGCCCGCCGCCGGTCGCCACGACGTTCCCGGCGCCGACGGACGACGCGTCGACCATGAACCGCGAACCGTCCACATTGTTGGCGGGCGGCGCGGCACCCGCCTCGGCCCCCGCGTCGGCCATGCCGCCGACGGAACCGCCCAAGGCGGTGGCGCCGTCGCACGGCGCGGCGTCTTCCAAAGCACCATCGTCCTCGGTAAAGCCGGGCGCCACCGGCGAAAATGTTACGGCCTCCGGAATGATGCTCAATGTATCGCCGGGCGAACCGTCGAAGTCGCAAAGCGCCCCCACCGCACCGCGCCTGGACCGGGCTATGGCGCAGGCACGGCAGGCGGCGGATATACCCGCCGACATGCCGCGGTCGCGGCTGGTGCTGCATGCGGAGCAGGAGTCGTGGGCGGACGTTCGCGACGCGCGCGACAACAAGCTGCTGTACGAGAATATCCCCGCCGGACGCAGCGTCACGATCGAAGGCGTGCCGCCCTTCAGCGTTTTTCTGGGAAACGCCGACGGGGTCCGGGTGGAATATAACGGAAAGAATTTCGATTTCAGCCGGTACAAGCGCGGCCAGGTGGCCCGATTCACGCTCGGAGAAAATGCGGCGGAGAACAACTGATGTTTGGCGGAAATCCGATTAAGCGGCGTCACAGTCGTCGCATCATGGTCGGCCCGGTGGCGGTCGGCGGCGACGCGCCGGTCAGCGTGCAGAGCATGACAAACACCGAAACCACGGACGTGGCGGCGACGGTGACGCAGATCCGTCAGCTCGAAAACGTCGGGGCCGACATCGTGCGCGTGTCCATCCCGACGATGGAGGCGGCCGAGGCGTTCGGGCAGATCAAGCAGCAGGTTACCGTCCCGCTGGTGACCGATATCCATTTCGACTACAAGATCGCGCTGCGTGTCGCCGAACTCGGCGCCGATTGCCTGCGCATCAACCCGGGCAACATCGGGCGCGAGGATCGCGTGCAGGCCGTGGTGCAGGCGGCACGCGATCGCGGTATTCCGATCAGGATCGGCGTCAACGCCGGTTCGCTGGAAAAGGAATTGCAGAAGAAATACGGCGAACCCACGTCGGAGGCGCTGGTCGAATCGGCGCTGCGTCATATCGAAATTCTCGACCGGCTCGATTTTCATGATTTCAAGATCAGCGTGAAGGCCTCGGACGTGTTCATGGCCGTGGCGGCCTATCGTCAGCTGGCTGGGCAAATCGAACAGCCGCTGCACCTGGGCATCACCGAAGCCGGCGGATTCCGCTCCGGCGCGGTGAAATCCGCCATCGGTCTCGGGATGTTGCTGGCCGAGGGTATCGGCGACACCATCCGCGTATCGCTCGCGGCCGATCCGGTGGAGGAGGTGCGCGTCGGCTGGGACATTCTCAAGGCGTTGCACATCCGCAGCCGGGGCGTCAACCTCATCGCCTGTCCGTCCTGCTCGCGCCAGGAGTTCGACGTCATCGCTACCGTAAACGAACTGGAGCAGCGCCTGGAGGACATCATGGAGCCGCTCGACGTGGCGGTCATCGGCTGTTGCGTGAACGGTCCGGGCGAGGCCAAGGCAGCGCAGGTAGGACTTGCCGGCGGCAATCCGAGCCTGCTCTATGTCAACGGCAAGCCCGATCACAAAATCGGCAACGATCAGCTGGTCGACGAAATCGAACGGGTGATCCGTGACATGCTGCAGCGACGCCGGGAACGCGGCGAGGCACCGCCGGAAAAAAAGGTCGTCCCTATAAAGCAGGCCGGTTGAGGGCATTCCATTGAGCAAGGCCATACAGGCCATACGGGGCATGAACGACCTGCTGCCGGAGGCTTGCGAGCGTTGGCAGCGGATCGAGGAAGTCGCCCGCGGGGTGCTGCACGCGTACGGCTACCGCGAGATCCGCCTGCCGATCCTCGAAAAATCCGAACTGTTCGCGCGCTCCATCGGCAGCCTGACCGACATCGTCGAGAAGGAAATGTACAGTTTCGAGGACCGCAGCGGCGAAAACCTGACCCTGCGTCCGGAGGGCACCGCCGGTTGCGTGCGCGCCGGCATCGAGAACGGTTTCCTGCACAACCAGGTCCAGCGCCTGTGGTATGCCGGACCCATGTTCCGGCACGAACGGCCGCAAAAGGGACGTTACCGGCAATTTCACCAGATCGGCGTCGAGGTCTTTGGCATCGAAAGTCCGGATCTCGACGCTGAGCTCATTTTAATGTGCGCGCGCCTGTGGCGGGCGCTCGGGCTCGAAGGGATCGCGCTGCAGCTCAATTCGCTCGGCACTTCCGCGGTCCGCGCCGCCTACCGGCAGGAACTTGTGCGCTATCTCGAGACGCAGCGCGACCGGTTGGACGAGGACAGCCTGCGGCGGCTCGACAAGAATCCGCTGCGCATTCTCGACAGCAAGAATCCCGCGATGCAGGACGTCATCGCCGGCGCGCCGAACCTCATGGATCATCTGGATGAAGCCTCGCGCGCGCATTTTGCCCGGCTCGGCGATTGTCTGCGCGACGCCGGCGTCGTTTTTACCGTGAATCCGCGCCTGGTGCGCGGCCTCGATTACTACACCCGCACTGTCTTCGAATGGACCACCGACCGCCTCGGCGCCCAGTCCGCGGTTTGCGCCGGCGGTCGCTACGACGGCCTGGTGGAACAGCTCG
>DASPRK010000120.1:0-4168 GCA_035624495.1 Methylomirabilis sp. (SeqCode) | reverse complement strand
CCGAACGGGGCGCAGGACAGCAACGCCCTGATCTGGATAGACCTGGAAATGACGGGGTTAAATCCGGACACCGACCGGATCATCGAGGTCGCCACCATCGTCACTGACAGCGAGCTCAACGTTGTCGCCGAGGGCCCCGTGCTCGCGGTGCATCAGGCGGACGCCCTGCTCGGCGCCATGGACGACTGGAACCGGCGCACCCACGGATCGACCGGTCTGATCGAGCGGGTCAAGCAGTCGTCGCACTCAGAAACGGACGTGGAGCGCCTGACGCTCGAGTTCCTCCAGATATACGTGCCGAAGAACAAATCCCCGATGTGCGGCAACAGCATCTGCCAGGACCGGCGCTTTCTCGCGCGCACCATGCCCCAACTGGAGGCCTGGTTTCATTATCGCAACCTCGACGTGAGCAGCATCAAGGAACTCGTGCGCCGCTGGAAACCGAAGCTATGTGACGGAATCGTCAAGAAAAACACCCATAAGGCGCTGGACGACATCCGCGAGTCGATCGAGGAGCTCAAGTACTATCGGGAACACTTCTTTATTAAGTGATATCATAAAAAACAAAGAGCGAGGCTTCCCATGCGCAAGCGACCGTCGGTTCTTTATGTTGCGCTCGCTGTAGCCGCATTGTTCCTGGGGCTGTCGGTCTATTTGCTCGATCGCCGGCCCGAGCATGTCTATTTTCTCTCCCGTGGTTTCGCTCTCGCACCCCAACAGCATTCGCTGTTCGGCGTGGTCGGGAATTCCCTGCCCACATTTCTTCATGTCTATGCGTTCATCCTGCTTACGGCCGCGGTCGCCGGTTCCTCGAAAGCGCGGTTGATCCGGATTTGCGCGGTATGGTTTGTCGTCGCCTCGCTGTTCGAGTTCGGCCAGCTTCCGGCGGTGGCCCCGATCGTCGCCGCGGCCGTGCCGGCGTGGTTCGCGCGCGTTCCGGTTCTCGACAATACCGCCGCTTATTTTCTCAACGGGACCTTCGACGTACTGGATCTCCTGTCGATCGCGCTGGGCACGGTCGCCGCGTACTTCACTATCGCAATAACAAATAAGGCTGTTCGTACGACTTTTCGGGAAGGTCAACACAGCGTATGGCGCCGTAGCGCCGTCGCCGGTGTTATGACGCTGGGATTGCTCACGATCATCGCGAGCGGTGGGGGAGGCGGCGGTGGCGGCAGCACTCCGGACACCACGCCGCCCACGGTGACCTCGACGAGTCCGGCCAACGGGGTGACCGGCGTTTTTGCCGACGGTGCGATCAGCGTCACGTTCAGCGAGCCGATGAACGCCGCCACGATCAACACCACGACCTTTACGCTGAAGGACGCGACCAACCCACCGGTGCTTGTGTCTGTCAGCTATACCGGCGATACCGCTACGCTCACACCGGTCAATCCCCTCGCGCACAGCACCGTCTACACCGCAACCATCACCACCGGCGTAAAGGATCTTTCGGGCAACGCTATGTCCGCGACTTACAGTTGGAGCTTCACCACCGACGAGGCGGACGCTTGGCAACCCGTGACAACGAACGGCGCACCCGCCGGTCGGGCAAAGCCCACGGCCGTGTGGACCGGGACCAGAATGATTGTTTGGGGTGGTCAGGATAGCGTTGGCTTCACTATCACCGGAGGCGTCTATGACCCGGTTGCGGACGCCTGGAGCGCCACGGCGACGAGCAACGCGCCGGCGCCTAGGTTCAGGCATACCGCCGTGTGGGACGATCTCCATGCCAGGATGATTGTCTGGGGTGGAGTGGACGGGTTGCCCAACTATTTCAATGACGGGGCCGCATACGATCCGGTAAATGGCTGGACCCCGATCGCGACACCGAGCAGTATTAATTTTGCCGGACGCTGGGATCATACCGCCGTATGGACCGGAACCGAGATGATCGTGTGGGGCGGGAACACCACCCTGGGTTTCAGCAATACCGGAGCGGCGTACGATCCGGTGGTGGATAAGTGGCGAACGCTGCCGTCGTCCGGACTGCTCGAGAGGGCCGAGCACACCGCCGTATGGACCGGAACCGAGATGATCGTCTGGGGAGGGAATACCACCCTAGGCCCGAGCAACGACGGAGCTGCCTACAATCCGGCGACGGATACTTGGCGGACAATTGCCGTCCCTCCCACGACATTCTCCGGCCGGTCGAATCACACCGCCGTATGGACCGGAACCGAGATGATCGTGTGGGGCGGGAACACAAGTGCAGGAGTCAGCAACAGTGGCGCGGCGTATGACCCGGCCACGGACAGCTGGCGGCTGATCTCCACGACTGGCGCTCCCGTGCCCAGACTCAATCACACCGCCGTCTGGACCGGACCCGCCGGCATCGCGGTAGTGTGGGGCGGGGAGGACGGAGCGGGCAATTTGCTTAACGACGGCGGTCGTTACGATCCGGTGGCCGACAGTTGGACAGCTACTGATCTGACGATTAATAAAGTGCCCACAGGAAGATTCGACCACAGCGTCGTGGGGACTGGCAGCGAGATGATCGTGTGGGGCGGTAACGACGGCACCTTAACGAACACCGGCGGCCGTTACGCGCCGTAACGCCTTGCGCATGCACTGCCGGCGGCGACTCATCTGCGGACGTGGAAATGACGGCGGCGTTATCCGGGGGGTTACGGCAAGAACCGCCTAACCTGTCCCACAATAATTAAACATGCCGTGCCAGCGCCCACGCGACATGCTCGCGCACCAATTCCGACGTATGATCTGAACGGGACCGCAGCGCATTGACGATGGAATCGCTTGTCGGCGCGTTGCCCAAGGCCACGGCAATATTCCTGAGCCAGCACTCGTAGCCGATGCGCCGGATCGCCGAGCCTTCGGTGTATTTCCGGAATTCATCCTCGGTCCAGGAGAACAGCTTGATCAATTCCGGCGCGTCGAATCCGTGGCGCGGGGCGAAATCGGGTTCATTTGTCGGCTGGGCGAAGCGATTCCACGGACAGACCAGCTGGCAGTCGTCGCAGCCGTAGATGCGGTTGCCGATGAGCGGGCGCAGTTCCTCGGGAATGGCGCCGCGCAGCTCGATAGTCAGGTACGAGATACAGCGGCGCGCATCGAGCTCATACGGCGCCACGATCGCCCGGGTCGGGCAGATATCGAGGCAGGCCTGACAGGTGCCGCAGTGGTTGTCGGCCGGTGCGTCCACCGGCAACGGCAGGTTCGTGTAGAGCTCGCCCAGGAAAAACCACGAGCCGGTCTGTTTGTCGATGAGATTGGTGTGCTTGCCGATCCAGCCGAGTCCGGCCTTTTCGGCGAGCGCCTTTTCCAGCACCGGGGCGCTGTCGGTGAAGGCGCGGTACTGGAACGGCCCGATCCGCGCCTCGATGCGCTCGGCCAGTTTCCGCAGCCGGGCGCGCAGGACCTTGTGGTAATCCCGCCCCAGCGCGTAGCGCGAGACAAACGCCAGCCGCGGGTCGTGCATCACGATTTCGCTGTCGGCAATCCGGTCCGGCAGGTAGTCCAGGCGCGCGGAGATCACGCGCACCGTCCCGGGCTGCAATTCCTGCGGCCGGCTGCGACGCGTGCCGTGGGAAGCCATGTAATGCATCTCGCCGTATCGGCCGGCGCGCAGCCAGTTCAGCAGATGCGCCTCGGCCTCGTCGAGGACGACGTCGGCGATGCCGATCTTCTGGAAGCCGAGCCCGCGCCCCCACGCCTTGATGTCGGCGGCGAGATGTGCGAGATCGGCATGGCGGTTTCGCGCGGTAGGCATAGGGCCTATCATATTACTTGCCTATAAAAAGGACGAACCCATGAACCTCCCTGAGATCCTCTACACCGCGGCCCAGGTACGCGAGCTCGACCGGCTGGCCATCGAGGACTACAAGATCCCCGGTGCCACGCTCATGCAACGCGCCGGCGAAGCGGCGTTTCAGCTATTGCGGGCGAAATGGCCGCGGGCGCGGCGCATCGCGGTGCTGTGCGGACCGGGCAACAATGGCGGCGATGGTTACGTGATCGCGCGCCTGGCGCGGGAAGCTGGTCTCGCGCCGTCGGTCATCGGCGTGGGTGAGGCCGGAAAAATGAAAGGCGACGCCGCGGCGGCGCGCCAGGCTTGTGAAGCTGCCGGCATCGTCGTGCGCGAGTTCGACAACGGTCTGCTCGCGGGGAACGACGTGATCGTGGACGCGCTGCTTGGCACCGGCCTGGA